>CALAYL010000056.1 GCA_937894725.1 uncultured Bacteroidota bacterium
AATCGTTGTGATTTGCTTTCAAATTTTGTTCTTTGCATTACTGATAACAACAGACTTTGCTCAAAGGCTTATCAGCACTTTCTTTGAACTTAATTTTATCAGAAAAAAAGTGCACTAAAAAGCCGTATTGATTGAGTTCAATACGGCTTTTTTTGTTTCTAACGGTAAGTTTTCCTAACCATATTTTTGATTAAAATAATTCTAGCTGCTGAGGTGCTGGAGTAGCATCCGTTTTTTTGCCAGAATAATATATCTCCATATCGCCAAACTGTTTATCCGTAATAGTCAAAATACCCACATGACCTCTTTCGGGTATGATGGCTTTTACATGCCGGATATGTGTTTCTGCATTTTCTCTGCTAGGGCAATGGCGTAGATAAATAGAAAATTGAAACATATTGAAGCCAAAATCCAATATCTTTTTCCGAAACTTTGCATAAACTTTTCGTTGGGCTGGCGTTTCGGTCGGCAAGTCAAAAAAGACCATTACCCACATGATTCTGTATGCATTGAGCCGTTCATAATTCATAGTTCTGGATAAAGAATTTTTCGAGTTTCTCCCAAATAGCAGTTTGCCAAAGAAGCGGTAGTGCGTTGCATAGCCACCATGAGTGGACTTTTTTTACCATCTATCATTACATCCATGGCAGGAATCTGAAGTATGGTCGTTTTTAGTTCTTTGGTTAGCTCTTGTATGTGCGAACTTTGGTCTATGATTTTGCGAACGGTCATATCTACATAGGGGCGATATGGCTCCATGATATCATCTGCTAGGCAGTAGGCATTGTACCTATTTCGGTGAAAAATACCAAAGGTGGGCAATAGCCCCGAACCCACCAATGACCGAGCAGTAGTGGCTCGCAAAATAGCATAGCCATAATTGAGTAGATTATTGGGCGGTGCTCCCTCTCGCTTTCTATAAAAATTCCAAGCAGGCGGGAAAAGACGTTGCCAATAATAAACTGCTGCGGTAGCTTCGCAGTTTTCTGTATCGCCAGATCGAACATCTTTTGCTAATTTGAGCAAATAAACATGGTCTATGTCCCAGTGCCGAAAAACGGCTGCTTGATTTTCTATTTTCGCCTTTACGGTTTGCTGCCAAAGTTGTTTTTTTAATGGCTCAGTAGCATCTGTTTGAGCCTTAAAACGCTCCGATTGCACCGTATTGCCATCCAAATTTAGGAGTAAGCCTGTAGGATGCTTTTGCGCATTGCAGGTTATGAGTGCTGCATTATTTTGAATCAATTTATCTATCAATGGATGCGAAATGGTTATCTGCTCATGTTCTAAAATCAGGATACCGATATCCGATATAGGCACTGTTTTGTCCGCTATATCTTCTTGCCCATTTATATGATTGTATTTCAAAACGAGTTGTTCGTTTTGGGTAGCGAGCCTACAGGGACTACCGATATGAATAGTACGTTTTAGCATACTCTTTTTGAAGAATATACGCTGCTGTTTGGTAAAATGTTTTGTTTAGAAATCGAAAATAGGTAAAGAAGTGTGTTTATAGGTATGAAATTTTCTATAATCTTCTTTTGAACCAAACCAATCTAATACTTCATTTCGCTTGAGCTGAGTAGGCTTATCTGATAGTAGAGAATCGTAGGATGAATAAGGCCAAGCTGCTATATCATCAGTAAATCTGTGGTGTACAGGATTGTGGTGTATATAGTGGATTAACTTTGTAAAATAGGCTTCGTTGGTTATTTCTTTTCGTTTGAAGTTTTTTAAAAATAGAGAGCCCTTTCGATGATATACCTTGTTATATGATTGAGTATAAGAGCTAAAAAGGTTTGCAAATTGTTTAGATAAAAATGGAGAAAGTGGATTGCCTTCTTTTTCTAACTTTTCCAAAGTTTGGAACTTTGGAAAAGTTGAAGAATCGAGAATCTTCGGAAAGGTAGTAAGAATATCATCTTCCCGTTTTATTCTTACTAAAAGATGAAAATGATTGGGCATAAGGCAGTAGGCAAAAGTGTCAGCAATGGGTGTGATATGCTGAGCATATTTTTGGAGAAAGTAATAGTAGTTTTCCTCTTCCCGAAATAAATTTTCATCGCCTATGGCATGGTTATAAATATGATAATATTTATCGGGCAACAGCATGAACGCTAAGTTAAATAGTTGGCTTTAAATTTACGCTGTTTTTAAACTTTTCCAAAGTGCGGAACTTTGGAAAAAATGGAGTCGATTAAAACCCTCAAGGTTTCTGAAAACCTTGAGGGTTTGGGATAGCGGATTATTTGATGATATTAATAATATTTCCCAATCTATCTATCTCTAACTTCCAGCAAACTGACTTAAGCTGAATACTCTCAACTGTGTTTAAATTTTTCCAATTTAAACTTTTCCAAAGTGCGGAACTTTGGAAAAAATGGAGTCGATTAATACCCTCAAGGTTTCTGAAAAACTTGAGGGTTTGGGATAGAAGATTATTTTTAAATTCTACTCACCAATTTTAGTTATATCTCCAAGATGATTTAACCTTACTTTTATTGGATTAAGAGCAATAAATGCTCCTATACTTCGAATGTTATAATATCTTTTACTTTCTTTTGTTCCTTCTATAACTTTCAATTCTGAGTTTTTAGTTTCTAAATGATGTCTAAACCAGTAATTGTTTTCTGATATACTCCACACTAAATACATATATTTACTCAATAAAGAGTAGTCGCCATTTTTAATGGCATTTTCAGCATCTTCTTTGCTTAATCCTAATATAAACATTTCATTTTGTTGCATACTGAAACCCAATTCCAAATTATCAGGAGGTAGCTTATCTAAAAAACTTTGAGGTAGCTCATTTTTTAATACCTCCGTCCATAAACTAGACGTATTTTTTACGATGGGTGGTATTCCATACTTTTTTCTCTCTACAGCGTGCCAAAAAGTGCATATATGCTGAATCTGTTTACCATCTTTGTCTTTGTAAATAGCAATGTGGTGGTTGTTTCCTGTTTTGGCAAAGCCAATTTCTTTCCCAGTATCATCCTTTTTTATCGCTTCTACAGCTGATAAGCCAGTAAAGCATCTTACAGTACGAATAGGGATTTGTTTTGCCTTATTAAACCAAACGGTCTCTTTAAATGCCTCTTTTTCTTTACCACCAAACTTATCTAGCTGTGCCTTAACTATACTTTTCACTTTTTCATCTACGATGAAAGGTACATCTTTAGTTTTTAAGTCTTGAATCTTGTACTTTATTACATATTCATCTTTAAAACAATCTGCATTTTCGATTAAAATTGTTCTTTCAGCATCCAAATACAAGGGGTCTTTCTTACAAGAATTTTCAGCTGCTTTAGGGTCATTGTCATTTGCTTCTAGTCGCTGAAGCACAAGATTTCTTATTTCAGAGTTGATTATTTTCGATGGATTCGAAAATAGGAATTTGAGCGATTTTTTAGCATCATTCACTTTGATTTTCCCATATACAAATTGCTCATGTAAAGCACCTCTAGGGACTATCACACCTGTTTCTTTGTTCTTGCCAGTGGCTTTATATCTACTGATGGTAGATACTTTTTTTCCTGTTTTAAATGATACGAGAATTTTGTCAGCTTCTAATTCCACATCTTTAGTGCCAAAAGGTTTTTGTGTGATAAGATACTTTTCCAGTAAGGTGTTTTTCTCTTTGAAGTCAATCTTCGATTGTTCTACTTCTCTATTCATTTCATTTCTTACTTCGCTTGCATTCAGCGTATTTATTCTTTGAATAAAACCTTGTTTTGTACAGGCAACTACTAGGGCATCTATTGCATGATGTCTGTGGTCGTCTCGCTTAGTCCAATTAGCAATTTCTTCTTTTTGGTGCTTTCGTTTCCCATGCTCACTCGTCCATTCTTTCAGTTGGGTTTGTCCTATCTCTTTATATTTAGATAGTTGTAAATTCATCAACACATCATCCCAACCCCACAATGAACGCAATTTTGCAGTTACCCCCCCTTCACTTGTAGTTACTTGATTACATATTTTAGAGAGCAACTCGGTAGCTTTTCGAGAGATATAGGCTGTTTCTCGGAGTTGTCTATCTATAAAACTTTCCCATATTTTCTTGTCTGCTTCGGTTTCTTTTTTTGCAGCTTTTCTCTCTTGATACTCTTCGAATGAGACTTTAAGTCGTTGCATTTTGGGATATGAAATAATACCTCTAGCGAACCAATCATCAACTCGTAATATATAGCTATCTAATTCTTTCGCACCTTTTTTTGCAATGTAATCGTATGCAGTTTGAGCAAGCTTATCACTATTGCATTTTCTATGCACCAGTACTTTGTTTGTTTGAGAGTCATCGAATAGTAACGCTTTGGGTACGATATGATCTACATCAAAATTATCTCCAGATAAAGCATCTGTAAGATTAAACGATTGTCCGCAATAGATACATTGATTTACTACATCAGCCTCTTTCCAGTTTTTATCTTTAGCAGGGAAAATAAATTTGTACTTCTGTATATATCTTTTGGTTGAAGGTAACCCTAATTCAGTGAGTCTATTAGCTACTAATTCATTTAGTTTTTTATTGAACCCATTTTGTTTATCACTGCTTTCTCTTTCATCTTTACTTTGTTTCAGTTCTCTAGCCAACTCAACTCTGATTGTAGTAGGTTTCCCATATTTATCTATGATAGCATTTACTACATTTATCATTTGATTGAGAATCTTCTCCACCACTGGTTGTCTTAAACTGTTTTTAGGTAAAAGTTCTAATCTGTCCTTTGTTTCTCTATCTTCTTGTTCTTGCTTAGTCAAGCTCTTGCTATGATTATAACCAGCCAAAGTAGTAGCTTCGTAGTAATTATATCCTTTCATCAAATAAGGGAGTATCTTTCTCATAGCTTTATTCGACTTATCGCCAAATGACTGCTTGTTAAAATCCAACCTAGATAGCTTTTCTGCTATATCTTCAGTAAACTTGAACCGCTTTATCAAAGCATTTCGACATTCGTCCATATCCTTGATGGAATAGATTGTATGCCACAGTTGATAAAAGGGTTCTTTTTCTATTGCATCTGAAATAATAAATCCATTAAGTTGCTCAATTACTTCTCCAGTTTTCTTATCTACTAAATTAGCTTTATCTGGTAATGAAACTATCGTAGGTTCAAACTTTAGAAATTCACTTTCACCTACTATTTTTTGAATTGAGGCATACGTGATATTTCCTTGAATACCCTTTTGGAGTTGCTTATTTGCATAAACTTGTTCTTTCTTTAATTTCAGTATTCTAAGTAGTTGAATAAGATTCAAGTTTTCATTGATTGATAGATGATTTACTATCTCTATTTTTTCTGCTAAAGTAGGTGTTCTATCTCCCCATTTATTCTTTGAGCCTTCAGGATTTTTTGTTTTTAGTGAGATATTGTTTACTACCTCCCAAATCTTACAGAGTTGGAATAATGGAGAAGTTTTAGGCGCAACTCTAGGCCCAACAAATTTTATTTTTTCTTGATTAGTTTCTTTGTCAGTAATCTGTGTCTCAAAGCCCTCTAATTCGCAAATACTAACTAAGCCTTTTTGAGATTTTAGTTTTCGTTGGTAGTATATTATTTCTTGCTTTAGTTTAGTGATTACTTCATCAGAAAGAAAGTCGTGTTTTTCTTTCTGCACCTCCATGATTTTGTCAAACTCCTCTATATAAGCTTCTCTTGGATACACTTTATCTTTTACTCTAAAATACTCATCGCTAGAAGATGCATTTGAAAGTTCTTTCTGAAAATATTGCCCAATTGTATGTCCATCGGATTTTAATGCAGCATATCTACTTTTTACATCTGCTACATAGTCAGTATCTTTTTTATCTTGATTAGCTTCACTTCTAGCTGATTTGTAACCCCGCTTTTGATTTAGCATGTAGAGTATTCTACCTAATTGTTCTTTTGATATATTTTGAGAATCATTGACAGCATCAGCTCTTAATTTCCATAAATCTAAAGAGGGCAAGTTCAGCAATTCCATTGTTGGAGCAATACCATACTTTGCTAAAATCGTTTTCAATTCTTTCTTTCGGAGTTGTTTCCTATCATATCCTTTTCTCTGGGTTCGAGCTATCGTTCTATCTCGGTTTTTAGAAATTGCTTGTCCCTTTTGAAATTGGTCTCTTTCATCCGAATTTAAAGGGATGATTCTTGACCCCATGCCTATGATTGATAAGGGGCTTCCGTTTTCATCTACCTCCACCAACGCCCATCCAATACTATTTGTCCCTAGGTCTAATCCCAATACAGTTTTTTTCATATCCTCCAATTTAGATTGGAAATTATCAAAAAAATTCTATTTTTGAAATGAAAGCAAATCACAATAAGGATTATTCCGTTGTGAAAACATTTAGTAAGCCTCTCCGCTTAAGTGGGAGGCATTTTTTTTGCTAAATGTATCATGAACTCAATAAATAGATAGACAGACTAGTGAATAAAACATTCAAGGCGGGGCAACTCGCCTTTTTTTATTTCCTCCATCAGATTCATAATACATACTTCGTCAACCCTCACCAAAAAAATACTGAACCAATTTTCTATTCTAAAACAAAATCGTAGCACTTTTAATCAAAATAGTTTTTACTTTTAAATAAGCTAAAAATATATCTATGAAAAATCTATTCCTAGTCGCTTTATTTTTCACACTTGCCTCTACTACCAAAGCACAAATTACGTTCAATCTTTCGGATATGCCAGCCATTGGTTGGAATCATAAAGTAGCGCAAGACACTATCATCTACGCTCAAAATTGGGGCAATGCTGGCGCTAATCAAACCTACACCTTTACTAATTTTCAGACGATGCTGTACGATACCGTGATGTACAAAGCACTCACAAGTACACAGCAATCTAGGTTCTCGAATGGCGATATAGCTATCACCGCAGACAATACTAATTTTTTGATAGGCAATAGTACTGCCAACGATTTTAGGTATGAAGGTTTGGAAGGCGTGCTACAAGGCTGTGCTACTTTTGTCAATTTTTCGCCTGTGCCTGTGGCATTTCAGTTTCCGACTGTGTATGGTGGCAAATATGCCAACAACTCTGGTTTCACAAAAACGATTTCGGGTAGCTGTGTGGGGCAACCTTTGGTTAGTGATATAAAGCTCACTAGCTCTACTATAGCGACAGATACCATAGACGGATGGGGAAAAGTAACTACACTCTTGGGCAATTATAAATGCCTTCGCCAAAAACGAGTAGAGTTTGTAAGTACCAAAATTGAATATCGCTTTACCGCTCTTTCGCCTTGGACAACTTTGTCTAATACTATTGATACTAATATCCGCTACTACTATCTGACCAAAGAAGCGAAAGGTAGTGTGATTACATTTGATTATGACTCGGTGGACAATCCGATAAAAGCCACTTGGAGTACTATACCGCCTGCGCCATTAGTTCCTACTTTTACACAATCTACCAATGTAGCTACTACTACGTTTACTTCATCTGTAGATGGTTATCCAGATTCGTACAGTTGGAATTTTGGGGATGGTACGCCTACTTCATCGGCCGTAAATCCTACACATACCTATGCTGCCAATGGTAATTTTATTGTATGCCTTACCGTCATGAATGGGCAATTTAGTTATATGAAATGCGATACGGTGAAAATAACCGGTTTGGCAACAACCTCAAATTTTCCACCAAATGCACAGAACGACACGGCAACTATATCCCAGTTTGGGTCGGCACTGATTAATGCTACGGCCAATGACAATGACCCCAATGGCGATACTATCTGCATCAAACATCTATGGGGTTCGCCAGCAGCTTGGCTATCTATCGCAAACTGCAATCAGATTCGCTACATGCCAGATTCTAGTTATTCGGGCATAGACACTTTTTTCTATCAAGTATGTGACAATCAATTGCCTTCGCTCTGCGATACAGCTATGGTGGTAGTAACGGTGGAATGTAGTGTACCGATAGTATCTTCTATTACTAGACAGTCAAATCCTTGTTGGGGATATAAGTTTACCTCAAATTCTGTATATTCAGATACTATTTCATGGAGTGTGAAAAATATTTTCCCAGTTGGATTTATCATAGATACTGTGTTAATCAACAAGAATTTTATAACCATTATAAACACTGCCAATGGCTGTGGCAATGGATTGCCAAATGTAGATTTGAAAGTAAAAAATGGTCAATATGAAGTTTGCTATCGAGCATTTAATAGTTGCGGCTTCTCAAATTTAGTTTGTGATACAATGTTTACAGTTGCTGATGGCATAAACGAACTCCCCTCCTCTTCACTTTCCCTTCTCCCAAATCCTGCCAAATCTACGCTGCATATTTCTTTGAAAGAAAAACTTACCGCTGCAAAGCTTTTAGTATCTGATGTTTTGGGTAGGTTAGTTTTTGAGGTAGAGTTCGCAGATATAGCTAAAACCATAGATGTAGCCAGTTGGCAATCTGGGCTCTATTTCATCACGATCCAAAATAATGAAAGTAGAGTAACCAATCGATTTATAAAAGAGTAAATGGATATACCAACTTGAATCTCCGCATAGAACCTACGGTTAGGTTTGGCGCTTTGCAAATCACAGATGCGCCCATCACGGGATATCTATACAATGCTGGATTGAATATCAGCTATTATTTTGGAATAAAATAAGGTAGCCTTTTTACTTCTTTTTATACCCAAACTTAGTGATGGCCTTGGTAACAAATCTTGAAGAAGGATACAAATTGTAAGAGTAGGAAAGAAACTTGCCTTGTGGAGTGAAATTCAAATATTGGTCAAAGAATACACTACCTGGATGTGTGTACTTAAAATTTAGATGACTACTACCTGTAGCCGATAAAAGAGCCCCCTTTATAACCAAATCGTTTGTATCTACCCCCCTTGACACTACCAATACATCTATATTTATACTAACAATTGAATCGCTCAAATAAGGAACAAATCCAATATACCCACTGTTATCGTAAGTTGGAACTGACCCGCTGGTATAAAACCGATGGAACAACTATGCTACACACTAATGAATCTCTAAAATCGTATTGTGCTACAGATAGTTTATTTTCTTTTTTACATAAACTCATGAAAACAGAAGCTACTAAAGTAATCAGGATAAATACTAGCGTGTAAGCTTTCATTTTGCCTTATTTAAACTAAAATTATAGAAACATTTTATCAAAAAAGTATGTCCAAACCCAAAAACTATAATTTGACAATTAAATGAGAATGGAGATCTAGTCGAGCGTATTTATCCAATAAAAATTATCACATTCAATACTACTCAATACGATAGTTGTTCCTTTTCTCAGACGGTAGGCTGATGATTTGCAAGCTAATGATAGACGCTATTATCGCACTTACATCTTTTTCGAATCCTCTATAAACTTTGCCAAGCCTATATCGGTGAGTGGATGCCTAAACAATGATTGGATAGATGAAAGCGGACAAGTAGCGATATCTGCACCTGCCTCAGCACATTTAACGATATGTAAACCCGAACGAATCGAAGCCGCTAACACTTCGGTATTGAAACCTTGTATTCGATATATATGGACTATTTGTTCTATAAGTTGTACACCATCCCAATTAGAGTCATCAATACGACCTATAAAAGGCGAAAGCATGGTAGCACCAGCCTTGGCAGCCAAAATAGCTTGACCAGCCGAAAACACAAGCGTACAATTCGTTTTGATACCTTTGCTCGAAAAATACTTAATCGCCTTTATACCATCTACTGTCATCGGTATTTTGACTACGATATTAGGATGCAAAGCAGCAAATTTCTCGCCTTCACTCACCATACCAGCATAGTCTGTAGCGATCACCTCTGCACTTACAGGGCCATCTACCATTTCGCAAATTGTTTTGTAGTGCTGAATAATATTCGCCTCACCTTTGATGCCTTCCTTCGCCATAAGCGAGGGGTTGGTTGTCACACCATCCAAAATACCCAATGCATGGGCTTCTTTTATTTCAGCAAGATTGGCAGTATCGATAAAAAACTTCATGTATTGTATATTTTACAACAAAAATGAAAAGAAGTAATCGTAAAATGAAATGAAATCATCCACCTATTGTGGAGAAAGAAAAAAAAGCGGGCAAGTAACTCATATCGCACCGCTACAACCGCTTACCCTTGCTGTGTTTCCACCCTGGGGGGGTCTGCAGGAGCTGGTCGTATGAGGCTCGCCCAGTGCAAATGTAAAACTTTCGTTCAATTTTCTAATCTTTAATTTGCTTTTTGATTTAATTTGTCAAAATTTAATCCATGCAGCGTATTTTGATCATCAATGGCCCGAATCTAAATTTACTTGGCAAACGAGAAACAGATATCTATGGCGATATGAGCTTTGATGAGTTTTTTGAAGAATTGAAAGAAGTATATCTCGCAGAGATTCAACTCAGCTATTTCCAATCGAATGTGGAAGGGGAGATTATCAATAAGCTACAAGAAGTGGGGTTTAAATATGATGGCATACTCCTCAATGCGGGTGGCTACACCCACACATCTGTGGCTATCCGAGATGCTGTAGCCGCTATCAAAACGCCAGTCATCGAAGTCCACATTTCAAATATTTATGCACGTGAAGAGTTTCGCCAACATTCCATGATTTCGGCTGTTTGTAAAGGCGTGATAGCGGGCTTTGGGCTTGAAAGCTATGTACTAGCCATCGATACTTTTTTGTAAAAAAAAGCGCTTCGTCTCCACTTGTGGAAAAAAACCATTTCGCTTATTCCATTAAAAATTAGTTTATTTGCCTTTGCAAAAGGTACGGACGTTGTGTCAAAAGCAACTCTGTTTAAAAGGGAAACTGGTGCAAATCCAGTACAGTCCCCGCTGCCGTAAGCTTCAAAAATGTCTGTTGGCATTATACCACTGTCGAGCACATCTCGATGGGAAGGTCTAACAGATGAAGCGAGTCGGAAGACCTGCCCCATGCAAACAATTTTCAATGCTTTCGGGAGAAAAGCGAAGAAGACATCTGATCAATGTTTTTTTTCTGTTTTACCGCAAGCCTTTTTTTAAACCGGTCAATTTTTGACCATAAACTTTTATCACATGAAAAAGGCATTTTACACGATTTCCGCATTGCTTTGCAGTGCATCCATCTTTGCGCAGTCACTCAACGAAAAAGTGATAGTCGTCAACAGCGGATTATTTGAATTTGCACCCCCATTTACAGACAATGTAACTGTAGGCAGCTACAATCCTTACAGCAAGGTGTATCACGTGTTTGACACGATCAACAGTCAATCTGCGCAAAACATAATTGTAGATGGCGACAATGGCTATGTAATAGCAGAAACCAATATCGTAAAATACAATTTGAAAACGGAAACTAAAACCGTATCGGGCACTTATCTTGGCGCTAGTCCTCGCTCCCTCGCTATCAGTGGCAACACCCTAATGGTGGGCAATTGGTATGGTCAAGTAGATTCGTTTTTGTACGCTTACAATGCCTCCACGCTCCTCCCCCTTTATACAGTAAAAGAAATCGATAAGGAAGTAAAATCGATACTTGTCGTAGGCGACACAGCTTACTTAGCACAAAATACAAAAGGAACTATAGACCAATGTGGTGGTTTTGGTTGCTTCAATGACTCTATTGGCTCGATTTCACTTGTAAAGATTTCGACTGGTACATTTCTTGGCAATGTAGTATTGGGCGAAGTAGCCGCAGGTATAAGTGAACTCTTTAGATATGATAACAAAATAGTGAGTGTAAATACAGAAGCGAATAGTATCTCTATTTTTGACATCACTACACAGACTGTTACAACGACCAATCTTTTGGGCGATGTGACAAAAGGAATTGGCATTTTTAATACCAACAATCTACACTTAGTTTATGATGCAAAAGCAGCCATTTTTGATTTAACTACACTACAAATCACTACGTCAGACCTATCTATTTTAGCAAGCCCAGTGAGTATAGCCTACGACCCCATGGCAGCACGCTATTTCCAAACAAAAACAGACTATAGCAGCTATGGAAGTTTGGTTTCAAATATATCGCCAAGTAGCTCACAAGACTCCATATCAGTAGGCATTTCACCTGAACATATTGCACTTTTTTATAGCGTAAATGAGGCGCCCATCGCTTTAAATGACTCCTTCTTATTTACCTATCAAACAGATACGCTGTTAGCTGTTTTAGCCAACGACTCTGATGCAACTTTTGCGCCAGTTAAAATCGCATGGGTGAGCGCATCTACCGTAATAGGTGCCGTCATTAGTCTCGACTCAACTACGCAAAAAATCCATTACATCCCAGCCGCTGGTATCGAAACTGTAGATGAATTTTCATACGCAATTTGTGATCTTGCAGGCGCATGTGACACTGCTTTAGTGCAGATTAGAATAGTGGGTGTAACCAGCGTGGATAACATCGCTTCAGAAAAACTAAAGGTCTATCCTAATCCGTTTACAGATTTAATCACTTTAGTAGGGACTAACAATACAACAAAAGTGGAAGTGTTTGACCTAATGGGAAGATCATATGGCAAATACAACATCAACGAAAATGGCACATTGAATTTAACTACCCTTTCGCCAGCAGTTTATGTACTAAAAGTACACTATTCCAATGGGCAAGATTCGGTAGTGCGTGTATCAAAACAGTAAGATGCAAAAAATCGAAGCTACAATAGAGAACAAGCCAGTAAATGTATCGCAGCCTCATGGCTGCGATACACAGGCTGATTATTATCTTGAAAATGGATACGTAGTTTTTAAAGAAAGCTATCATCTCAAACGAGGCACTTGCTGCAAAAGCGGTTGCCGACATTGCCCCTATGGCTTTTCAAAAAAGAAATGAAATGGTATATCACTATATTATCCTTTTGTTGGGTGGGCGCACATGCCCACGAATGGCAAGATACTATTCGATTCACTGAGGTAACTAAAGTTTTTGTGCAGCAAAAAGAAGAAGCATTCGATACTTTGAGTCAACAAAAAATCAGCTTACAATCGCAAAAGTCTATCGACCAATTGCTAGACAGAGAGCCTGGCTTTTTTATGAAACGCTATGGCAATGGTATGTTGTCGAGCATTTCGTATCGAGGCACTAATGCGGCTCAATCATCGCTCGAATGGAATGGTGTGGCCATTCAATCACCTAATACTGGACAAAACGACCTCTCTACTATCAGCTTACTATCTGATAGACAACAAATCTCACTTACTAAATCGACTCAAATAGGAGCCACTATCAATATTTCACCGAAGTTTTTAGAAAAAAATGGAGTAGCTGCAAACATTGGTTATAGCTACAACACACTTAAATCGCATACGCTATATTTTAGCTTTTCGATGCGCAAAAATCGAGTAGCTTTTGCTACTGATTTCTTTTCGTTGCAAACAAAAAACGAATACAAATACGCTAATCCGTTTGAAAAAAACAAGCTGATAACACTAAAAAATGCCCCAGTAGCACAGTTTTCAATACAACAACAAATGCGATTTTTCGTAGATAAGCAAAATGAAATAGATATAGCATTTTGGTGGGTAAAAAGTGATCGACAGCTCCCAAATTTTAATCCCATCACAACTACTAAAGAACGACAAAACGATGATAGCTACAGAGTTTTAGTAAGTTATTTTGGTCAAAAAAATAGTTTGTATTGGAAACTACATACAAGCTATATGGAAGATAAATTAGTTTACACCAATAGCCTTTTGTTATTAGAAAACAACATTAAATCTCAGGTATCGAGAAACAAATTTATTGTAAAAAATAGTTGGCCAAAGATAAGACTAACACTTTCGTCTAGCCTAGGCTACGACTACGAAAGCAGTATGTCAATGGGTTTCGAATCGAGAGTAAATAGACACATTGGCAAATGGACTCAAGGGTTGAGTTTTAAGCCCAAAAAATGGTCAAGTTCGATTGTATTTGAGCAAGTGCTATGGAACAAAAAAATAATTCCTGCCGGAAAACTTTTTGTTTCCTACACACATACAAAAAAAGAAGTATCCTTCTCCTATACTGCATCCCTAGCCAAAACATATCGAATACCTAGCTTAAATGACTTGTATTGGGTGCAAGGCGGTAACTCAGCTTTGACGCCCGAAAAAGGTTGGAAATATGAGGCATCAATTCATCTCTTTCACAAATATGCAAACACCAAATTACTTTTTTACGGACAACATATAAATGATTGGATACTTTGGCACCCCAATCCCAACACAACCTACTGGACACCTAGTAATCTAAAAAAAGTAATGGGATATGGTGTGGAATATAGCTTGACCACAGGTGTTCTACCAAATACAAAATCATTTGCTGCATTTATAGATGCCAACTACGCATTCACAAAAATAAAGAATCAAAAAGCGATAAACAACACAGATGCTTCGGTAGGCAAGCAGCTCATTTATACCCCCTCACACAAAGTAACGTTAAACGCAATTAGCCAATACCAAGGTTTTGAGTTGACGTTTGAAACACAATACGTTGGCAAGGTATTTACCGCTACTGACAATAGTGAATTTTTGCATCCCTATTGGTTGTTTAATACAAGTTTAAGTAAATACTTCACCTTCAACAAACATAAATTTACCCTGTCGGCCGCTGTGTATAATTTGGCTAATCAAACTTTTTACAGCGTACCCCTCAAACCCTTGCCAGGTCGCTATTTCGAATTTTCACTAAAACTAAATCTCCTAGGATGAAAAAAGTAATTGCATATATCACACTCATATCTATGGTAGGATGTCACGATAAAAATATCCCGCCTATAATTAGTCAAGACGGAGTAATAATAATCAATGAAGGCAATTTTATGTGGGGCAATGCAAGCCTTTCACTATACAACAAAAAAGAGAAAACACTCACAAAAGACATTTTTCAATCTCAAAATGGCATAGCACTTGGAGATGTGGCGCAAAGCGTATTCCAAAAAGACTCTCTACTATTTGTAGTAGTCAATAATACTGCAAAAATAGAAGTAATATCAAGTACTACTTTTAATCGAAAATGGACTATAAATATTCCGAATTCATCGCCAAGATATTTTTGTGCTGTAAATGACTCTATCGCATTGGTGAGTGAACTTTATGCAAACAAACTATGGGTTATAAACTACCTAAACGCCACTGTAGTATCAACTGTAAATATGGAGGGCGAAACGGGGCAAATCCAACAGTATGACAACAAAATAGCCGTTTTAGAAAGAACAAAATTGAATGGCTCTTTCACTGCTCAAATTCGCATATTAGATGCTTCAAATTTTCAAACATTAAAAAAAATATCGTTACCAACGGAACCAAATAGCTTTTGCATTACTACCGATAGAAAGCTATATACTCTCACAGACAAAAGCAGCTCAAGTGCTATACCAGCAAAGCTTTTAAAAATCGATTTAGCAGGCTACACAGGCTTAGACACCTTTGATTTTAGCATGAGTGAAAATCCTAAATTGCTCCGCCTTGATGCAGTAAGTCAAAGTGTGAAGTGGGTCGTTGACAAAAGCATACACTATACCACTTTACATGCGACTAAGCTCAATAGTACGCCAATACTTAACCTGAATGTAAGCACTATTTATGCTTTCGATATAGACCCAATTTCTGGCGATTTATATGTTAGTGATGCACTAGATTATACACAAGCTTCGCAGATTTTTAGATTTGATAAAAACTATCAGCAAATTGACCAATTTAAAGCAGGCATAAACACTACTCAATTTTTTGTATTGAAATGAAAAATTTATTTATCATACTTTTATTGCTTGTAGCAGGATGCAAATCGAATATAGAAAATAACGAAACTGCATTCAATGTAATTGAAACGCTAAAACCAAGGTATGCAAAGGGTTTTGAGGTTCTGTATTATACAGAATTTAAAGTAGTAAATGTAAAATCGAATGATAAAGTCACCACTCAATACATTATCTATTCACTACAAAATGCCTGTCCAAAAGGGTTTGAAAATGCCATTAAGATAACGGACAGCATCGAAGATGTAGTACTCCTTTCTACATCTCAGGTAGCGGCAGTAACATTGCTCAACAAGACAGCTAAAATAGCCGGTGTAGCCAACTCAAAAATGATTTTCAATGAGCAGGTAAATCAACTAATAACCAGTGGAGAAATACAAGATGTAGGCGCAGACTATGAGCCAAATATAGACAAGGTAGTACGAATCAAACCATCGCTACTTTTTACAGATGGAGAATACACCACCCAAGGTGCCGTTTTGGGAAAATTAAGTTTAGCCGATATTAGCGTAGTGAATTGTCAAGATTATAAAGAGACTACCCCCCTGGCTAGGGCAGAATGGATTCGATTTTATGGTGCTATTTTTAATGAACAAAAACTGGCAGATAGCATTTTTGCAACGGTAGAACAAAACTATCTCTACTTAAAAAACAAGGTAAATACCACAACACAAAAACCTACTATTTTCTGCAACTATCCATATCTCGGCATTTGGTATTTGCCTGCCAAAGGCAACTATACTACTGCATTATTTGAAGATGCTGGAGCAAATTATATATGGAGCAATGACCTGCCCAACAACGGGCTCAACGTTTCTCTCAACTTTGAACAAGTATTGAAAAGAGCTAAAACGGCAAACATGTGGATACTTTTTTCGGGCGAGAAAAACTTGAAAGAGCTTACGCTCAAAGATGAAAAGCTAGCTATCTTCGATGCGTTTAAAAACAAAAAAATATTTAGCGCGTCTCTTAGAGTATCTGCTGGGGGAGGCATAGACTATTGGGAAACAGGTATCTATCGACCCGATTGGGTACTGTCCGATTTGACCAATATTTTTCATCCAGAGGTAAATGACCTCCTTATTCAAACTCACTTTTTTAATGCTTTGAACTAGTGGGAATCAAGATAAAAATAGCTATACTCGTTGTCATTTGGGGAATACTTTTCATCTCACAATTCATAGTAGGCATGCCTTTTTCAGCTATTTTAAATTGGCAGGAAATAGATATTTTTTTACTCAAACAATTTCGACTGCCCGCAGCCATAGCAGCAAGTATAGGAGGTGGATTATTATCGTTATCGGGTTTACAAATGCAAACTTATTTTCGCAATCCACTAGCTGGGCCTTATGTGACAGGCGTAAGTGCTGGCGCATCATTGGGCATCGCATTTATGGTATTTATAGCTGGGATTTTTCAATTGCCTTTTCAGCAGGCATGGCTTACTTTTTTGTTTTCATTTGGAGGCTCTGTCGTCATTTTTTTCTTTGTAGTATCTATCGCTAAAAAACTCAAATCCAGTGCAGGACTACTCCTTGTAGGACTAATGATAACTAGTGCTGTAGCGGCTTTTGTGCAATTATTTCAACTATTGATGTCAAATACTTCACTGCGCGATTTCTTCATTTGGAGTCAGGGTAGTTTTTACGCTATCACAAACATTCAAATTGTCATTTTAGTATTGGCTTGTATAGCCGTGTTGTTTATTTCTTATCACCTTTGCAAACCTTACGACTTATTGTTGCTAGGCGAAGACACGGCTAAATTGGCGGGTGTAAACATCCCAAAAACAAAACAGCTCTCTATTCTATCTGCTGCCCTTTCCGCAAGTGTGGTCACGGCATTTTGTGGCCCAATAGGATTTGTGGGATTAGCTGCACCGCACATTGCTCGACTTTTTATCAAATCAAATTATCACTATCCGCTAAGTATTGCTTGCTTTTTAATAGGTGGTATCATCTGCTTGTTTTGTCAAGGGATTGTTTTTTCTCAGCTTTTTGGTATTGCGATTCCCATCAATATACTCACGGCTATGTTTGGTGCTCCATTTGTAATTTGGCTTATTCTAAAAAAAGAAACAAGCCTATGAGTATAGTGATTTCAAATTTTAGTGTAGGTTACAAGCACACTATAGCCACAGCATCGTTACTAGAAATCAATCAACCTAGCCTAGTCGCATTGATAGGCGAAAATGGTAGCGGTAAATCAACTTTTCTGAAATCTATTGCAGGACTTGTAGCTCCTATAGGTGGCAAGCCTATTTGCACATCAGCTCTGTTTAGCGAAAGCATGTATCTAGCTGCGGGAAGAAATTTTTCGCAAAATCTAACCCTAAATGAGCTATTGCAATTAGCACAAAACAACTATAGAGCGCATATTTTAGAGACCAAAAATAAGGATGATTTCTCTTCGATATTAGCCTCATTTGGTATAGCTGACCTAGTAAACACAAAACTAGCCAACCTCAGCGATGGGCAATATCAACTTGCTACATTAGCTTTTTGTTTACAAAAAGAAGCTAGCCTACTTTTACTAGACGAACCTTTTTCATTCCTTGATTACAAAAACAAAAAAACAGTTTTTAATCAATTTCAAAAAATTGTATCTGAACATAAAAAATCGGTCATTTTTTCAACTCACGACATCAGTATGCTACATCAGGTAGATCAAGTATGGCTAGTCGAAAAGAAAAAAATAAAAAAAGTAACGAATAGTGAAGTAGCACAACTTCTATCTGAGCATCAACTTTAGATAGCTATTCGTGCTTTCTCAAATTGACACTGTAGCATATCGATATTCACAACTCCTGACTCCTCAAAACTATTGCTAATCGAACTTGCAAAGTCAATCAAATCAGCGAAGTTTTGCGGCTTCTGAACATAGGCATCTGCTTTCAAAAGACTACACTCATCTATATCTTTATGATAATCAGAATTTGAACTAATGACGACTGGGGTACTTTCAAAAAAAGGTTTTGATTTTATAAAAGATAAAACCTCTTTACCATCAATCCTGGGCAGGTTTAAGTCCAGTAAAATAAGTCCTATCTGGTTATTGAGATTGATGGTGGAGTTTAAGAAACGAATAGCCTCCTCACCATCATATGCAAATGAAAATTCAAACTTATCAAAATCTGAATTTTGCTTAAATGCTTCTAAGATTAACCTTGAATCAGCTGGATTGTCATCAATTAGCAATATCTGATAAGACATATATTATTTTTTACAAAGCTATGATACATTATCATGCGTTATAATGTTACACATAAGCAATTATCCACATCTGAAAGAAAAAACGAAGTATTAAAAGGACGACAACTGCATAGGAACTATGATATTCAATGCATTAGGCACTACCTCCATATTCATATCATCATGGTGAATGATATGATCGCCATCAAATTGATACACTATTTTTTTGTTTCCGTGAATAGTGATTTGCTTCGCTCTAAACATTTCGGCCTCTTTGACAAGGTCTGGTCGTTTAAAAACAAGGTAAAAAAAGATGATAAACAATCTTCGTAGTGGAAAGGAGTTGAGTAAAATTACATCCAATACGCCATCTTTCATTGAGGTATTGGAGAACACACCAAAATTGTAGCCGTATTGGCTAGAATTAAACGCTGTAAAAAGATAAACCTCTCGATCGATTCGCTCTCCATCTATAGTGATAGCCGCTTGTATAGGCTTAAAGTGCCAGAAAATCTCTCTCGCTCCAGCCAAAAAATAGGAGAAAAAACCCCTAATCGTTTGTGAACGAAAACGCCTTGCTGCATGTGCGTCAAATCCAAATCCACCACAGCTCAAAAAATAACGAAGATTTGTTTTTACCACATCTACTTTCACTGTTTTGCCAGTATTCAACACATCGAGTGCATATTTTGCATTCCGTGCTTTCATACCCAAATGCAGTGCTAACCCATTGCCTGAGCCAAATGGAATAAGCCCCAAGGCCACATCTGTGCCTACCAGCGCGTTGGCTACCTCATTGATAGAACCATCGCCTCCCACTGCCACTACTATTTTGAATCCCTCGGCTACTGCCTGCTTGGCCAACTCAGTAGCATGACCAGCATACTGTGTGGTCCTTATCGCATAGTCGTATTTTGTGTAATCGATATACTTCGCTATTTTTTCGGGTATATGTTCTTTTTTATAAACTCCAGAGATAGGATTGATGATAAAAAGCAGTTGTACTTTCTCCATTATTTTATTGCTTTTAAACTCAAATCTAAACTACGGCTCGAATGTGTCAATGCACCTACCGATATAAAGTCCACCCCAGTTTCAGCATAAGCCACAATAGTATCTAAGGTGATACCTCCAGAGGATTCTGTTTCGATTATACCATTCACTAAAGCTACAGCCTCGGCAGTTTTCTCGACCGAAAAATTATCAAACATCACTCTATCGCAAAAGCCCGTATCGAGTATAGCTTTTACATCATCTAAATTTCTCGATTCCACTTCTACTTTAAGTGTTAATCCCTTATTTTCTTGATATTCCTTTACGGCCAAAATCGCCTTGCTCACACCTCCACAAAAATCAATGTGATTATCCTTTAGCATAATCATATCATACAATCCAAAACGATGATTGTATCCGCCTCCTATACGCACAGCCCATTTTTCAAACACTCTAAAATTTGGGGTCGTTTTACGCGTATCTAACACCTTAGCTCGCGTATGCGCCACAGCCGATGTGTAAACCTTTGTGGCAGTAGCAATACCGCTCATACGTTGCATACAGTTGAGTATGATGCGTTCTGCAGTCAAAATAGAGCGCTCGCTACCATGCAGTGTAAAGGCTATATCGCCAAACTTCATCGCATCGCCATCTTGCATCAGTTGCTCCATCACTAAATTCGCATCTATCTCCTGCGCTATCATCTTAGCTAACGCTATCCCCGCTATTATGCCTTCCGATTTTACAAGCAACTTTGCTGCTCCATTTTTAGTAGCTGGTAAACATGCCAATGCGCTATGATCGCCTGGCAAAATCAATCCTAATGGGTCTTGCTGATCCTCTTGAATGGATAATTGAATATACTTTTGGAGTAACCTATTTTCTGCTTCAGAAATTGAAAACATACCTGCGATTTAAGCTCGCAAGTTAAAAAAAGACATGGTTCGAGGCTGACAAAAAAAGCAAAGAAGACGTTTATTGCTGTTCAAATCTTATTTCTTGAATGGCTAGACTATTGCCACTAGACTTAGCATAAAGATACACTCTATAGTTGCCACTAGCAGTCACCAAATTGCCTATTACATACTTCGAACCTTGAGGCGATGTTCCTTGATGAGCTACAGTAAAGTTACGTGGCGCATGATTTTTAAAAAAATTGCCCAATACTTGTTCTGCTTGCGATTTGCTATACGAATTGCTCGCATCGCTAGTGTTTATCTCTACATTGGACTGAAAATACTTAGCCAGCTCAGGCGCATTGCCATTTTTTAGCAATACGGTAAACTGATCTAATGTCTGCGCTGAAGCTGCGAAAGAGACAAAGCTAAAGACAGTTACAAGAAAAAACGAACGGATGATTTTGTTATACATGATTAATTTCTTTTTCACTATTAAATAAGTAGCTAAATTCGTGCCAACGTTAAAATAAATCATTTTATTGATACATTTAATAAAAAACTAATGCAAAATTATACACAATATGGCTAAAAGAGTGGCACTTATCATATTAGACGGATGGGGATTGGGTCAAGATAAAATGGTAGATGCTATAGCTCAGGCACATACCCCATTTTTTGATTCATTGATGAAAACATACCCCAATACTACCCTGACTACTTTTGGCGAAGCAGTAGGGCTGCCAGATGGGCAAATGGGCAACTCTGAGGTAGGTCATCTCAATATAGGAGCGGGCAGAGTAGTATATCAAGAACTTCAAAAAATAAATAATGCAGTAAAGGATGGTAGCTTGGCTAATGCTGCGGGACTAAAGCGCATTTTTGACTATTGCAAAACGAACCAAAAACCGCTTCATTTGATGGGTTTAATTTCGGATGGTGGCGTACATTCCCATACCAACCATGCAGTAGCAATAGCCGATTTAGCAGCAAAAATTGGGTTAAAAGAAATCTACATCCATGCTTTTTTAGATGGAAGAGACACTGATCCAAACGCTGGACTTGGATACATTCAAGACCTCATTCAACAAACTGCACATACTGGTGCTAAAGTAGTTTCTATCATAGGACGCTACTATGCAATGGATAGAGATAAAAGATGGGAGCGTGTCAAAAAAACATACGATTTATTGACACAAGGAGTAGGTGAGCCATGCACAGATTTACTTTCAGCTATCCAAAAAAGCTACCATGCTGGTGTGACCGATGAATTTATGATACCGCATTTTTTACAGCCCAATTTTAAGCCTATACAAGCAGGTGATGGTGTATTTTGTTTTAATTTCAGAACCGATAGATGTCGCGAAATCACTCAAGTGCTCACTCAGTCAGACTTACCAGAGTTTGGCATGAAAAAGCTATCGCTCTTTTATACCACCATGACTATCTATGATGAGACTTTTGTGGGCATAAATACGGTTTTCAATAACGATAAACTCACACATACGCTTGGAGAAATACTCGCCCAAAACAACAAGACACAACTTCGTGCTGCCGAAACGGAGAAATATCCGCATGTGACTTTCTTTTTCAATGGCGGTGAGGAAAAACAATTTAAAGGCGAACATCGAATCATGGCTCCATCGCCCAAGGTTAGCACCTACGATTTGCAACCCGCTATGAGTGCAGTAGAACTAACCGAAAAAGTGCAAGAATATATTCAATCGGCCACTCCAGATTTTGTATGCCTAAACTATGCAAATACAGATATGGTAGGACACACTGGAATATTTGAAGCAGTAAAAACAGCGGCTGAAACGGTAGATGGCTGTCTCGAAAAAATGGTAACTATCTGTCTTGAAAAAGACTACGCTATTTTTGTAACTGCAGACCATGGCAATGCAGATAGAATGAAAAATGAAGATGGCACACCCAATACAGCACACACTAAAAATCCAGTGCCATTGATTTTTATAGATAAAAATGTGAAAGCAATTAAATTAAGTGCTGGAAAATTGGCGGATTTAGCTCCTACTATACTATCTGTGATGGAAGTAGCTATCCCCACAGAAATGAATGGCAATAAATTAATTTTTCTTTAAGTCGTACTCTTTAAATTCCCCATTCTGCTCAGTTCTCGAAAAATAGAGTGATTTTAGTTTAAATTTGTATTGATATGTACCATTCAAAATATATGTCCAATCAAAATTTGCTGGCCATACATTTTGATCTAAAAAGATAAGTTTATTGTCTGAAATCTGATACACACCGCTACCACCCGCAGGCATGTTGTTAGGGCCTTTATCAGAGGTATAGCTTGTGCCTCGAAAGATGACCTTTATAGGCTCTACGGTATGGGTAAAACCTGCGGTATCGGTTACACTAAAAGTGCCTTTCCAAGTACCTTCCAAATCCTCTGGCTTGGCTATTTTACTACAGCTACTTGCAAAAATAAGCAGTACTGCCCAAAGCGAAAAAACATATACTTTCATAATAATCAATTTTAAAGATGAATAACTTCGCCATAAGCTGCTGCCGTAGCCTCCATGATAGCCTCGCTCATGGTAGGATGTGGATGTATGGCTTTCAATATTTCATGTCCTGTAGTTTCGAGCTTGCGTGCTACTACTACTTCAGCTATCATTTCGGTTACATTAGCACCTACAAAATGCGCACCTAGCCATTCGCCATATTTTGCATCAAATATCACTTTCACAAAACCATCCTTTGCGCCACTAGCAGCGGCTTTTCCAGATGCCGAAAATGGAAATTTGCCTACCTTCAGCTCATACCCTTTTGTTTTCGCTTCTTCTTCGGTAAGTCCTACCGAAGCTACTTCTGGCCAGCAATATGTACAGCTTGGTATATTGCCATAGTCGATTGGTTCAGGATTATGACCTGCTATTTTCTCTACACACACTATCCCTTCGGCAGAAGCCACATGTGCTAAGGCTGGGCCTTTCACGATATCACCGATGGCATATACGCCCGCTACATTTGTTTTGTAAAATTCATCTACCACTACAAGCCCTTTGTCCGTCTTAATACCTAACGACTCTAGCCCCAATCCTTCGATGTTAGTTGCTATACCTACGGCAGACAACACTTTCTCTGCTTCGATTTTTTCAACCCCTGTTTTAGTTTTAAGTGTTATCGTACATTTTCCACTAGCTACTGATACGCTTTCTACTGCGGTACTAGTCATAAAAGCGATGCCTTTTTTCTTCAATATTTTCTCCATCTCTTTCGACACATCTTTGTCTTCGCGAGGCAAGATAGTATCGAGATATTCCACCACCGTTACTTTAGTGCCAAGTGATGAATAAAAATAAGCAAACTCCATACCGATAGCACCAGAACCCATTACTACCATTGATTTCGGCTGTTCTTTGAGACTCATCGCCTCTCTGTAGCCAATGATATTTTTACCATCTTGTTTTACATTTGGTAGCTCACGCGAGCGACCTCCTGTAGCTAAAATAGTTTGTTTTGTTTCGTAAACCGTCTTTTTGCCCGTAGTATCGGTCACTTCTACTTGATTTGCTTTCAATAGTTTGCCCGTGCCGTTGATAACGGTGATTTTGTTTTTTTTCATCAAAAACTGAATCCCTTTACTCATTCCATCAGCCACGCCTCTGCTGCGTTCTATCACTTTGCCAAAATCAACTTTTGCCTCAGCGACCAAAATACCATAGTCGCTGGCGTGCGAAAGATATTCAAACACTTGGGCAGATTTCAACAATGCCTTGGTAGGAATACATCCCCAATTAAGGCAAATTCCACCTAGATTTTCACGTTCTACTATCGCTGTATTTAACCCTAACTGTGCTGCGCGAATAGCCGCAACATATCCACCTGGACCACTACCTATCACTATCAAATCAAAATTCATAACCGTATTTTTTTGCAATATAAACAGAAAATGTAAAACCTAATTTTTCTATTTGCGCTTTATGTATGTTTTTATACAAAATTAATGGCTTAGGATTTATAGCCAAATTGCTTTAAGTCTATGTCATTTGCTCGCCAATTGGCTCGAACCTTTACAAACAAATCAAGAAATACTTTTTTACCTAAAAACTCTTCTAAGGCCAATCGAGCCGCTCGCCCTAAATTGTTTATAGCACTACCTTTTGAGCCTATTAAAATATTTTTTTGCGACTCTCGCTCTACATATATCACGCAACGGATTCTATCCATTTTATCTCCTTCTTTATATTCTTCGGTGAGTACCTCGCAAGCATAGGGTATTTCTTTGTCGTACTGCAAAAAAACATGCTCTCGCACTATCTCACTCGCAAAATAACGAAGACTACGGTCTGATATTTCTTCTTTTGAATAATAGGCCTCATGCTCAGGCAAGAATGGCAACACAGCCTCAAAAAGAGGCTTAATATTAAAGTCTTCTTTTACAGAAATAGAGAAACATCTTGCCTCGGGCAATCGCTCAGACCATGCTTCATAAAGTTTACTAAGCTGCTCTGGAGTAGAAAGATCAGCTTTATTGATGACGACAAAAACAGGGCGAGCCGTCTTGCGAGCTTGCTCTATCAAAAAGGATTGGTCTTCAAACGACTGAAATCTATCGGTTAGCAAAATAATCAAATCGGCATCTTCAAAAGCTTCGTGTACAAATTGATTCATCGAACTCTGCAACTCGTATGCTGGCTGATTGATGTAGCCGGGGGTATCCGAAAAAACAATCTGATAATTTTCATTATTGACAATGCTGATAAGCCTAGAACGAGTGGTCTGTGCCTTGGGCGAAATGATGGAAAGCCGCTCTCCAGTTATTTTATTGAGCAGAGATGATTTGCCTACGTTTGGCAGACCTACTATATTTACGAAACCTGATTTATGCATAAGGTGTAAAATAATGAATAAAATTTGGTTTACGAAAAAAAGTAGCTATATTTGCATTCGCTTCTTGAAATATATACTTCAAGAATAAGTCTAAAAAAGTTAGTTTTCTCAAACAAAGATATAGATCGCGGGGTGGAGCAGTTGGTAGCTCGTTGGGCTCATAACCCAAAGGTCGTCAGTTCGAGTCTGACCCCCGCAACCATAAAAAAGCCCCATTTTTGGGGCTTTTTTATGGTTGCTACTTTATGAATAATAATTAAAAATACGATAGCACTGCATTGCCTGAACTGCTAGGGTTTCCGATGGTCCACTCTAATTTAAACCCATAAGCGCATCCAGAACTAATTTGACGACCACTATTGTCTGTACCAAATGTAGCGGTGATAGTAAAATTGTCTGTTGTACTGGTGTATTTGCCCTGGGTTGGTTTCCACCATCCACAAGCTGTACCTGATTTCCAAGGCTGATTCATTTCGGTCATAAAATTGGTTCCAAATCGAGTGATGCCCCAAGAATCGATTGTTTTACCATTGATCAGGGTGTCTCCATTTACAGTAGCGTGGATTTGCCCACTTGATATGCCCCATTCAGAAAGTCGAGCCGATTTCCATGTCGAAACTTGTCCGTTTTCAAAAGTCACCGTCATATCGTATGCACGCTCTCTGAGTGTGACTGTCTTAGTTCCAAAATAAATGCCAAGCCAATCAATACCATTCACATCAGTCAGATATTTTGTACCATTGAAAGTAACAAAATGATTGTTTAATGAAGGGAAAGTAACTTTATAATTGATGTGTGTAATACGAAGTTTAGCTCCTGCATCTGCCCACTTAGCTCCTGCTATCAACTCCACTTTTACTACTCCCCCTCTAATTCTATTATTGCAGTTAGTAGTACCATCAAAGGTAAAAATGATGGTTGGAATAGTTGCATTTTGCTGTGACGAATCTATAGTAGCTCCACAAATACTAAACGCTTCAGCCATATCTGTTTTGCCAAATCCTGAAATTTGAGAAAGTGCATTGTTTATATCCGTATTTAGATTGTCTGATTCTGCTTTGGTATTAGACATATCTTCATTGTGTTGTTTTGCGTTTGGATCGGCAATCCGGTTTGTATTGTCTGCTTTCTGACAACTGCTTACTATCAAGCCTATAGAAACAGCGTAAATAAAAAAGAGATTAGATTTCATAGTATTGTTTTTTATAATAACATCCAAGATATGATTTTTATTGTTTAAAAAGAAAATGCTCGTTTCAATCTCTATTTAACTAATTGAGTGTGTATGCGAAATAATCTAAAACACCTAGTAAATAGATATACTGTATAAATTGACTGCGCTGTAGCTGATACTGGAGCATCGGCTATCAAACAAAAAAACTATTTTAGTTGTAACAAAGCTTCGTTCACTGTCTTAACTGGCAAACCGCAGGTTTTGTTCTCACATATATAAATCAAGGTTTCGTTCGCTTTTCTTTTGCTTTGCAAAAGCGGCAATTCACTGCTACTATTGCTACCCAAAAAAATAACATTCGGGAGATAATGTAGTGCAAACTCTTGTCGCAATTTTGTTGCATCTTTTCCCACAATGGCTATTTCGGTAGGTGTTTTTATAAAAGACAATTCCAACCTTGCCCATCGACTATAAAACGAAGTATATTTGTGCGCCATAGATTGCATATTGAGCAGCATTTGCCGGCTTATCTTTTTGTAATTTGCATCATCATATAGTTCGCCTAGCTGAAACAAAACACTTGCCATTACCGCATTTGACGAAGGTATCACATTGTCAGATGTTTCGACTTTCCGGGCTATAAGTGGGTCGTCATTTATTGAGGTAAAATAAAATAAGCCATTCGCGGGGTTATAAAAATGCTGAATAGCATAGTCACACAATTGCTTAGATTGAATTAGGTATTTTTCGTCAAATGTGGCTTCATACATGGCTTTGTAAGCATCGGCCATGAGAGCATAGTCTTCTAAAAATCCATTGATTGCCGACTTCCCGTTTTTAAAAGTGCGCGTTACATTCCCATCTTTTTGGAAAGTATTTTTTTGATAAAAACTATCAATACCTTTCGCATCTTGGAGAATATTTTCATCTTGAAATACACTGTATGCTACTGCAAAACCTTTCATTAGTAGCGCGTTCCAACCTGTCAAAATCTTATCATCTAAGCCTGGCCTGATGCGCTTGGCTCGTTCATCGAACAGGAGTTTCATCCATTGCTGTTCACGGGCCGTTCCAAAGCCTTCTAGTTTTTTTCTAACTAAATGATTTGCACCTTCAAAATTGCCATTTTCTGAAATATCAAATCGCTTTTCAAACTCTATAAAATCATTACCCAATAAGGTTTTCAGCGTTTTCTTTTCCCATACATAAAACTTCCCCTCCTCCCCTTCGCTATCGGCATCAAGCGCAGCGTAGTAACCTCCACTTGCATCTTTCAATTCTCTTGCTATGAAAGCAATCGTGTTATACACCGCAGCTTTATATTCGGCTTTTTTAGTGTGCTGATAGGCCAACGAATACAGCTCTAACAACTGTGCATTATCGTACAGCATTTTTTCAAAATGCGGTATATGCCACTTATCATCTACTGAATAGCGGGCAAATCCACCTCCTACATGATCATAGATACCACCCTCGAGCATTTTGTCGAGTGTGATCGTTACGGCATTTTCAGCAGCAGGATTTTTGCCTACTACCGAATAGGCTAACATAAAATCAAGATTGGCAGGCATCGGAAACTTAGGCGCACCCATGCGTCCACCGTATTCAAAATCCCATTGAGTTTCATAGTTTTTCCAAATCTCTTTCCAAATTTCGGTTGAAAAATTAGCATCCTCCACTTTTGGAATAATATCCATTGCCTTTATACCCTTATGAATTTCATGTGCACGAGCATCCATTTCAGCGCGTTTAGTATCAAATTCATTTTGCAAAAAATTCAATACTTGCATCCACTGTCCTTTCTGAAAATAAGTGCCCGCATACACCGGGCGACCATCTGGCAAACAAATCGCATTGAGCGGCCAACCTCCACGCCCTGTAATCAATTGCACTGCATCCATATAAATCTGATCTACATCGGGTCGCTCTTCTCTATCTACTTTGATAGACACAAAGTGCCTGTTCATCAAATCCGCTACCACACTATCTTCAAAGGATTCGTGTTCCATCACATGACACCAATGGCAAGCCGAATAACCTATACTTACTATGACTAACTTATTTTCCTTTTTTGCCTTTTCCCATGCGGTATTTCCCCAAGGATACCAGTCCACCGGATTATGTGCATGTTGCAAAAGATAAGGACTTGATTCGTGTATGAGCTGGTTAGTGTGTGTTGGCATTTTAGTAGCAGATTGAGATTGACAAGCAGGCAAGCCGAATGTCAATAGTACAATAAAAAAAAGTGAGCGATACATTTGACTCTAACCTACCAAAAGAAGTAGGTACTTAGATACTTTTGATAAAAATTAACGCCCAGCCAAACAAGCTAGCACACTATTTGTAAAAAAGAAAGTAAGATCAAAACCTGCTGCCAGTGCCTGTTGTGGAATGATACTCTCCTCCGACATACCCGGTATGGCATTGACTTCTAACATATAATACCCTCGCTCAGTGATGATATAATCTACCCTGCACATTCCTTTAAAACCTAGTTTCTCATATATCGCTACAGAGGTTTGCTGTATAGCTTTAGTTGTCTCTTTATCCAAATCGGCAGGTGTTACTTCTTTCGATGCGCCTTCATATTTCGCTTTATAATCAAAAAATTCATTTTGAGTTAAAATCTCTGTAATGGGCAGTGCAATTACTCTTCCATCGAGTGTAAACACACCATTCGTAACTTCTCTCCCTTTCAAAAACTCCTCTACGATCACTTCATCATCATACGCAAAAGCATTGTTGATAGCATCACTGAGATCAAGAGCAGTATTTACTTTCGATGCGCCATAGCTAGAACCATTTTTGTTTGGTTTTACAAAAACGGGGAAAGGCACTTTATCCATAATTTCTTTTTCAAAATCGAGTGTGTTTGCTGTTTTGAATCCTACTACTGAAGTAGCCGTTTTTACACCTAGTTGTGCGAGATATTCTTTAGTTCTAGATTTATCAAAAGTAAGGGCTGCTTGTAGCACACCGCAACAATTGTAGGGAATTTTGAGCATATCAAAATAGCCTTGTAGTTTGCCATCTTCGGCAGGAGTACCGTGTATAGCTATAAAAACTGCATCGAATTGTATTTTTGCCTCGGAGAGAGAAAGCGAAAAATCATTTTTATCCATTTTACCGACTTTCTTTTCGCCTATCACATACCACCAATCGTTGCCCTCGATCACTATAAGATAGACCTCAAATAGATTTCTGTCGAGGTACTTAAAAGCCACTTTTGCGCTTTTGATTGCTATACCTACTTCTGCGGCTTCTCCACCAGTGATTACGGCTACATTTTTTTTCATATTCTAAATTTGCAATTTAAAATTACTGCTTTAATTTAGATACTAAAGTATCTTCGCAACTTCCGTTATAAACAGCCACTTTATGAATACTACTTTATTAGACAAAATCACTCATCTAACTGAGCTTGCTGTGCAGATCAAGACAGACGAGAAAATACAAACCGCCAAAGAGAGAGCAGAAGGTACAAATCCATTTTTTACAAAAGAATTTATCGACAATGCAATAGCTGGTATATCGAACTGGTTGAATAAAGATAAACTCGATAAGTGGCTGTCAGATTATCCATTTCTAAACCAATCATATGCACAAAAAAAAATAGCCATAATTATGGCGGGCAATATACCGTTGGTGGGCTTTCATGACTTTCTTTGTCTCTATCTTACTGATCATTTTATTCAAATTAAAACATCTTCAAAAGATGATGTTTTATTTCGTTCAGTACTTGCTAAACTTTGTGAGCTAGATACTAACTTAAGCGCTCGTGTTTCTCTACTAGAAAGACTTACAGACTTTGATGCAGTGATAGCCACAGGTTCTGACAACTCGTTTCGCTATTTTGAATATTACTTCAAAAACAAACCCTCTTTGCTTCGCAAAAACAGAAACTCAATTGCCATTCTGACTGGAGAAGAAACAGATGAAGAATTAGAAAAATTGGGCGATGATATTTTTCTATATTTTGGCTTAGGTTGTAGAAATGTATCGAAACTTTTTGTACAAAAAGACGTTGATGTAACGCGACTTTTTTCTCGTTTTGAGCTGTACAATTGGATGCATCACCACTCAAAATACATGAACAACTACGACTATCATCGTGCTATTTATTTATTAAATCGACAAGCGCATTTAGCAGATGAAAAAATCATGTTGATTGAAAATGAGAATATTAATTCTCCACTCTCTGTAGTGCATTTTGAACGTTTTGAAGATTGGACTAATTTAAACACAACAATAGATTCACAAAAGGATAACATACAATGTATTGTAGGGGGACAAACAGTAGCAAAACATATCCAATCAGCCAATATTACTCCATTCGGACAGTCGCAAAACCCTACATTATCTGACTTCGCTGACAATGTGAATACATTTATTTTTTTGGAAAGTCTAAATGAATGAGTAACTTTAATGATAACAAATACTCTAAATATGAAAAAAACGCTACTGCTTTCACTTAGTTTTTCTACTATTTTTGCTTTTGGGCAAAATACTTACGACATGGTATATACCATGCTCAATACAAAATGTACAAATGGGGCATGTCATACCAGCGGTAGTGGGAATAGCCTACTCTTCGATGGTACTAGCACTAATGTGTACAATGCTATAGTGAATCAAACACCCGCCAATACTGCGGCTGCTGCAGCTGGAGATAAGTATGTGTATGTAAATCAACCTTACCAATCTTTTTTACTCAAAAAATGTGGCAATTGGCTAGATACGGATTTGGCTCTAAAAAATAATGAAGGCAACGCCATGCAAACAAATGCAGGAAGCAATTTGACAGACAAAGAGGTAGAATACATGCGTCAATGGATTATGAATGGAGCGAAACAAACAGGTATTACAATAGATAGTGCCATGATAAATGCCTATTACAACAATCCAAGTCGAACTCCATTTTTGCAGAAACCACCAGTACCGGTTAATGGAAAACAACTTCGTTTTGGCCCTGTATTTTTACCTGCTTCGGGCACTGCAAATACAGAACGCGAATTTTTGTTGAAACATCATATTAATTTCGGTACTGATGTAGAAGTAAATCAGATTGATGGATACATGAATACACAGTCGCACCACTTTTTATTGTTTAAATTTCAAGACTCTGCAGCTGCAAAACAACAAGATGATGGTATAAGAATTGTGAGTTTGACTGGAGGTGTCACTTCATTTGATGGTGTCAAAGATTTGACAGGCGCATGGCAAGATGATGCAGACATTAGACTGCCTCAAGGCACCGCCCTGTTTTGGGATAAAAACACCTATCTAGATTTAAACTATCACGTCAAAAATTACAACATTCCATCAGTGTTGCCGTGTGATTTCTATTTGAATTTCACCTACAAACCAAGACCTATCAACACCACTACGATAGAGATGAAATCAGCTTTAGTAAACAAGACAGCCTTGTTTCTTCAAGGAAACAAAGTATCGACCTCTTATCTTTCAGATCCAAGTAATGGCAAAAACGAAACTCGCCATGTATGGATGATGTCTTCGCATACACACAAATATGGAATTGGTTTTGTGATACACGAACAAGATGCATCAAAGCCAAATCAACTGGGTGATACACTATTAGACGGAAACTATAGTTACGAAACGGGCTTCAACAAAGGATACTACGATTGGGAGCATCCATCCGTAAAATATTTTGCACCTCAGCGTGCTGTTGATATGAAAACAAAAGGAATCAAGGCAAAAACTGTTTATGATGTCACACAAGCAAATGCAGTAACATTTGGATTTACGACTGCTGATGAAATGCAACTTTACTATTACATGTACACTAATGAATTGCCATTATCGCCTAATGCGATAGCGGAGTTGAAAGACAAAAACAAAGGAATAGGGTTATATCCAAACCCAACTTCTCATGCGACTACATTGGTCATCGATGCAGATAAAAATGAAGAAGCTACTATAAGTGTATTTGACCTTCAAGGCAAACGTGTATATGGTTTTGTAGCCGATTTATCAAATGGAGAAAACACCTACAAATTATCGAACGAAACGATGAAATTGAGTACAGGAATCTATGTAGTAAAAGTAAACACAGCTAGTATAATTAAAGAGACAAAACTGATTATTAATTAGGTTTAAGTACCGCTTGATAGCGTGCTAAACAACGCTTTCGAGCCATATCATGATCTACTATCGGTAAAGGATATTCATGGGTGCCAAATTCGGGCACCCATTTTTTTATATACAAATTTTGAGGATCGAATTTAAGCTGTTGAGCCATTGGACTAAAAATACGGAAATATGGAGCCGCATCTGTACCACAGCCTGCTGCCCACTGCCATCCACCATTATTGGCAGCTAGATCAAAATCCAACAACTTAGCTGCAAAAAATGCCTCGCCCCATCGCCAATCTATTAGCAAATGTTTGGTCAAAAAACTAGCTACTAGCATCCGCACACGATTGTGCATAAAGCCAGTAGCATTGAGCTCTCGCATACCAGCATCAACCAGTGGATAGCCCGTTTTCCCCTCACACCAAGCATTGAAATGCACTTCGTTATTTTCCCATCGTATCCCATCATATGCAGGCCTAAAAGCTGATTTCTCGACATGTGGAAAATGAAACAAAATCTGCTGATAAAAATCACGCCATATCAATTCGTTTACAAACGTTTGATTCTTGTCAAGTGAATACGCTAACAATTTACGAATAGAAAGTGTGCCAAATCGCAAATGCAAACCCAGACGTGAAGTGCCCAAGATTGACGGTATATCTCGTTGCTCAGTATATTTATTTATCACCTCTGCACTGACTACACGAGCGGGAATTTCAATTTGAGTAGGTTCGAATCCAAGTTCGTTAAGCGTAGGAATTACAAACCTACTTGTCTTAAAAAAATGGCGAGCGTAATCTAAGATAGGATAGGATTTATAATAAAACGGACTGAGCTTAGCCCGCCATTTTTTGCTATAGGGAGTAAATACAGTATATGGCAATCCATCCTCTTTAACCACTTCTGATTTTTCAAAAACCACATGATCTTTAAAGGTGTAAAATGGTATAGCATAGGTATCCAAAAGCTCACGAACACGATTATCACGAGCTATTGCATACGGCTCGAAATCATGATTGGTAAAGACAGCAGCAATGTTGTATTCAGCTAAAATCGATTGCCAAACCTCCATAGGAGAGCCAATCCTCACCAACATACTCGTGTCAAATTCTGATTGCAAAGTATCTGCAAGTGTATTTACCTCTTGATACAAAAAACTAACACGTGCATCCTCTTTGTCACTCAACTTTGATAAAATGTCAGAATCAAAAATAAAAAGAGGTAAAACATTTTGATACATTTTAAGTGCATGAAAAAGAGCAGCATTATCTTCTAATCGTAAATCTCTGCGCAGCCAACAAATTGCAATCGGTGTTTTCATGCTTGCCTAACAATTTAATCACACTTTTGTTGTATGATATATTGCTCTTTATGCTTTTCAAATATTTGTTGTAAACTCGAGATACCAGTTTGTTGAAACTCCTTGTCCGCAATAGATTTCACAGCAGCTAATCCTTTGAGCGAATTGGCAATAAACACGGCCTCAGCTTCAAGCAATTCAGCTAGTAAAATAGGTTGTTCGACTACATCAAATACTTCAAGTATTACAGCCCTTGCTACCCCTGCTACACAACCCTCAGTAAGCGGTGGCGTTATAATTTTTCCATTTTTCAATACAAAAATATTCGCATTTGAAGTTTCGCAAACATGACCCTTTTCATTTAAAATCAAACTATCTGAAAACACATTTTCATTGGCAAATTTGGCAGCTAAAATATACAGTAAAGAATTGGATGACTTGAGATTAGAGAGTAGATTAATGGGCTTTTTGATAGTGTCAAAAACACCAAGCTGGAGGTTAAATTCTACACTAGCAAGGTATGTTTCTATCGTTGCAATCACACCAACTTTATTGCTATTAGAGAGATACGCACCTTCTCCTTTTCTATAAAATACGATTCGGACTCGAGCAGATGAAAGTGCATTTCTCTTGATGAGCAGAGTCACAATTTCACAAAACTCATGAAACGACATCTCAAAATCCATCTGCAAAACTCTAGCAGTATGACATACTCTTTCATAATGTTTCCCTAACCACAACGCAACCGAACTTTCCACTAAAATAGTCTCAAAAAAACTATCGCCTACTCGCACAAAACGCTCGCTGAGTTGAAGTTGTGGGATGCCCTCATTCATCCATTCCCCATTATGATAAACGGTACTCATTCGTTGATTTTATAAATCCAATAATCTTGATTTTTATCGACTAAACTTAACAACGGATTAGCAAGCGAATGTTCTGAAAGAATATGGGTTATCTTTTCAGCTTTCCATTGGACTACCTCTTCAGAAGCAGCCTTTGCCAAAAATGCACTATCTGCTGTCCAATGTTTCTCAAAGCCTATATGCGCATCTGTTGTATCCAATCCATATACCAACCCTACCCGCCTATACCATTCACCTACAAATGCCTTGTTGCGCACATTAGCTTTAAATTCAATGAAACTTGACCGCTCCGACCAATATTTAAACGAACTATTTGAAAAAGGTATCACAAAGACGGCATCCTTATTCGTACTATTTTTTGCCTTTATAGCGATATCTATATCAGTATATTGATAAGCCTTTACGCCTATTTGATAGTGCGTGCTAAATGGGCTTTTATCTATGAAAATAAGTATAAAACAAACGAGAACTGTTGCAAAAGCAGCTGCATAAAACAAAGAATTTGGCAATCTAAAATCTAATTTGAATCGGCCTATCAAAGCTGCGAAAACAGCCATAAAAACAAGTGCCTTGAGCCATTGTGTGAGTTTATACCATTGGAAATTTGCTATTAATATAATATGCCCATAATCAGTAGCAATAATGTATAACAACAATATAGTAAGACTTATCAAAAAGAATAAAAACAAAGGCTCACTTTTCGTGTAGAACCACCCCATTCCAAACAACGCAATGGGAAAGAAAAAGAGCTTATTGAACAAAGGGAAAGTCGAAAAAATAAAGTGATGCGGATGCCGAAAAATAAATAAAATATCAAAAAGCGTTTTATCTGAAAGGGTTGACTTTACGTCAGTTTTAGCCAAAAACAACAACACCAGATAAATAAAAGCAGTACTTGCATAAATGGCCATGCAACTGAAAAAAGTTTTCCATTCAATCTTTTTTTGTAAAGCAAAAACAAACAACATTATCGATAAAACAATCATCACATCTAGCCCTTCGAGTACATGTATAAAAGTTGCGACCACCATTAAGAATGTCATCAATACATACCTTCTGTCCAGAAAAAACCCAATCGCCCAAGCTATGATGGCACAAGCCACATCGCCTGCTTGAATGGAGGATGTGTATAAATCTACATTGCCTAGTGCTTTGTCATTAAAAATCAAAATGGAGCAAAAAACAGGTATCCATGTTTGCCATTTTTGTGTAAAAAATCGCTGTCCTATTTTGTATAATCCTAACAGCAGAAAAACAGTATTGAGCAGATGTAAACAAAAAATAGCTAAAGGAAAAAAGCTTGAAAATGGACGCAATAAATTGGCAAAAACAGTGCGCTCGTTGGGCAGACTAGCGTGCAATGATTGAATGAAAAAATCGTGAGGATAAAGTGATGGATCATTTAGAAAGAGGCTATACGGCAGCAATTCCACATGGTCGCCTGAACCAAAGGAATAACCATATCGAAGTATCAATAGCGACCATATAGCGAGTGCTATAAAGATATTTACAAGAGAGAAAACAGTATTTCTATCTGATATATGAGACTTCAAAATGCTAAACTTTTATACCTCCATTTCTCTCACTCCCTCACCTACTACTAACTTGCCTGCAGTTTTCGTCTTGATCTCATCTACAGTAACCCCTGGCGCGAGTTCAAGCAAATGAAATGCCCCTGCCTTAATTTCAAAAAAACCTAAGTCAGTTACCACTTTAGTAATACACTTTTTGCCAGTAAGTGGCAGCTCACATTCTGGCAAAAGTTTAGATTCACCAGCTTTATTAGTGTGCATCATCGCCACGATTATATTTTCAGCAGAAGCCACCAAATCCATAGCACCGCCCATGCCTTTCACCATCTTTCCAGGGATTTTCCAACTAGCAATATCGCCCATTTCAGACACTTCCATAGCACCCAAAATCGTTAAATCCACATGTCCGCCACGTATCATGCCAAAACTATCGGACGATGAAAAAATTGAGGAGCCAGGCAATGTAGTAATGGTCTGTTTGCCTGCATTGATCATATCGGCATCAACTTCACTTTCTTTAGGAAATGGCCCCATGCCTAACAATCCATTTTCAGATTGGAGCACTACATTGATTCCCTGAGGTATATAATTGGCCACCAAAGTAGGAATACCAATCCCAAGATTGACATAAAATCCGTCTTTGAGTTCGCGTGCGATACGCTGAGCTATTTGAAATTTATCTAATGCCATGAATACTAAGTTTTATGAAAACACAAAAAAGGTTTGACGTTGCTGATCTAAAAATACAACCTGCTGTCTAAGTGCTGCTACCACAGATTGCGTACCATCAGCTAGTATAGCTTCATTTTTAAAAGAAAAACGATAATAAAAATCGAGTAAAAAGGCCTCTACTTCATCTAAGAAATCCATAACTAAGTCCGTTACTTTGCCCATTTTTAGCTTTTCGATAGCGCCTGTCACATCAAAAAGAAATTGACTCATTTTTGAAAAAAGCTGCTCTGCTACCCGTCTAAAATTTTCATCTACAATTTTCTTCAACATAGCCGTAAGCTTAGTTTGTAACAGTAGTAAATTTTGATTTAGATCTAAAAAAAATTGATGCATTTTATTGTTTATATTATTTAGCAATAGTGCGCTGTTCGATGCGCTTCTCATAATTTGATCCTTGGAAAATACGTTGTACAAATATTCCGGGTGTATGAATATCATTGGGGTCTAGCTCGCCTGGCTCTACTAGTTCTTCTACTTCGGCTATAGTGATTTTACCTGCTGTGGCCATCATAGGGTTGAAGTTTCGAGCGGTACCTTTAAAAATAAGATTACCTGCTTTGTCACCTTTCCATGCTTTTACGATTGCAAAATCAGCTTTGAGCCATTTTTCCATAATGTAAAACTTACCTTCTATCTCGCGCACTTCTTTGCCCTCAGCCACTTCTGTTCCATAGCCCGTAGGCGTAGCAAAAAGTGGGATACCCGCTCCGCCAGCTCTGATACGCTCCGCCAGTGTACCTTGTGGTACCAAATCAACCTCAAGTTCACCACTCAATAGTTGTCGCTCAAACTCTGCATTCTCCCCAACATAGGATGAAATCATTTTTTTGACTTGCCGTGTTTGCAGCATCAATCCTATTCCAAAATCATCTACCCCAGCATTGTTTGAGATACAAGTCAGCTCTTTCACTCCCTTACGCACCATTGCGCTTATACAGTTTTCGGGTATGCCGCACAGACCAAAACCGCCTAGCATCAACACGGCTCCATCCTTGATATCCTTGATGGCTTCGTCCGCTCCATTGACTACTTTATTTATATACATTTGTTATTGCCTTTTTGTAAAGCTAAAAAAAGAAATTATTTCGACAGTTCCGCCTGTCGTTTACTCAAGTCCGTCAACAATTGCTCATAGATTTTGTTTAGCTCGATTGGCCGCTGCTGGTAGTATCTAAGGTTGGAATCTAGCTGCAACTGTGTCAAAGTATAATTTTTTAACACTTGTTCCAATCCTTTTTGAGCCAATACTACTTCTAATCCTCGATTGCCATTGGCTTGTTGCTCGGCTATAGCATCAGAGAGATGTACTTCGGTCAAAATTAATTTCATTTTTTCAGCGCCTAAAAATAACTTTGGACGATCGTCATTCGGTTGATTGCAAGCAACCAAGATCAAACATACTAAAATCAAAAAAAAAGATTGTTTCATGAATCATCAAAAATACACAGAAATTTCGGAAGAGTGTAACCGCTATGGGGCAAAGTTGATAGCCGTGTCGAAAACTAAGCCTGTAGCTCAAATTAAGGAGTTTTATGATGCAGGTCATCGCGCCTTTGGCGAAAACAAGGTGCAAGAGCTGGTCGATAAGAAAGCTCAGCTCCCCCCCGATATGGAGTGGCATCTGATTGGGCATCTACAATCAAATAAAGTGAAATATATAGCTCCTTTTGTAGCATTGATACATGGTGTTGATAATGAAAAATTGCTTATAGAAATCAATAAACAAGGGCAAAAAATAGGACGTAAAATCAATATCTTGATTCAAGTTTATATAGCTCAAGAGGAAACGAAGTTTGGCTGGAGTGAAGAAGATCTGATGCAATTTTTAAATAAAAAAAAACACCAAAACCTAGACTATATAAACATTTGTGGACTTATGGGTATGGCTACCAACACAGCGAACCTTTCTCAAATTCGTAAAGAATTTAATGGACTGAAGTTGCTTTTTGACAAGTTAACGCAAAGCTTTTTTGATCAAAAAAATGATTTCAACACGCTTTCAATGGGCATGTCGAGCGACTACAAAATCGCATTAGAAGAAGGAGCCACAATGATTCGAATAGGCAGCATGCTTTTCGGAGAACGGTAACTTCGAAAAATTATCAAAGATTCGCATATTGATATATAGGATCGAGAGGGGTATTAGGATCTATTTTTGTGAGTGTTTTAATGATGCCATCTTCAAGACTATACACCCATCCATGTATCGTTGGTCGGTGCTTATGTTTCCAAGCAGATTGTATAATAGACGTTTTCGTGAGGTTGTTGACCTGTTCGATAATATTCAACTCCGTCAATCGATTCAGTTGCTCGCCTTCCGTTTTCAAGAGCTTAATTTCATCTTCATGCAGCCTGTACACATCTTTTATATTTCTCAACCATTTGTTTATAATTCCATAATCAAGGTGAGAGAGGGCCGCTTTCACACCACCGCAGCCATAGTGCCCACACACTATGATATGCTTGACATTTAGCACTTGCACTGCATATTGAAGTACACTCAAAAGATTCAAATCAGTATGTACCACCATGTTGGCAATGTTGCGATGTACAAATATTTCGCCTGGGTCTGTATCGGTAATTTCATTGGCTGGCACTCGACTATCCGAACAACCTATCCATAAATATTCAGGCGTTTGAAGATGGGTAAGTCGGCTAAAAAACTGAGGATCAACTTTTCGCTTATCTAATGACCAAGTTTTATTTCCTAAAAGTAATTTTTCGTAATCTTTCATTAGTAGTAAAGGGCTAATTTTTAAACACAATATGCAAAAAACTCGCACCCTTTTTAAATTTTCACTTTTATTTAGATACCAAATGAAATGTAAAAAATCACTTATTCGCTAAAAAAGGTCTTAAAAAACAATATTTTGCAGTCGTGAAGATATCAGCCTCCGTTTTTGCACAAAGCGATAAAGCATTTGAAAAAATCGCTACCGATATGGATAAGATTGGTGTGCACTATCTGCATATCGATTGTAAGTCCAATGAACAACTCGATGATTTCCTAACCCAAAATGCCGCTTTCAATCAACTTCCATTTGATATCCATCTGATTAGCGAAAACATCCCCGCATTTGACCCTCGATTAATCCAAAACCCGCAAAATCGTATTTGCATTCAACTGGAAAATTGCAAAGAAATTTCTACTCATTTTTTTGATTATCCAATACAAAAAGGGATTGCAATCACCACCATTACAGAGCTCACTACTCTACAACTACGATGGCTCGAAAAAATAGACTTCGTGATGCTCATGTGTACTGTGCCTGGTCAGAGTGGTGGCCAATTTGACAAAATTAATTTCCAACGAATCAATCAACTCAAACATCTCTTTCCCAAGATAAAAATCACCATAGATGGAGGGGTCAATAGCGAAGTGGCCTTTATCCTAAAACTGCTCGATGTAGATACGGTGGTATCTGGCTCATACCTTATGAAACAGAACGAATATGGCGCCAATATGTTGAGCTTATTGCATCCTGTAGCCACTCACAATATTAAGATTGCTGATTTTATGCTACCCATTTCGAGTTGTCCCATATTAGCGGGTGATGGTTTTTCATTTCTCGAATGTGTACAAGCGATAGACAATGGGAAACAGGGATTTGTATTGATACAAGGAAATACTGGCAAGCTAGAGGCTGTAGTAACCAACGCAGATATTCGCAAAGCAATCATTGCATATTGGGGTGATTTAGCTAACTTAAAAGCACACCAATATGTAAACACAAGTCCTTTTGTAATTAATCCATGCATGACCGTAAAAGAAATGTTGAAAATTATAGAAGAGGCTGGCAGAGTAATTCTATTTTTGCCTGTGGTGGATGATACCGAAAAACTAGTAGGCGTAGTGCCACTCAACCATTTAGCGAAAGGATAAAACGAACAATATGATCATTATTTTAAAAAAAGACATTTCGAACAATGAAGCCGCTCTTCTTGCCGAAAAAGCAGAAGCCGCTTTAGTACATGAAGATGAAAATACCCTTTTGGTAACTTCTTCAAAAGTCAAAACTGTACCTGATTTTTTGACAGACAAAATAGCAAATGCCATTCCCACCGCTACCGATATTCAACTCGCTAGCAAGGAATATAAAACTACCCTTAGAACGATTGACTTTGGTGGATTCTCGATAGGAGGCGATACCAAAAACACGCTCGTCATCACAGGGCCTTGCTCTGTAGAATCACTTGAACAAATTGAGCTCGCTGCACAACTCTGTGTTTCGCTTGGGGTGAAAGTATTGCGGGCAGGAGCTTTCAAGCCACGTACGTCACCTTATACATTTCAAGGTATGGGATTAGAAGGACTAAAACTACTGGCCCAAATGCGAGAAAAATATGGGCTAAAAATCATCACCGAAGTGCGCGACAGCACGCATGTGGATGCTATTTTAGAATATTCAGATATAATACAAATAGGCGCTAAATCAATGTACGACCATGGCATTTTGAAAAGCTGTGGTAAATCAAATAAACCTGTATTGCTCAAACGTGGCTTTGGCACTACACTCCAAGAGTTTGTCCAATCGGCCGAATTTATTTTGAGCAATGGTAACCAAAATGTAATGCTATGCGAACGAGGCATCAGAACGTTTGAAACTAAAACAAGATTTACACTCGACCTTTGTGGAGTAGCTTGGTTAAAAGAAAACACGAACCTACCGATAGTGCTAGACCCTAGTCATGCTATAGGGTATGCCTATGGTGTAGCCGATTTGTCTAGGGCATGTGTAGCCATGGGCATAGATGGCCTTTTGATTGAAACACACCCAAATCCAAAAGTAGCTAAATCGGATGCCGATCAGCAGCTCAATTTTGCTGAGTTCACCGCATTATATCATTCACTAGGTGCAGTATCGACTGCCGTAGGTCACCAACTAATCTAAACTCGATGGATAAGTATTTACAACGAGGCGTGTCGGCCTCAAAAGAAGATGTACACCGCGCTGTGGCTCATTTAGACAAAGGGCTATATCCAAATTCCTTTTGCAAAATTTTTCCTGATACCCTTACTGGCTCAGTCGAGTATTGTCTTGCACAAAGCTCAGATGGGTCAGGAACCAAGTCCATTTTAGCGTATTTGTATTGGAAAGAAACTGGCGACCTGTCTGTATGGAAAGGCATAGCTCAAGATGCTATCGTAATGAATCTTGATGACCTACTTTGCGTAGGGGCTATTGACAATTTTCTACTCACCTCTGTCATCAATCGCAATAAAGCAAACATACCAGGAGAAGTTATTTCAGCTCTCATCGAAGGTTCGCAAGAGTTTGTGGATACCATGAATGATGCGGGTATTGCTATACAATTTACAGGTGGAGAAACAGCCGATTTAGGAGACATAGTACGTACTGTAACTGTAGATGCTTCCATGGCCACACGCATATTAAAAAGCGATTTGATTTTGACACAAAATATACAAGCAGGTCTTGTGGTAGTAGGGCTGGCATCTGATGGACAAGCGAGCTATGAAACCAGCTACAACTCTGGTATATCGAGCAATGGGCTTACCTCCGCTCGTCACGATGTGTTGAGTACTTTTTATGGAGAAAACTATCCTGAAACATTCGACCCAAACTTGCCTTCATCGGTGGTGTACTGTGGCTCAAAACGAATGACAGATAAGCTCGAAGATACTCCGCTAAATGTAGGACAAGCCTTGCTTTCACCTACACGTACCTTTGCCCCGCTCATAAAAACCTTACAAAAAGAAATGCCCCACAAAATCAAAGGTATCATTAACAACACAGGCGGTGCATTGACAAAAGTACTTCACTACATCGAACCGATGCTAATAATAAAAGACAATATTCTACCAGTACCTCCACTTTTTAATCTTATTCAATCAGAATCTAAAACAGATTGGAAAGAGATGTACAAAGTACTCAACTGCGGTACTCGTATGGAAGTGTATGTAGCGGAGAAAGATGCCGCTGAAGTGATGAGTATAGCTAAGCAGTTTAATATCGCTGCGCAAATAATCGGGCACATACTGCCGTCAGATAAAAAAGAGGTATTGTTAAAAACTCCACAAGGAGAGTTTAGTTATTCGTAATCAAATCCAATAATAAGCTGCGATATTGCTCAGCTTATTTCATTTCTGCTATATCCTGCTTTATTTTAGCGATAAAATCATTGATTGATAATGCTCCTTGATCGCCCTCACCTTGCTTACGCACGGATACCGTATTGGTTTCCACCTCCTTCTCTCCCACTATCAACATATAGGGGGTTCTACGCACTTCTGTATCGCGTATTTTTTTACCTATTTTTTCTCCTCTGTCATCAAAATAAACGCCTATTTCTTCCTCTTCCAATCTAGCTTTCAAATCAAATGCAAAATCGTGAAACTTCTCACTGATAGGCAATATAGCTACAGGCTCAGGACTTAACCATAACGGGAATTTTCCTGCACAATGTTCAATTAAAACAGCTATAAATCGCTCCAATGAACCAAATGGCGCACGGTGAATCATCACTGGGCGATGCTTTTGATTGTCAGCACCAGTATATTCAAGTTCAAATCGCTCTGGCAAATTGTAATCTACCTGTATAGTACCCAACTGCCATTTTCGACCTATGGCATCACGTACCATAAAGTCTAATTTGGGACCATAAAATGCCGCTTCGCCAAGCTCTACCACCGTTTTTAGCCCTTTTTCGGCTGCGGATTCGATGATAGCCGCTTCTGCTTTATCCCAATTTTCGTCAGAGCCTATGTACTTCGTTTTGTTTGACGGGTCACGCAAAGATACTTGTGCTGTATAGTCTTCAAACCCTAATGCATTAAACACCATTAATACTAGCTCGATCACTTTACAAAACTCTTCTTTCAATTGGTCGGGACGGCAAAAAAGATGCGCATCATCTTGTGTAAATCCCCTTACACGCGTGAGTCCGTGCAGTTCTCCGTGCTGCTCATAGCGATATACTGTACCAAACTCTGCTAATCGAAGTGGCAAATCTTTGTACGAACGTGGACGTGTTTTATAAATTTCACAGTGATGTGGACAATTCATTGGTTTCAAGAAAAATTCTTCGCCCTCTTGAGGGGTTTTGATAGGTTGAAAAGAATCTGCTCCATATTTTTCGTAATGACCAGAAGTGATATACAATCGCTTATTGCCGATATGTGGCGTTACCACAGGCAAATAACCCGATTTTATTTGTGCTTTCCTTAAAAAGTCAACCAACTTTTCACGCAACATAGCGCCTTTAGGCAACCAAAGCGGTAAACCCATGCCTACATTTTCGGAAAAAGCAAAAAGCTCTAGCTCCTTACCTAATTTTCGATGGTCACGTTTCTTGGCTTCTTCGAGCATTTTTAGATGTTCATCGAGCATCGACTGCTTTGGAAATGTAACGCCATAAATTCTCGTAAGTTGATTGCGGCTCTCATCGCCACGCCAATATGCCCCTGCTATACTCAATAGTTTGATTGCCTTGATAGCGCCTGTACTTGGTATATGTGGCCCACGACACAAATCGGTGAAACTACCCTGTTTATAGAATGTAATTTCTCCGTCTTCTAGCCCTTCTAAAAGCTCTAATTTATACTGATCTTCTTTCTCAGTAAAGTAAGCAATAGCATCACTTTTCGACACTTCGCTACGCTCATAAGTTACATCACGAGCAGCCAATTCGAGCATCTTTTTTTCTACCCGGAGTAAATCTTCTTCAGATATTTTGTATTCACCCAAATCCACATCATAGTAATAACCATTTTCGAGTGCTGGCCCTATACCAAACTTTACTCCTGGAAACTCCATCTCCAACGCCTCTGCCATCAAGTGAGCCGAGGAATGCCAAAAAGTACGTTTCCCATTTTCGTCTTCAAATTTGAGTAATTTCAAGCTCACATCTTTAGTAATAGGGCGAGTCAAATCCCACACTATACCATCTACTTCAGCGGCCACCACTGCTTTTGCCAAACCTTGTGAAATACTTTTGGCTACATCAAGTGCCGAAGTACCTTGCGCCACTTCACGTATAGAACCATCAGGGAGTGTTATTTTTATCATATTCATTTTGTTGTAAAAAGGAGCACGAAGATAAAAAAAGTGTTGGATGATAAAATGATGCGTTAAGAAAAAACAGTAATTGGCATTTTACAACCCTAATGATCATGAATATGTACGAGTAACACGAATACCGCTAAATCGACAAAGTGAATTAGACAAAAAGATTTTATAACAAATACTTTTTATACTTAAATTTCCTTACTTTTACACACAAATTTTTTATTTAAAAAACCTAAATGGCAAGACCTCCCTTTAAAAAAGAACTCGAACATCGCATTAATGATATGATCAGAGTCCCCGAAGTAAGAATCGTGGGCGACAATTCAGAACCTAAAGTCTATAGTACTCGTGAGGCACTAGACCTCGCTAGAAGTCTAAACCTCGACCTTGTCGAAATATCTCCAAACGCCAAACCGCCCGTTTGTCGTATTGTGGACTTCAACAAGTTTCTCTACGAAAAGAAAAAAAAGGAAAAGGAAATCAAGAGCAAAGCGAATAAAGTAGAAATAAAAGAACTTCGTTTTACGCCCAATACAGATGAACACGATATCGAATTTAAGGCAAAACATGCCGAAAAGTTTTTGGAAGATGGCAATAAAGTCAAAGCTAGTTTGATGTTTAGAGGTCGTTCGATTGTGTTTAAAGAAAGAGGCGAATTGCTTTTGCTTCAATTTGCGAAACGATTGGAAGAACACGCTACTGTGGAGCAACTACCGCTACTAGAAGGAAAGCGTATGATGATGACGCTATCACCTAAGAAAAAGAAATAAATTTGCAATTACCCAAAAAAGTATATCTTTGCGGGCTAAAATAATTTAAAATGCCAAAAGTAAAAACGAACTCCGGTGCCAAAAAACGCTTTCGCGTTACCGGATCGGGAAAGATTAAGCGAGCAAAGGCCTACCATAGCCATCTCCTTGGAAGAAAGGCTACAAGCCGAAAGAAAGAATTGTCTAAAAGTACAGTGGTACATCCAAGTGATGAACACCGTATTAAAAGATTATTAAATTTAGCTTAACCCTTTAAATCTACTAGAAAATGCCACGTTCAGTCAATAGCGTTGCCAGTCGCCAGCGCAGAAAAAAAATACTTAAAAAAGCAAAAGGATATTTCCTCAGCCGTCACAACGTTTACACCGTAGCTAAGAATGCTGTCGAAAAAGCAGGTCTATATGCTTACAAAGGTCGTAAACTCAAAAAGCGTCAATTCCGAAGCCTATGGATCACGCGTATCAACGCTGCCGTAAGAGAAGAAGGATTGAGCTACTCTGTATTTATCAATAAACTACATGCTGCAGGTATCGACATTAACCGTAAGGTTCTTGCCGATCTAGCACTAAATAACCTTGAAGCTTTCAAAGCTATTGTAGCTAAAGCAAAAGGATAAAAAGAAGCTTGTTTAAAAAAAAGACTACCCAAAAGGTGGTCTTTTTTTATTTACAACTATCTGCTTGTGTTTTTACCCAGAGGGTACGAATAGCCGACTTATTTTTGCGCTCGTTCATAAAGCTATCTTGCATAAAATTCATCAAATTTGCTATTTCCACATCATTTAGGTTGATAGGATACATTGGTTGATAATACATTTTTCCATTTACAACGATAGTATCTTCCATACCGCTTCGTATCAGGCAAGGTAACTGCTCAAAATGCACATTTAGATAATCCGACTCCCGAAGTGGGGGTACAAGAAGGGCTATTCCTTCGCCATTTTCGCCATGACAGCTAGCACAAGACTGCATATAGGTGATCCGCCCAGCAGACTCATAGGCAGAATAAAAAAATGTCATGTACAAAAAAAACAATAAGGCTAGGAGTGGGAAAACCACCATAGCCCATCTCAACAACCGATTATTCATGAAGCAATGATTTTATATCTTTTGTCAATCGAGGCATTTCCTTTTCATCTACCCCATTGTAATAGCCTCTAATGCGGCCTTGCTGATCTACCAATATAAAATTGCCAGCGTGCATAAAACCTCCAGGCGAATTTTCGTCTTCGGCAGCTTCGGTCAAAAATCGATCTGCTGTGGCATAAATACTATCTCGATTGCCAGTGAGAAAAGTCCATTGCTTTGTATCTACACCGAGCTTGGTGGCATAAATAGCTAAAACCGATGCTGAATCTCGGGCGGGATCTATCGTAAAAGAAGTGATAACAAAATTCGGTTCGGCTTTAAGCTCATTTTGAACAGTAAGTAAGTTGCGTTTCATTTTTACACAGATAGAAGGACAATGCGTAAAGAAAAAATCGACCAAATACACTTTTCCCCTTAGCTCATCGCTGCAAAATGCTTGCGCTTCTTGATTTTCAAAACAAAAACTTGGTGCTGCTGCCGCAATGGTATCATAAACCACTTGCCCATTTTCGTTTTGTCGCACCACTATTTTTTCGCCTATTACCCGCACTCTGTCTATCTTTTCTTTACATCCAAAAAGAAAAACAAGCAGCATAGTAAGGACAAAAAATTCATATCTTTTTTTCATATCACAAAAATGAACAAATTTGTGAGCAATGAGTTTGATTTATGATTATTTTTAAACCCTGATGGAAACAACTCAAAATAAAGAGCGAATCAAAAAACCAGATTGGCTCAAGATAAAATTGCCCTCGGGCGAATCGTTTAGTGACGTGAAGAAAAATGTAGCACAAAATCGTCTGCATACTATCTGCGAGAGTGGCAATTGCCCTAATCAAACAGAGTGTTGGGGCGTAGGCACGGCTACCTTGATGATACTGGGCAATGTGTGTACAAGGTCGTGTATGTTTTGTAGTGTTGCTACAGGCAAGCCCGAAAATGTGGATATCACCGAACCGCTGCGAGTAGCCCAGTCGATTCAAGCTATGGGGCTAAAACATGCAGTCATCACATCAGTGGATAGAGATGACCTAGCCGATGGTGGCTCAACGATATGGGCCGCTACTGTGCGCGCTATCCGCAAACACGCTCCTGGGGTGACTTTAGAAACCTTGATACCCGACTTTCAAGGAAAATGGGACAATCTACAACGCATCATCGATGTGAAACCTGAGGTAGTATCTCACAATCTCGAAACAGTGAAACGACTCACCCGCGAGGTACGCATACAAGCAAAATATGAACGTAGCCTTGAGGTATTGGATAGATTGAAAAAGGGCGGTATCGATCGTACTAAATCTGGCATCATGCTCGGACTAGGCGAAACGGAAGAAGAACTCATAGAAGCTATGGAGGAACTAAGAGCCCAATCAGTCGATATTCTTACACTAGGTCAATACCTACAACCTACCAAAGCGCACTTGCCTGTAGCACTATATGTTACCCCAGCTGATTTTGAGCGCTATAGACTGATAGGTTTACAAATGGGATTCAAATTTGTAGAATCGGGTCCCATGGTAAGATCTTCGTATCATGCGGAGAAGCATGTGGTGTAGGAGGAAATAACCTTGCTTTAGCCCCATTACCAACTCCACATCAATATAAAAAGGGAAATAGCATTTTGACTTCTCGTTGATAGCGGACATACTGCTCGCCAAACTCTTTTACTAACTTTTGTTCTTCTAGCTTTACCCCTATAGGTAAATACAGTAACGATATAAGCACAAAAATAATCATAGAATAGGTAGGTAAAGCAACTACAGCACCTACTAACATGAGAATAGTACCAAAATATAAAGGGTGGCGAACGTAAGCATACAGCCCTGTTTTTATTAAATGTTTTACCTCTACTTTTTGCTCTGGTTGGATTTTATCGAGCTGCTGGAGTCCGACAAACTCGCGCTTATTGAAAGAGTAAAAAGCTATGCCCAAAATCACCAGACCCACTAAGAATAATACACCTCCACTACCAAGTGAGATGTAGGTTTGTTCAAAAATATATGCTTCATTTTGTGTAAACAACAAATACCCAAGCACGGAGAACAAAATCACACTGTATAGATTAAAGCCTAAACGATAAAAGGGATAATATCGACCTAAAAAATGAGCCACTTTTTCTTTGACCCTATCATGAGCCAAAATACTGTGTGTGGTATAAAAAAAGAGCCATCCAAACACCACGCTTAAATAATATATCATATTTTATGGCTTTGTGTTGCTAAATTTCAACAATCGAACCGTAGCGTAAATTAGATAACCGATAGGGCCAAAAAGAAAAGTAAATGGCAATGCTAGGGTGTATAATGCCCGATGAATATGTTGCTTTTGCGCTTGCTCTACGATAAATGTACCTATCAATAAATCAAAGGCAAGATAATGAACCCAACCCGCTAATACAGCCTGATCTTGTTCAAACATCTGCTTCACATTTTCTAAAGAGCTAAAGCTTTCGCTGTTGAATTCCGAAGATGAGCTAAACAAGATATAGGCATACAAAATAGCTAGTGCCACCACTACACCATAACGAATAACAGGAAAGGTTAATCTCCAATGTGGTAGCAAAACTAATAGCAACCATGCAGGAAGCACAGCTATATTCGCTATTTTAAACAATAATGATGCATCCATAAAATAATTTAAGCGGTCGGAAAATATCGCGGCAATTCTATTCTAAAAGTCGTACCCATATTGGGTTCAGAATTTTTGACATAAATGCGTCCATGGTGGTACTCCTCCACTATTCGTTTTGTAAGGGAAAGACCTAGCCCCCACCCTCTCCGTTTAGTACTAAAACCTGGCTCAAATATCGTTTTGTGTTTTCCCTTTGGAATACCACAACCTGTATCACTTATATCAATAATCACGAGCTGGCTAGTACTGGCTGTATTGATGGTGAGTGTACCTACCCCATCCATGGCATCTAGTGCATTTTTGAGTAGATTTTCTATCACCCAATTAAAGAGCTGATGATTGACTAAAAACTCCAAAGAAGGGTCATCGCTAGCTACATGAAAGGCCACTTGCTTAGACGAACGCTGCTTGATATAATCGACATTTTGGGCGATAGTATCTTGCACCAAAGCGGGCACTAGCTGAGGCTGTGCGCCTATCTTCGAAAATCTATCGGCTACCAAGGTGAGCCTTTCTACATCATGGTCGAGAGCTTCAATCACACTCGCATCTATCACATCGGCTTTATTGTCTCGAAGGTATTCGACCCATGCCGAAATCGAAGATATAGGCGTGCCGAGCTGATGGGCAGTTTCTTTGGCTAGTCCCACCCATACTTGATTCTGCTCTGCTCTGCGGGCATTACTCATGGCTAAATAAGAAAAAAGAGCAAATGCAGCAAAAATAAGCAACTGAATGAGTGGAAAAATCTTGAGCTGACTCAAGACCTCGCTATCATCAAAGTAGATTTGCTGATGTACCCCATCTCCCAAATCCACTTTAATAGGCTCATGTTTTGACTGCATATTTTTTATTAACGTAGTTATTTTGCTCTGTTCGTCCACATCGCAGGAGTCGAGATTGCCATAGGCGAGCAACTGCAAACTATCATCCATCAACAACACTGGCGCAGATGCCGTATTGATGACCACTTCCGTTATAAATGAACTAATAATTTCATTGAGAGTAGATTTTAGTTCGGTAAAAAGTTTAGAGTCCTGGTAGTAAATAAAATTGCTTTTCCCAAAATAAGAAACTACAATAGGTGGATAGATTCTAAATTTATCAAACAACGTATCATTTATATTTAGCGAAGCTTTATCTTGTCTTACTTCAATATTTCTAACATCAATGATTTTTCCTTCATGGTCTGCTAAAGCTACGGGTATATCTGTATTGCTTGTAATGATTTCACTAAAAAAATTGAGTTCCTCATTATTTTCTACACTAATAATAAATTTGGTCGATTGCGCCCAGATATTCACTTTCTTTCGTTCATCGGTAGCCAGTCGAGTAAAAAGGTCATTGGTATAGCGTACTAATTTTGCTCTACTCATGATAGCTTCTGCCCATAGCTTGGCTTTTCGTTTTTCTTCGTTGGCTATCTTGGTGGTGATATAGTTGGTATATATCAATGTGCTCAGCCCTATGATAGAGGCTATGACGAGCAATAATATTTTGTAGTTATATTTTCGGGTGTATATATCCATGCTATGACGCTACCTTGATTTGAAGCATTCGGGCTAGCCATGTTTGATTGATGGGTTTGAGCCAAGTTGCTTGCAAGGTTTGTATCGTATTATCAAAAACGAGAATCTCCGGATTTATTGTTTGATTATTTACTTCTTGCACCAGCGCTTTGTAATCTTTTAAATACACCGTGTCATTATCTACATAAGCCACATTGAGTCTATTGAAAAAATCAATGCCCAACTTAGCGCCCATTTCTTTTACAAAATTGACGGAACTATCGATAGAGCAACCACTGGCATGCGTAGCTGACTCATCGGCTGCGAGTATCAGAAAAAGCTGGTGTGCCACCGTAGTATCTGCGCTGAGTGCTACTTTGTGGGCTGCCCATTGGGCTACAAATTCTTTTGCATTTTGCTGTAAAATATTCGATTCGCTCTCTGTCAATAGCCTATCTGCTTGATAGACCCAGATACGAGATTGAGGTGAAAGAGTTAGAAACAATTTTTGGATTAAATATGACATAACTATGACAATCGATGTATGGTGAATGTATTTATTTGCGGTCAATAATTGGTGAAAATATATAAAACCCGCTTTACTTTACAATATACTAAAATGAAACTACTTTTTACGCTTATTTTAACGTCTTCCATTTTTGCTCAAAGCTTTGCACTATTAGATAGTCTATCCATAGGTACAAACAAAAAAGACATTTCATTTTACAGTCTTACAAGCAAAGCAAAGACAACTATAACAAACGATGATTGGCATCTTGCATTTTCATCTAAGTCAGCGGCATTTCCGAGCAACACGCTTCAGTCGGCTGCTATTCGTATCAATGAAGCAAATGGAGTATCAGTATATAAAGTACCTGGACTGGGTTTGAATGATTTCAACATACTAGATACTACTGGATGGAGAAGCTGGAAAAAAATACATGATAGCGATACCCTAATTTGGATGGGTGCTTTTAACCGAAACCTCGACCCAAACGACCAGTTTAATTATGGTTGGGGTTCATACAGCTTTGCAGCACACAGTGTTGTAGGCGATTCCTTGTTTTTAGTACAGCTACCAGATGGCTCTCTCAAAAAACTAGCTATTTTGAAGAATGAGTGGGACACTGCCTTCATTATTCGGTATAGTGCCATTTCTGCTAGTCAAGCTACAGACTTACTCATTCCAAAAAAACCATACAAACCCAAAAACTTTGCCTACGTAGATATGAATCTAAATACGATTGCAGATCGTGAGCCTTTAGGCACTGACTGGGATTTCAACTTCTCAATATATGCTGATGCAAGCGGCAATAAAAAAGTAGGCCTTTTGCTTAACAATGGAGTCACGGCATTGGGCAATCAAACTTATGATGCCCAAAACCCATGTCCATTTAATATCGCATTTAATGATGATTACAATGCGCTTGGCACATTAGGTAGCAATGATGTGCTGGATAGTAATGTAGTATCATCCCATGTAAGCTATATCCGCACAGCAAATGGTCGTGTTTTCTCCTTGCAGTTTAGCCCACCGAATCTGACTACAAATACCATCTACTTTACTACCACACTTTGCAGTGGAGCAAATTCGATAACCGATGATCCTCGCGTTTTAGCACTTTCCATTTATCCTAATCCAGCGCAAGATTATATTAATATCAACAGTACAGCTGCCATAGTAGCTCCTGCACAGCTCCTATTGAGTGACATGGCGGGCAAAGTTTGTATTGCTACGACACTGAATGATACTGCTTCAAAACTAAATATAGCGCAATTAGAAAACGGAGTCTATTTTTTGAGAATGACGATAAACGATAAATCATCCACTACCAAGTTGGTTGTAAATAGATAGGTAGTTGATTTAAGATATATTGTACGAAATCAATATATTTCGGCATGAAAAAAACTGTGTTGTATCTTTTCGTGCTTTCTTTCGTCTTCTCATTGACCAATTGCAATGAGAAGAAAACAAACTTAAGTATCACTGATAGGGCTATCGCAATTTTTGACTCGTCTATAACGTTTCAACAGACAGATACCAATACCTATCTAAATACCATCCGAAAACTAGATTCATTATCTTCGAACTCTGAATTTGCCAAACGATTGATGCTAATATCGAAAGCCAGATTTGAGCAATCAAAATCATCGCACAATACCGCCATAGCTACGCTCAATAAGGCACTAATCACTAATGTCGAGGATACACAGTCGAGATTTTATGGCACCCTCCTTGCTGTAATGGGGTCGAGCTACAGAGAGCTAGGTTACTATCCAGAAGCTGAAAAAGATTTCCTAGCAGCACTCACGATTTTTGAAAGAATAGGTGATACACGTGCCATAGGCAATCTTTATGGCGGGTTGGGCATAATGTATCAAGTGAAAGGTGACATCGAAACCGCTAAGCTATATGTTCAACGAGGGATGAGCGCCTCTTCAAATCAACCTTGGAAACCTAGCTATCTTTTTGCCGCACATACATTAGCCAATCTCTATGGCATGAGCAATCAAATAGATAGTGCATTGATGTTGGACAATGCCTGCTTAGCTATTATTGATTCATTTGGGCTAAGTGCCTTTTCCTCTCAGTTTTATGACAATAAGGCCAACTGTTTCATGTTTAAGGGCGAGTTTGATAGTGCCCGTTTCTACTATACTAAATGCCTTGAGATTGATACTAGACAAGGTAATAAAAAACTGCTGGCAGATACCTATATTCATCTAGGCATACTCAAGAATTATGAAAACAAAACCTATACTTCGCACCCCGAAATCGAAGCAGGAATGGCTATTATGCATGACATTAGTTATAAACAAGGCCTAGCTAGCACTTGGGATTATTTATCCACCACATTCCGAGAAGGGCGTCAATTTGAAAAAGCACTCATCGCCAAAGATAGCTTCCTTTTTTACAGAAATCAACTTGTAAATGAACGTACAGAAGCAAAAATAGCCGAGTTTAAAACACTGTACGAAACAGAGAAAAAAGACAATTTACTCATCGTTCAAAATCAAAAAATAGCTAATCATCGAATTGCTATCATCGCCATTTCTAGTCTCTTTATCGTATTAGCTCTTTTTGCACTAAATTTTTACAAGCGTTATAAAGTAAAGAAAGAGACCGAACTCGCACAAAAAATAAAGCAACAACAAGATTTGACGACCCAGGCCATCTTCGAATCAGAGCAACAAGAGCGTGTGCGTGTAGCTCGCGACTTGCACGACAGTGTTGGCCAAATGCTTTCTGTAGTAAAAATGCAAATTTCCAACTCATTGGAGGTGTCACCTCAATCGCTCCAAACATCACTACAACAAACAGCAGCACTAGTAGATAGAACGATACACGAAACTAGAGTAATATCGCACGATTTGATGCCGCATGAACTCAATTTTGGTCTGCTCTCGGCACTCGAAGATTTGGCGTATAAAACCAACCTATCAAATAGCACTAAAATCAAACTAAATTTTGGTAATAGAACTGTATTTTCACGACTAGAAAAGTCGAAAGAAATAGCATTATATCGCATCATTCAAGAGATTGTAAATAATATGTTGAAACATGCCTGTGCGGCTGAAATCGAATTGACTTCGGATGTTCAAGACCAACTTCATTATTTGAAAATAATGGACAATGGGAAAGGTTTTGACTCACAAAAAATATATGAATCAACCGGTATAGGTTGGAAAAACATTTTTGCACGCGCCAATCTAATAGGTGCCAACGTAAAAATAAATTCCATTTTAGAAAAGGGAACAACCGTAATAATCACATTGGAAACAGCATGACAAATCTAGGTATAATGATAGTAGATGACCACCAGATGGTTATAGATGGCATTAAAAGTATGTTGGTAAACGAAAGTCACATACAACTATTTGCAGAAGCCAATGACGGTGAATCTGCAATGCAAATTTTAGCGCAACAGTCTGAGTATATCAACTTTGTGATTTCTGATATCAGTATGCCCGTATGCAATGGCACAGAACTTTGCAAAAGAATTAAGCAACAATACCCAACTATTTCGGTACTATTTCTCTCTATGTATGATAGTGCAGCTGTAGTGCGAGAGGCTGTGGCGGTAGAGGCAGATGGTTACATTCTCAAAAACTCAGGCAAAAGTGAGTTACTGAAAGCCATTTCAAAAATTGCAGATGGAGGCACCTATTTTTCAGATTCTATCATCCCACTTTTATACAGTCAATACAAGCAAGAAAAGGAACAAGCTTCCTATCTAACTAATTTGACCGAAAGGGAAAGAGAAGTACTCGGCTTGATTTTAAAAGAATATACCAGCCATGAGATTGGCGAACGACTTTTTATCAGTAAAAAAACGGTAGATCATCACCGTATGCATCTACTAGAAAAAACGGGAAGTAAATCAACTGTAGCCTTAGTAAAATTTGCTATCCAAGCGGGCTTAGCCTGACAGCATAAAAAAAAGGAGTCGAAAGACTCCCTCTTTTTTTTCGTTGCTGTAGTTTATTTAGCGATGTTGATGGCTCGTTTCTCACGAATCACCGTTACTTTCACTTGACCTGGATAGGTCATTTCCTTTTCGATTTTTTGCGCTATTACAAAAGATAATTCTTCTGAAGCTTTATCATCGATTTTATCTGCTTCTACGATTACACGCAGCTCTCGTCCCGCTTGTATCGCATACGCCTTATCTACACCATCGTAGCCAGTAGCGATTGTTTCTAGGTCTTTCAAACGCTGTAGATACCCTTCCATCATTTCTCTACGAGCACCAGGTCTAGCACCCGATATTGCATCGCAAGCTTGAATGATAGGCGATATCACATATTTCATCTCCATCTCATCGTGGTGGGCACCTACTGCATTCACCACCGCTGGATGCTCGCCATATTTCTCACACAATTTAGCCCCTAAAAGCGCATGTGATAGTTCTGATTCTTCATCAGGCACTTTTCCTATATCATGGAGCAATCCTGCACGCTTAGCCAATTTTGGATTCAACCCCAACTCGGCAGCCATAGTCGCACAAAGATTAGCCACCTCGCGGGAGTGCATCAATAGATTTTGTCCGTATGATGAACGGAATCTCATTCTACCTACATAGCGCACCAATTCTGCATGTAGTCCTTGAATACCCATGTCGATGACGGTACGCTCACCAATCTCACGAATATGGTCGTCCAACTGCTTTTTGATTTTGCCTACTACTTCTTCGATACGAGCTGGATGGATACGACCATCAGTCACTAATCGCTGGAGTGACAGACGAGCTATTTCTCTACGAATAGGATCATAACCCGATATGATAATAGCCTCTGGTGTATCATCTACCAAAAACTCACAACCTGTAGCGGCTTCGAGCGCACGGATATTTCTACCCTCACGACCTATGATTTGGCCTTTCATCTCGTCTGATTCGAGATTAAATACGGACACCGTATTTTCGATTGCATTTTCGGCTGCAGTACGTTGGATAGTCTGAATGACTATCTTTTTCGCTTCTTTGTTTGCAGTAAGCTTGGCTTCATCTATCGCATTTTTCACATAGGCTAGCGCATCTGCTTCTGCTTCTTTTTTCAATGAATCTATAAGGTCGCGCTTTGCGTCTTCTTTGCTCAAACCAGATATTTGCTCCAGTTTTTTTACAAAAGATTCGTGGCTTTTATCAAGTTGCTCCCGTTTTGTAGTTACGACTTCCAGTTGGTTAGAGAGATTTTCACGCAATGCTTCTATTTCCTTTTCTTTTTTAGAAACCTCTGCTATACGATTTGAGTTATCCTGCTGCTGCTGCTTGAGTTGATTTTCTTTTTCAATGATTTTTTTACTCTTCTCTACAGTTTCAGACTCATGTTTAGCTTTGAGCTGCAAAAAATGCTCTTTTGCTTCGAGCATCTTGTCCTTTTTGGTGTTTTCTGCATTTCGATTGGCATCGTTTATAAGCTGTTCTGCTTTCAACTTTGCATCTGCCAATACTTTTTCCGATTGTGCTTTTAGCTCTGCCTCTTGCTTATCGACTGTACTTTTTACTGAGTTTTTACCCGTAAAAAATCCAACCGCTAAGGCGATAACCGCTGCTACTACGGTGATGATTATTTCCATGTTGCCTTTGTTTTATGTTGATTAATTAACCCACGCACAAAGCAACCTTAAAAAGATGTTTCTATGAAGAAAGCAACTCCCCTATTTCATCAAGCCTTTCGGCTAGACCTTTTAGGTCTTGCTGCCCTTTTTGTTTGTATGATATCCATTCTACGGTCAAACTCATCGCTACCATCGCTAAATAGTCTTGGGTATCTTTACCCTCGTATGTAGCTTTGAAGTCTAGCACCTTTTGGTTAATAAGGTCGACCGCTTCCTGTATTCTTTCCTTTTCCTCTTCATGCTGAACACGCAGTGGGTAGTTTCGACCAGCTATTGTCACTTTTATCTGTGTCGTCATTCGTTCACTTTTAAGAAATCTACGATTTCGTCAATTTCCTTAATGTATTCAGTTATTTCTCTTTTCAATTTTGCCTTTTCCTCCGAATCTTTTTCTTCAATTCGACTTGCTAAATTAGCTTTATTTAGCTGATTTTCTAATTCAGCTATGATATTTTTTTGAATTTGAATGATTTCTCTGTCTGCCTTTCGTTGAGTTTCAAGCTCAGCTATAGTGGCTTGTAGTTTTTCTTTTGCCTCTTTAAGTGTGTGTGCCTTCTCGACCAAAACACTTAATTTTTGATGTATTTCTTCTATCATTTCCCTCTTATTTCTGCGCCAATAGTAGTTTCTAGTTTTTCTATAATTTTCGACATTGACTTGTCTATATCTTTGTCTGTCAGTGTTTTATTTTCATCCTGGAAAGTAAGTTTGACAGCATAAGATTTCTTGCCCGCTTCTATCTTATCTCCTTTATATACATCAAAAAGAGATACTGATTTTAACAATTTTGCATTGGATGCCAAAGCAGCTGCCTCTACATCCGCATAGCTTGTTTGTAATGGCAACGCCAATGACAAATCGCGCACCACAGTCGGATATTTTGCCAACTCTTTAAACCTCAATTGCTGAAATTGACTTCGCTCCAGCAGCATATCCATAGCTATATCTGCATAAAAAACAGCTTGCTTAATATCAAATTGCTTGAGTATATTTTTGGAAATAGCACCAAAGGTACCTGCCTCTTTGCCTTCTATGCTTATAGTAAGGCCATAGCTATATACCCCCTTATTTTCAAAAGCCGTAGTCGTATATTCTCCAGCAAATCGATTGAGCAGATTAGTAACAGTGGTTTTAAGGTGAAAAAACGAACTAGATGCCGATTTGGTTATCCAATTTTGTGGATTAAAATCGCCTGTTTGGAGCAAACAAAAATGCGACTGTTGACCATATATACCTTCAACTTTCTCGTATGTTTTGCCAAATTCAAACAACTTCAAATCAGCTGCTTTATGATTGATATTGCGTGCTACAACTTCAAGATGACTATAGACCATCGAGGTTCGTAAACTATCGAGATCCGTATTTTGGGCGTTTAATAGCAAGACTGCTTTCGACATAAGCTCTGCTGCCGTTTCGAGCTTTGATGAAGCAATAGAGTTTGTAGAAACTTCGTAATAGCCATCGCCTATGAGCAGATTGGCTATCTTGTTTTCTAGTAATAGCATGTCATTTTTGGGTGGGGGCGAAAGGGCCATTTTCAAAAACCTGGGTAGTGGTATGTTATTGTACCCATAAATACGCAAGATCTCTTCGAGCAAATCGGCCTCCCTTGTTACTTCGGGTCGGTAGCTTGGCACCTCTACTATCAGTTCGCCTGTATCGGCAGATTTTATACAAAAACCTAAATCTGCCAATATCTTATCGATCTTGGTTTTGGGCAAGGTGCTGCCACTTAGTTTATTGATTCGCTCGTAGCTAGTAGAAATAATAGCTGGGCTCACCACAACTGGATATACATCTTGGATGGTAGAATAGCTAAACTCAACCATTTCTGAAAGTAACTGTACCGCCAATTGAAGTGCATTTTTAGTGGCATTGATATCTGTCATTTTTTCAAAATGCTGCGAAGCATCGGTGCGCAAATTGTGTCGTGTGGCGGTTTTTCTAATAAATATAGGATCGAAAAATGCAGATTCTAAAAAGACATCTTGTGTTTGGTAGCTCACACCACTATTTTCGCCACCATACACACCCGCTATACAAAGCGGCTTATCTGTATCGCAAATCAACAAATCATCAACATTCAACTTGCGCTCCACATGGTCAAGGGTAATCATTGTTTCATATCCGCCCGTTTTTACTACTATCTTCTGATTAGTGATTTTGTTTGCATCAAATGCGTGAAGTGGTTGTCCAGTTTCGTGCAGTACAAAATTGGTCACATCCACTACAGAGTTGATAGGCTTTAGGCCAATAGCTTTGAGTTTATTTTGTAGCCAAAGAGGCGAGGTGGTAACTTTTAAACCTTTTAAAAAGATGCTGCTATATCGCTTACAGGCAGTTTGATTTTCGATAGTGATGGAAATAGGGGAATCGATGGTAGGCTTGAAGTCAAAAGGATGTGTCGTCCAATCCAACTCAATATTGAAAACAGCAGCCAAGGCGGCTTTGAGGTCGCGAGCTACACCTATATGTGAAAACGCATCGCTGCGATTAGGTGTAAGGCCAATGCTAATGATATAATCTTGCTCTACGCCAAAATAATCTGCTGCTTTAGTGCCTACTACCGTTTCAGTAGGCAACTCCATGATACCATCATGGCTACTACCGAGTCCTAGCTCGTCATCTGCGCATATCATGCCGAAAGACTCTACCCCGCGTATTTTCGATTTTTTAATAGCAAAAGCTTCGGTAGCAGCTGTAGGGTAAAGTACCGCACCTATCTTGGCTACAGGCGATTTAAGCCCTACTCTGCAATTTGGGGCACCACACACGATTTGTATTGGCTCTGCCTCCCCAATATTGACCCTAGTTACTTTCAGTTTATCTGCATCTGGATGCTGCTCACAGGATACAATTTCGCCTATCACAACATCTTTGAGTCCTCCTTTCACCGACTCCCATGTAATTATATCCTCTACCTCAAGTCCGGTATTGGTCAATATTTCAGCCAAATCGTTAGGCGTGAGTTGGAAAGGTAGGTGTCGTTTTAACCAGTTGTAGCTAATCTGCATCGTGAGCGTCTATTTTTGATGGGTTAAAACTATAAAAGAAATAGCTTAAAACAACAGCAAAATACTAACAACAGCACGAAAAAAATCAATCTTCAATCTCTATCTCCTTGACTTGGAGTATCTCTTTTGAGTTAACAAATCTATGTACCAAGAAGATAGCCTTGAGATGGTGATATGCAAGGCCTTTGTTGGCTATGTTGTTTTTATATACGTGCCTAACCGTAGTACCAGCGATGAGGTCATGATTGAGCTTATCGCCCAATGTATCTGAAATTGCCAAGCGCAAAACATGGTTGTGGACATAATTGTCATCCACCGTATTGTTAGGCAAAAGCTGTGCGGTCACAATGCTATCTTCCACAATAAAAATGGTCAATTTATTGGGTGTGTTTTCATCTTGAGTATAGTGCATTTTCACATCTAGTGTCAAATCCCCACTTGTTTTACTAAACGTTTTATCTATTGTAATATTGACAGGTGTAGGTATTGTTTTGCGAATATCTACCAGATTTGACCAATCTAAATAGCCATAGCAAAGTGAAGTTCCCGGCAGCAAACTAGCTCTATCAATAGCGCCATTGGGCTTAAAACCTGGATAGACCAATAAATCTTCAAGTTTTTGAGAAATACCCGAAGTGATATTGACTCGCGTAGTAGGAAATGCCTCATCTTGCAATAAACTATGATGACTTATCCCGATTACTCTACCTAAATTAGCATTGATGATACTCAACAATTCTTGCTGCGCATTTGGACAATTAATGCACCGAATACCGGTGAAATCTTCTATCAACACATTTTTAGTTTCAGCAGTCTGAATGGGCTCCGAATAGGCTGTGTCAATAATCAATCCAGCTCCACGTTTTCCACCTATATCTATATTTGGCCCTACTTCTTGGCAACTTGCTATCAAAACGACCAAACTTACGGCAGCACTTATTTTAAACAAATTATTTATTGACATTTTTTTCATTTTTAGAACGTACTATTAATACCCAATCGCACACCACTAAACGCAGGTTCATATCTACACACACCACCTGTACATACTATACCCCCTACTTGACGAGCATAATTGAGCGTAAATCGATGACTCTTGTATGTGTATGCTGCAAATACAGAGTAGAAATGAAGAGGCGTTGTATATACTGGCAAAGGGTTGTCGGGATTGGGTTTGAAGTTCCACATATCTGACACCGAAATCGAAAACATAGGAGCTATATTAAACTCTACAAGTCCATATATCCATTGTCCGTAGTCTTTGGGTACATATTGATATTGCAACTCTATCCTGTACGACATTTTTTTATTAAACTTATGTTGAAATTCTAAAAATGGTGTGAGCGCTGTGACATTATTTTCCCCATCGCCAATATATATCTGACGATTATAAAAAACATATTGAAAACCCAAATCAAACTGCAGCTTTTTGTTGGGTTTAAACTCTGCCATTATAAGCCCTTCTCTATAAAAACTACGGATAGGTGTATTTATTGTATCGATGCCTCCCAAAGTATTCGGTTTATAATCGACTTTAGATGTAATGGAGGGCTTTAAAAAGAAATCTCTTATCTCTGAAAAATTAGCTAAAAGTCTCCACTTCTTATTGGGTGAATAATGAATTTCGCCACCAAAAGCTATCTCTTGCTGATTGAGCGCTGGCGCGAAATAGCGGGCAGGCAGCCGGAGTGAATTTTGACGCGCTATAGGAGGCTGAAAATTTAGACTACCCCGAAACAGTATTTCGTTTGGAGAGGTTCTAAGCTGGAAGTTTTCAGTGCGTTTAAATTGAAGGTTTACCCCTATACCTCTTTGAGAATAACTCAAGGAGGTCAAAACTGCATTTCCAGCCTTATTGTGCAATACATTATTCACGCCATAAAAGGCATCCTTAGTCTTGTAAGCACCCTCTATATACCATGAAAAATCGCCAGCAGTAAGCGTATTATATACCGTAAAGGCATATACATTATATTTAGGTACAAATCGAAGTGATGTATCGAGTGCTTCAATTTTAGCTACCAATCCATCCATTGACTTTTGATCCATGGAGCGATTCATAACACCTACCCCAGGCACGAGCGTTACTTTGTTTTTGATATTCACATTGCCTTCTATTCCTGCACCCGATATAATAGGCATATAGAATTGAAATAAATCTTTTTGCAAGCCACTGAATGCAAAAGCTTTGACGTGCTTGCCGTTATACTCTACTTTTCCACCCACTAGTGCATTATCGATACCAAGCGGACGCTCCTCATAGGCTCTATATATCATCCCGCTCCCTATTTGGTCATACATATAGCCCGCTGTAAAAGCTAAATCTTTAAACCGCTTTTTAATAAAAAAATAACCTAATCCCGCTTTCGTAATAGGGACAGTGGGATTTCGAAGTATCGAATTGAGATAGGCATCGCCTCTTATACCCACATCGAGCCCAAGCTTTTCGTTGTTATAATTGAGATTTAACCATATATCACTACCTATTTTGAGGTTGTCATAATGCGGCAAATTGGATGCGCCAATTTTGGGATCTCTAATGAAAAAATTGGAATTTGACTGGAAAGAACCAGAAAAAACAGATTGCGCATAGATGCAAAAAGAAAAGAATAAAAAGGCGGTAGTGGATAAAACCTTTTTCCAATGTAGGGTAGAAAACATAAATTTATTTATCTTTATGACAAAACAACTGTTTGGCACAATCATTGAATTAATTTTGAGTAAACATAAAAAAAACTAAAAATGAAAAAGCAAATTTTGATACTTACTACTTTATTAGCATTGACTTTTCAAAGTTATAGTATCGAACCACCGATAGGCGAAAATGCGCTACCATCGGTAAATCTGACCGATTTAAAAGGACAAACATACAAATCTAGCGATATAGCCAAAGATGGTAAAGTAACCGTGATTAGCTTTTGGGCCACATGGTGTGTGCCATGCAAAAAGGAGCTCAACACTATCAACGAATTGTATGAAGATTGGCAATCGAAGTATGATATGAAGCTTGTAGCCATATCTATAGATGATTCTCGCTCATCTACCAAAGTAAAACCATACATGGATGGGCAGCGATGGGAATTTGATGTATTACTCGATATAAATCAAGATTTTAAACGTGCGTTGAATATACAGAGTGTCCCTTATACATTACTATTAGATAAAAACGGTAAAATAGTATATCAACACTCAGGCTATGTAGATGGCGATGAAATCATACTTGAAGAAGAAATAATGAAGTTGAGCAAAAAGTAATTTTAGCAGGTCACACATATAGAATGCCTCCTATTTGGGAGGCATTTTTTGTTTTTTGCATAAATATTTTGAAATTCTGAAATAAATTCTACTTTTGCAATCCGTTTTGGAGTTCAGGCACCAAAACATCCGTTTTCTTTGAAATGATCTCACTTTCCGCCTTTCAAGCTCCCTGCTTGACTATAGAGAGTGCTTTCGTTTCATTAAAACAATTAAATAAATAATTAACGATGAAATTAAAAGTATTCAACAAAGAAGGCAAAGAAACAGGAAGAGAGATCGAACTTTCTGACGACATTTTCGGAATCGAACCAAATACCCACGTAATGTGGCTATCTGTACGTCAGTTTCAAGCACACCAAAGACAAGGCACACACAAAACCAAAGAGCGTAACGAAATAGCTCGTTCTGGAAAAAAAGCATTTAGACAAAAAGGAACAGGTGGTGCTCGTAGAGGCGATATGCGTTCACCACTCGTAAAAGGTGGAGGTCGCGCATTCGGACCTAAACCACACGCTTACTCACTAAAATTGAATAAGAAAGTAAAAGATCTTGCTAAAAAATCTGCACTTTCTTACAAAGCTATCAACAACAATATTTTTGTAATAGAGTCTTTCCAAATGGCAGCTCCAAAAACAAAAGACTTCTCATTGATTCTTCAAAACTTGAACTTAGCGTCAAACAAAGCTCTTGTGCTCATAGGAGAAACTAACAAAAACTTACAATTGTCTGCCCGCAACCTACCTAAAGTAAGCGTTACCGATGCACGTATCGTAAGTACTTTTGATGTAATGAATGCGCAAAAGCTCATCCTTACTGAAGATGCACTCAAAGTAATTGAAGCTAATTTTTCTAACAACTAATAAACGCTACTAAAGATATGTCAGCAATCATTATAAAACCACTTATCACCGAAAAAACCGACAAACTCGGAAAATCAAACCGCTATACTTTTAAGGTAGCGAAAGGTGCTAACAAATTGGAAATCAAAAAAGCTATCGAAGGTCTTTACAACGTAAAAGTTGAAGACGTAAATACAGCCGTATTGCCAGGAAAGTTGAAAGTAAGAAATACTAAAACAGGCTTTACTAAGGGTATCAGACCAGCATACAAGAAAGCATTTATCACTCTCAAAGAAGGTGAAGTACTTGACATTTATGCTACTGTATAATTTTCTATAACAATATTTCATAACCTATAGCGGAGCTAAACCGCTGATATTAAAAAGAGCAAATAATGGGAATTAAAAAATACAAACCGACCACACCGAGTATGAGACATACGTCTCTACTTACGTTTGAAGAGATTACTACCAACAAACCAGAAAAAAGCCTACTCGCTAAAAAAGGTGGCTCTGGAGGTCGTAACCACACAGGCAAAATGACTATGCGCTACACTGGTGGTGGTCATAAGCAAAGATACCGTATCGTAGATTTCAAAAGAGACAACTTCGATATCAAAGGTACTGTAAAAACAATCGAGTATGATCCAAACCGTACTGCATTTATAGCACTTATCAACTTTGTAAATGGAGATAAGCGCTATATCATCGCACCAAAAGGATTGAAAGTTGGTCAAGAGATCATATCAGGAAAGAATGTAGCACCAGAAGTAGGGAATACACTTCCATTAGAAAATATGCCATTAGGTTCTACTATCCACAACATAGAGTTGCAACCAGGCAAAGGAGGTAAGATTGTTCGCTCTGCGGGTACTTACGCTCAACTATTGGCTAAAGAAGAAAGATATGTAGTGATTAAATTACCTTCTGGCGAAACAAGAAAAGTATTGAAGCAAAATTTAGCTACTATAGGTATGGTATCAAACTCAGACCACAGTTTGCAATCGCTTGGTAAAGCAGGTCGTAAACGTTGGTTGGGCAGACGTCCACGTACTAGACCAGTAGTGATGAACCCTGTAGATCACCCGATGGGTGGTGGCGAAGGTAGAGCATCTGGAGGTCATCCACGTTCTAGAAATGGTAAGAAATCTAAAGGTCTTAAGACTAGAAGTAAAACAAATCCTTCTAACAGACTCATCATCAGCAGAAGCAAGAAATAATTTTAAAATAGCATCCTAAAAAAGAATATAAAATGGGAAGATCGATAAAAAAAGGACCTTATGTAGCATTCAAACTAGCCAAAAAAGTAGAAGCACATAACGCTAGTGGTAAAAAAACAGTAATCAAAACATGGTCTAGAGCTAGTATGATATTGCCAGACATGATAGGTCACACATTTGCAGTACACAACGGGCAAAAATTTATCCCTGTGTATGTAACCGAAAACATGGTAGGACATCGCTTGGGAGAATTTAGCCCTACTAGACAATTCAAAGGACACTCAAGCAAAAAGATTAAGTAATCGAAATTAAAACCGAAAAAGTAAGACAATGGAAGCTGTAGCAAAACTCAATAATAACCCGACCTCTCCTCGTAAAACAAGATTGGTTGTGGACCTTATACGTGGCAAAAAAGTAGATGAAGCCCTTAGAATCTTGAAGTTTCATAAGAAAGAATCTGCTCCAAAATTGGAAAAACTACTTTTGTCTGCAATGGACAATTGGGAAAAGAAATCAGGTCTTAGTGTTTCTGACCACGAACTCTTCGTTACAGAAATATTTGTAGATGGAGGTAGAATGATGAAGCGTTTTCTACCAGCTCCACAGGGTAGAGCATATAGACTACGTAAGCGTAGCAATCATGTGACCCTCAAGGTAGGTACTAAAGTGGCTGTAAGCCCAGTAGCTGAAGCAACAGAGGAAGCATAACATTCGCTACTAAGATAATAAATGAAAAAGCCCCGATCTGGGGCTTTTTCATTTAAGGACGACTCACGATGACGATTCAGGAAACTGTAAAACAAAACAAACCCCTCCTAAGGTGGCATCTTCTATATGTATTGTACCACCTACTCGATTCATTATTTTTTTACAAATGGCCAATCCCATGCCTGTACCCGAAAATTTATTTTCGGGATGGAGCCTATTGAAAATTTCAAAAACTATATCTCGATATTCAGGAGCAATACCAATCCCATTATCTTCAATTCGTATTACTTTTCTCTCCGCAGATATCGAAATGCTAGGCGTGGCTGAGGTATTGTACTTAATGCTATTGCCTATAAGATTTTGAAAAAGCTGCGTCATTTGACTACTGTCTGCATAGACAATAGGAAGCTTCTCATAGGATATAAATGCACTTCTAGTATTTATTTCTGTCGTTAGATTAGCTGAAACTCCAGCTAATATTTCATTTAGGTCTATCGACTTATATTCCAATTGTTGATTGAGCTTTGTATATGCCAAAATATCTCGAATCAATTCATCCATCCGCTTTACCCCTTTAGTTATATATTCCATATACTCCTTTTCACTATCCTTGAGTTTATTTGCCAACCGTTTTTCGATCAATCCTACATAACCGCCTATCATGCGCAAGGGCTCCCGCAAATCATGTGATGTAATGTGCGCAAATTGTCGAAGTTCATTATTAGACTCTTCTAGTTTTTGAACATAGGCCTCTATTTCGGTCTTTTGCTTACGCAAAAAAGCGGTTTCCTCATCACGCTTTTTCATTTCAAACTTGAGCATCAGTTCATTAACCTCTTTCTTTTTCTCAAAATCTCTTACATCATTTGCCAAAAGAAGATGAAGCTTCAAGTATTCTATACTATTTTTAAAATCACCCAACTCTTCATACGACTCTGCTATTTTCAAGTAGATGGTATTAAGCTCTACTTTTACATTGTGTTTAAGATATATTTCTTTAGCTATAGAATAATGCTTAAGTGCATTTTTATAATCCTTTATGGTAAAATATACATCACCAAAGTGGATATACGAATTGGCTATTTGCAAGGGATTACCAAACAAGAGTTTTATATCTAGGGATTGCTGTATCGTTTCTATTGCCTCTGCTATCTTATTTTGTTGCATATAGCAAGTACCTAAATTATTAAGCACTACTGCCTGACCTTGCAGATTATTTGCTTTAACATGTGAAGCTAATGACTGCCGATAAAGGGAAATAGCGGCATCAAGCTCCCCTCGCTCAAAATGTACATTAGCAAGTGCATTTTGACATTTGCCAATCCCAAAATGATATTCGACCTTCTCGAACAGTACCAATGCTTTGCGAAAAAACTCATTCCTTATCTCGCTCTCATTACTGTTTTTTTGAAGCAACGAAAGATTGATATAGTTTTCGCCAATTTCAATCACCACTTCATTGCTCTGAGGTAGTTTTTCTAATATGGCTATCGACCCAGTAAAGAAGCCCAATGATTCTTTAAACTGCTGAAGGGTATATGCCGAATACCCTTTTAGCCGCATTATTTTAGCCTGCATAAGTGGAGTAAAGGCTGCACTTTGTTCATCCAGCTTTTCGAAATAAAACTCTACTCGCTCTCTATTGAGCTCCCTAGTCAGATAATACTTTGCCAATAAAAAATAGGCCTCTGCTAAATACTCTTCCTGGCCAGATTTTGTAACTCGTTCAGTAAATTCCAGCAACGCATCAGCCACATTCTTCGTTCCATTTAGAATTTCTACTTCAAACTTTGCTATTTCTTTGTCATATTGATTCATAGTTCCATTCTCCTATTAGTTGGCGCAACATAGCAAATACCATTTTTTCTGCTAAGTGTGATTCTTGTTGTCCAATAATTTCAATTTTTCCTTTTTCTAAAGCTACACTTTTTTGAATACAAAATAATAGATAATCACTATGCTTAAAAGCATGACTATATGCCTATTTATACGAAAAATCATTGGTTTTGTTCTACTAATTTAAGCTTTTGTGATAGTGTCTATTAGGAACTGCCACTCTTACCATATCACACCCATGAGAAAGATGCATGGATTAGTGTATTTTTGATTGAGATTATCGTTTTACTGATATAATTGTTTTATAGCTAAATCTTGGGGTAATTAGTTTGCATAAATTGAATAAATTTGAGCAATGAAAAGCAGAAATCCCGAATGGGAAAATTACTTACAGTTTAAACTAAGCAAAAACAAGTTTTTGAGCTTTTTGGGTTTTCGATTTACGCACTACGAACCAGGATTTACAGTAGGAGAGCTTGATTTTGAAGAAATACACGAACAGCAAAATGGCTATCTTCATGGTGGAGTTTCATCGGCTATATTAGATATGACCTGTGGGTTTGCGGCATACACTATAGTAGAACAAGGCCAACAAGTCTATACGGTAGAATCAAAAGTGACTTACTATAATCGAGGCATGGGCAAAAAATACTTTGCTGAAGGTCGAGTAGATAAAGCTGGGAAAAGGTTCCATTTTTGCGAAGGAGTGATCTACTATTTAGAAAATGAAAAAAAAATAATCGTAGCGAAATGCACTACTACGATGGCTGTAGTATAGATGTCGCAACTTAAAGGCACATATAAAGAGATATTTCATATCGCTGCACCACTCGTGATTGGCAATATGGCTTGGGCTATGATAGGCATTACCGACCAAGCTTTTATGGGACACTATGGGAGTGTGGAAGAAGCGGCAATCGGCCCAGTGAGCATTTTCTATTCCATTCTTTTTATGATTGGCTTTGGATACTCCAGAGGTATTCAATTATTGATAGCAAAAGCACTGGGAGCAAAAAACAATGAACGTGTAGGCTTGCTTTTTGACAACACTTTATTCGTAATGTTAGGCTCGTCCATTGTACTTTCTATATTCATATACTTATTCAAAGATTTTTTCTTGCATCTTCTTATCAGCGATGAGGCCATAATCAAAGCATGCAATGATTTTCTAAAATATCGTATCCTCGGTATCCCTGCTAGTTTTGTGAGCTGTTTATTTATTGCATTTTATTCTGGTATTGGTCGTACCAAACTACTTTCTGCCTCAGTTATTATCATGTCTTTGGTAAACATACTGCTAAATTATTTACTCGTATTTGGCAATCATGGTTTCCCTAGATTGGGCATTGAGGGTTCTGGCATTGCCTCTACTATTGCCGAGTGGATTAGTTTACTCATATTAGTACTTGGGTTGGTCTTGAGAAAATATATACCTGCATATCATCTACTAAAATCAAAAATCAATTTTGTAGAGATTTGGAAAATGACGCTCACCTCTACCCCTCTTATGCTACAAGCCCTGATAGCAAATGCGGGATGGTTTGTATTTTTTACATTTGTAGAAAAAATGGGGCAAACAGAACTCGCCCTTTCTAATATCCTTCGTCAAATCATTCTCTGGATTGGTATTCCCATTTGGGCATTAGGGTCTGTAACCAACACGGTGATTGGCAATTTAGATGGACAAAAAGCAAATGACTCTATAAAGTCTGCAATTAAAAAAATAAATCACTACACATCTTCAATCACCTTTTTCCAATGCCTCATTTTAATTGTTTTTTATCAACAAATTTTAAATATTTTCACGATAGATGCTGCCGTAAAATCAATCGCTTTTATACCCATAGTAATTGTATCAATAGCCCTATGCATCATGTCTTTTTCCAATACCTATTTCAATGCCCTAGTCAGTGTGAGCGGTACACGTTATGCACTTTACATCGAAACCTTGTCTATGCTTTTATACATGTGTTATGTGTTTTTCTTGTTTAATTTAGATGCTATAAATATTTCATTAGCTTGGACAACCGAATGGATTTACTGGTCGGTGATACTACTCAGCTCGTTATGGAAATTAAAACAAAGTAAAATCATTTAAAATGGAGCAAATTATTTCTTTTCAAAATACCAATATCGATATCGAAGGGCGAATTATTTTGGCCGATGTATCGCTCGAAATTGCAAGAGGTGAGTTTGTATATCTCGTGGGCAAAACTGGATCTGGTAAATCATCGTTACTACATGCACTCTATGGCGCACAAGATGTATCGCAAGGTATAGCCATAGTAGCGGACACTAATCTACTCGATATGAAGACTAGCGATGTCTATCAACTTCGTAGAAAAATAGGTGTAGTCTTTCAAGATTTTCAACTCTTAGCTGATTTGTCGATAGAGCAAAACTTAGCCCTTATCCTAAAAGCCACAGGTTGGCAAAAAGATGCCGCAGCTAAGCGTATAGACGAAGTACTGATAGAGGTAGGCGTATTGCATTTAAAAGAAAAAATGCCTTCAAGACTTTCGGCTGGTGAAGCACAAAAAGTAATTCTAGCAAGGGCATTACTCAATAATCCTGCACTCATCTTGGCCGATGAGCCTACTGGCAATCTCGACCCAGACACTGCTACTGAAGTGATGCAACTTTTACTCAAAATCAGCAGAGAGCACAACACCGCCATTCTATTTGCTACACACAACTATAGTATCATAGCTAAATATCCCGCTCGTATTTTAAAATGCGACAATGGCATGGTCACAGAAGAAAGCGGATTGGTTGTAAACTAACCTAAAATATACGTTTCAACTCTGCTGCTGTGTAAAGGTGGTTTCGTAGCTTAAAATTTGAATCGGTTGGGATTTTATTTTTAGACACCAACCGATTTATCAAACCTATGGGAATAATGAGAAATACAAAGAAAACAGAAAAAATAAGCTTGCCATTGACATAACCCAGTACAGCAGCTAGTTTCCACCAAAGATCATGTACCAATTTCCTAAACGGTGGTACTATTATTCCTGCCATTAAAAGTATAGCATCAGCAATAGCAAGCCACTCGTTTTTTTTGAGCCAAGCTATCACCGCTAGTCCTATGCATATCACAAAAAGCGACTCATATGTTTTTCGATTCGACATCAAAACATCGTATATACAAAAGGCGCAACAGCCGAATTGCCTCCTACAAATAAAAGGATTCCTACTAATACGAATACAATGATGATAGGCAATAGCCACCACTTCTTTCGCTCTTTCATAAAATCCCACAACTCACCCAAAAACTCAATCATAATTTCTCTTTTGCTCTAAAATAATTAATCTCTTTCAAATTCACGATTCCAAATTTGTTTGTCATTGGCAGTAGGTTGGTTTTCTTTTATTAATAAAAAATCACCTATCACCAGTGCATCCATATCCGTCTGCATAAAACATCGGTAGGCATCTTCTGGTGTCAGCACAGGCGGCTCTCCTCGCACATTAAAACTTGTATTGATCAAAACAGCTACGCCCGTCATTACATCAAATTCGCTGAGTACAGCAAATAGTTTTCCATTTCGAGCTTTATCTATAGTCTGCACTCTAGCAGAAAAATCAACATGCGTAACAGCAGGTATCACCGATCGTTTCAAACCTAATGAAGAAAATCCCTTTGGTAAAAAACTATCAATCTCCACTCGCTTAGCTTTGATTACTGGAGCTATTAGCAACATGTAAGGCGACTCTCCATCAAGTTCAAAATAGTCTTTCGCTTTGTGTGCCAAAACAATAGGTGCAAATGGTCTAAATCCTTCTCTAAACTTAATTTTCAAATTTAGTTTTTGTTGCATATCTGCATCTGTAGCATTCGCCAAAATACTGCGATTGCCAAGCGCACGAGGGCCAAACTCAGCCCTACCCTGAAACCATCCTACAATCTTTTTCTCCGTCAAAAGTTGAGCTGTTTTATGAGCAACTTCATTAGATGGTAAATACACATAATTTGCATTTAAGCTAATCAGGGATTGCTTAATTTCTACGTTTGAAAATAGGGGTCCCAGAAAAGCCCCTTTCATCGAGTCAGACGGCAATACCATTCGCTTTTCATCAAAATAAATGTATTGTCCAGCCAGCGCTGCACCTAGCGCACCGCCTGCATCGCCCGCAGCTGGTTGTATAAAAAGATTCGATGCCGCCACTGTACTCAACAATTTGCCGTTCGCAGCACAATTTAATGCGACCCCACCAGCCATGCATACATTTTTTATTCCCGTTATTTTTTGAGCATGGTGTACCAGCTTTATCACTATCTCTTCTGTCACTACCTGTATAGCTAATGCCAGATTGCAATGGATTTGTGTAAAGGCTGCATCTTCCTTCAATCTTTCAAAACCGAATAACTGTGCCCATTTCGCATTGTTGGTCATACGTTCTCCTACGGCATATTCAAAATAGGCCTGATTGATGTATATAGAACCATCATCAAAAATGGTGACTAATTTTTCTTTAATAAGCGTAATGAAATGTTGTGTCTGCTCACTCATCAAATCACCATAGGGGGCGAGTCCCATGAGTTTATACTCACCACTATTGACCCTAAAACCGAGGTAGTATGTGAAGGAAGAATACAACAACCCTACCGAGTCCGGAAAGTGCATTTCCTTTATCAACTCAATCGAACTTCCCTTGCCTATAGCGATAGAAGCAGTAGCCCACTCCCCTACGCCATCGATAGTTAGGATGGCCGCTTCATCAAAAGGGCTTGGATAAAAAGCCGATGCTGCATGAGAAAGATGATGGTCTGTAAATAAAATCGGTAGATTGATTTTCTTTAACTCCCCTATTGTCTTCAATTCTTTTTTAATGATAGACTTTAAAAAAAGTTTGTCTTTGACCCAGATTGGCATTGCTTTCAGAAAAGAAATTATGCCCTTTGGCGCATGAGTTAAATAGGTTTCGAGTAGTCGCTCAAACTTTAGCAATGGCTTATCATAAAATACGACTGCGTCTAAATCTTGTATTTTTAAATTGGCTTCTTGCAGGCAATATGCCACGGCATTTTTAGGAAAAGAGGGGTCGTGTTTTTTTCGGGTGAATCGCTCCTCCTGAGCAGCAGCAATGATTTCGCCACCTACTACAATAGCCGCAGCTGAGTCGTGATAGTATGCCGATATGCCCAGTATTTTTTTCAAAAGCTAATTTTATCAATTTTAAAAAAAGATACTGAAAGCAGCTAATTATATAGCAAACAAAATATTTATTCTTTCACCCAAATTATATCTTCTACCCCTAGCTGCATACTTTGAAAACGCGCTAGAGTAAAAAGAGCATCGCTCAATCGATTAAGATACTTTATAAGGAAAGGTGAAATGGGTGAGGTCTTATGTAAAGCAACACACAGTCGTTCTGCTCGTCTGCATACCGTACGGGCTATTTGACAATAAGACACAGTTTGGTGTCCTCCTGGCAAAATAAAATGACGTAAAGGCGCAAGTTGATTGGTCATGGTGTCTATCCACTTTTCGAGTATCTCGATATGTTGTTCGTTTATGTCAAAACCAAGGTCAAACGGCTTTTCAGGATCGCTAGCTAATAGTGAACCAATCATAAAAAGTTTATTTTGAATGGCTCTAATCGAAGCTTGCTCTGCTGGGATATTATCACCCAAAAGTCCCATCCAGGTGTTCAGTTCATCGACTGTGCCATAAGCATCGATGCGTAAATCTGCTTTAGATATTCTTCTCCCACTTACGAGTGCGGTATCGCCAAGGTCTCCTGTTTTAGTGTATATTTTCATGGTTAAAATTCGATTTTATGGCATTACAAAGTAAATCTATCTCCGCACTATTGTTGAAACTGTGAATACAGATACGAATCCGCTCTTGCCCTCTCGCTACTGTAGGGTAACGAATAGGGCGCGCATCAATTCCCACTTCCTTTAACTTTGAAGAAAGCGCTACTGCTCCTTCATTGCTACCCACGGTGAGTTGTTGAATCGGACTTATAGGCCGATGCACCAATTTTAGTGTTTGATGAAAGTAACGAATATTTTCATTAAGTTGTTTTCTCAACTCATGCTGTGAAGGAAAAAATTGATAACTCATTCTTATAGTAGCGATAGAATGAAGTGGCAGTGCGGTTGAAAATATAAATGGACGACAAAAATTAATCAGGTATTTTATCAAATCATCACTACCTAATACAGCCGCTCCATGCGCTCCAACTGCCTTTCCAAAAGTTACTATTCGAGCAAAAACAGCATTCTCCAAATTCAAGTACTGGCATAGCCCCTCTCCATTTGCACCTACTACACCTGTAGCATGGGCTTCATCTACTATCAGATTTGCACTGTACTTTTCGCACAGTTCGACTAGGCCTTTAAGCTCTGCAAAATCACCATCCATTGAATACAGCGACTCTACTACTATATATTTCAGTCGATGATTAGATTTGAATAAAATGGACTCGAGATGTGCTAAATCATTATGTTTAAAAAATGCCTTATCTGCTTTGTTTGCCCTTGCTCCATCATGTATAGAAGCGTGTATAAACTCATCTAGAATCAATATATCGCCAGCCTTGGGTACACAGGAAAGCAGACCGTAATTTGCATCATATCCCGAATTAAAAATCAGCGCGTCTGGCATGTTATGAAAAGCGGCTATCTCGGCTTCTACCTGCTGAATATATTCGCTATTACCACTCAATAGCCTAGAGCCAGATGACCCATTTCGCTTGGCGTGAATAGACGCAAATTCCTTTTCTACCAGAATATCTAATTTCGTGGAATGAGCTAATCCTAAATAGTCATTGGATGTGAAATCAATTAAACCCTCATCTACTCGAAGTGTGCGATAGTTTCCCTCTTCGATTCGCTCATTTAGTTTTTCAGTAAGAAATTGAGTTACTGAGTACAGCATACTCCAGCCTCCACAGTATCGTTTTTGAAACTTTCTCTTGGTGTGAGCCCCAATAGTTCAAACATCAATTTATCTTGATTTACCGAATTGTTTGGTGTTGTAAGTAATTTTTCGCCAGCAAAAATCGAATTAGCGCCAGCCAAAAAACAAAGGGCTTGCTGGTCGATACTCATGTCGTTTCTACCTGCGCTAAGTCGCACCATAGATTTTGGCATCAAGATACGAGCAGTAGCTATCATGCGCACCATCTCCCAAATATTTACCTTCGTTTGATTTTCGAGCGGTGTACCTTTTACTGCTACGAGTGCATTTACAGGCACAGACTCTGGGTGTGATTCTCGAGTAGCGAGAGTATGCAAAAGTTTGATACGATCATCGTCCGCTTCGCCTAGTCCTATGATACCCCCACAACATACACTCAACCCCGCTTTCTCAACATTGTCAAGCGTTTTCAATCTATCATCATAAGTTCGCGTAGATATGATTTCATCATAGTGATCAGATGACGTATCCAGATTGTGGTTGTAGGCATACAGCCCAGCGTCCTTGAGTCGTTGCGCTTGATTTTCAGACAACATACCGAGTGTGCAGCATACTTCTAGGCCTATTGCATTCACACCTTTGACCATATCTATCACTTTATCAAAATCTGAACCATCTTTTACATCACGCCATGCGGCTCCCATACAAAAACGAGTTGACCCACTATTCTTTGCAGAAAGTGCTGAATCAATTACTTCTTCATATTTCATAAGCTTCTGCGTTTGCAAATCAGTGTCATACCGCGATGCTTGTGGGCAGTAGGCGCAATCTTCAGGACAACCGCCAGTTTTTACAGAAAGCAATGTACAAACTTGTACTTCGGCTGTGGTATTATATTGACGGTGTATGAGGGCGGCATCTACTACCAATTCCAACACTGGCTTATGATAGATAGCATTTATTTCTTCGAGTGTCCAATCGTTTCTTATCATGTTATTTGTTTAAATTCAATAATACAAAAAATCTTTTTGCAAGTTAAGACTGTCACGCATTTTTTATCTTGTATTTCATAGAAAAAACAATAGCCTCTACGACTAGACCCTGCCCAACAAAACAGCATGATCAAACAATAAAATAGAGATTAAAACGTCTCTCATATACAGTTATCTTATCATTGATATAGACGTAGCAATGGCTTTATGCCCCTTTGCTGAAAAATGAATTTCATCTGAGAAAAGATACAGTTCGTGTAGGTTATCCCCTTTACGCAAATAGCTACTCAAATCTATAAATGGCAATCCATTAATACCCATGTGATAGGCCAGGGTTTGCTGTGGCGAAAAGTTGCCAGATACAAGTTGCGACTTGTATGGAAATATATAAAACTGGCATGAGATATTTTTGCTTTTGCATAGTGCTGAAATTCTCACTAGCTGATCTATAACTTCATGCACCTTAGCTTGGTCTTTATACATAGCTGCATCGTATTGAAAATAACCATCACTATTCCTGTTTATCCACAATTTCAATAGCCGATAGGTATTTGATATCTGCAATAGCAAATTTGCTTTTTGTATAAAAGCAGGCAATGTGCTTTGGATTTTCTCCTTTGGGTTGATGTCATTAAGACAAATACCTATGTGAAAAGAATGAACGCTATCATTAACCAAAATACTATTCGTATCAATGAGTGAATTTATAGTATTGAAATAATCAATTGGCGTATTGCCTGCATGAGCAAAATTCAAGTAGTCATAAACCGAGTCTGATTCAGCTAACAGATAAGTAAAAATTAGGCTATCACTCACTCCTACACCTTCTACTACAGAGTCGCCTATCCATACCTTTTTAGGCTTTTTGTTATATGCTTTGGCGGGTCTAGAACCTTTGTCATCGGTAGAAAAAGCTTCTCCCCAAATTTTAGTATTAAGGTTCGATTTTAAACCATTTGAATTGCCAAACCTGCCATTCTCAATAGTCTCATCAGGAATGCTGCGATTATATTTTTTGAGCAAAATAAAATAGCTCAAAGTTTCAATCAGGGCAATTAATCCTAGTAAAACAAATATTGGTATCATTATATTTTTTAAGTGCCAAGCCATTGCCAACAAATCAAGATTAAATAAGGTAGCCACATCACTCCATCTACCAAAGCTAAAAAATATAGTGAAGTTCTACTTTTGTTTGATAAAAAAACCAAGCACATAGCTACGACACAAGCTATCGACCAAGCAACTTTCATTATGAAATCTAAATGACTAGATAACATAAAAATAATCGATACTAATAGTAAAAGATAGCCAACTACTTTTGTATGAATATCACCCAATACTTGTGGCAATGTAGCTTGAGTGAAATGTTTATCGTTATCCGAATCTTTTATTTCAAATGGAATCATCAATCCGAAAATAAAGAAAAACAATGCTGAATCACTTACTATTTGAAAGCCCCTAAACCCAGAAATAGCCATAGTCCATACCATTGCTACTGTGATTACTTTCGCCAATGCATGAAACAAAATATGCCTTTTTATATACCCCATTCTAAATCTCAAAAAACAATAAACTAAAAACATAAAACCCGACAAAAACCATTCTGGTGCAATTTTAAAAGCGGTTTTATACCAAAAAAATAAAAGCAACACCCCAACACAAATCAAAATTAGGCTATACCTCTTAAAAGCTAGTTTGTCAAATGTTTTCCTTTTATAAATTTCACCCCAACCTCGTAAAAAAGTATAGGCAAACAACAATGCAGAGTAGAGTAAAGCTAAATCAGGAAACAATAAGCGGTTGTCAAAAAAAAGAGCTAATGCTACCCCACAACTTGCCACAAAAAAGTTGGCAGAAAAAATACCTCTCAAAAAAGACGTAAGTATCAATTTTTTTATTGAATTTAGACTGTAAGATAAAAAATATGATTTCAGATATTAAAGAACTTTCAGCTTGGATATTTTTTATGATAGGGCTAATCGCAGTATTAGGCTGGACAACATGGCGATTTTCAAAACAAAAAAGCGATGCGTCTGACGACACATCGCTTTAAAAACTGGGGTGGATGAGGGGATTCGAACCCCCGACCAATGGAACCACAAACCACTACTCTAACCAGCTGAGCTACAACCACCGTTTTTGGAGTCGCAAATATAAGAAGGAAATTTTATTAAATGAAAAAAAACTGTCGTTTAGTGTTTCTCAAGTTTATTGCGTAAAGCAATAACGTAAAATATTTGCCCCCATTTTTAGGGCTTTATCATGAATTTCTGGGCTATCATTGTGTACATCGGTATCCTCCCATCCATCGCCCAAATCGCACTCGTAGGTATAGAGTAGCACTAGTCTTCCATCATAAATCAAACCAAAAGCTTGAGCTGCATTGTTCTCATGTTCATGTATTTTGGGTAATCCTTTCGGAAAATCAAATTTTTGATGAAAAATAGGATGCGAAAATGGCAGCTCCACAAGTTTCAATTCAGGAAAAAGTTTTTGCAACTGAGGTCGAATAAATTTATCCATACCATAATTATCATCAATATGCAAAAAACCCCCACCAGTTAGATACGTACGTAGGTTAGCAATTTCTTGTTCATTAAACACCACATTCCCATGACCAGTCATATGTATAAAGGGGTAATTAAAAATGGCGGCACTACCCACTTCCACAGTAGCAGGCTCAATGTCGATGTTGGTTTTAAGCTGCTGATTGCAAAATCGAATCAAATTTGGCAACGAGGTAGGATTTGCATACCAGTCGCCTCCGCCATTATACTTCAATAGGGCTATTGTCAATGGTTTTTCTTGCGAAAAAAGCACATATGGAAAAAAACAAAGTAGAATAATCAATCGCATCTTACAAATGTAATGTATCTAACTAAACCTTCTGTGGATTAACAAATTTAAATGCTGCTGTTGCATACAAACCAGCCGTTTCGGTGCGAAGCCGCGAAAGACCTAAAGACATAGGCAAGAAACCCTCTAATTTAGCCCTATCAACTTCTTCTTGAGTAAAATCGCCCTCAGGGCCTATCAAAATTATCGTATCCAAATCAGGCTTTAAAATAGTTGTAATAGTCTGTTCGTTTTCCTCACAGTATGCAATAAGCTTTTGCCTAAAATCTTGCTTCACTTCATTTACAAACGGAATATCAAAAATAATTGTAGGGAACCAAAATTGCTTTGCCTGTTTACATGCCGACTGAATAATGCGATACAATCGTTCTGCTTTCAAATGAGTACGTTCTGTTCGCTCACATTGTATAAAAGCGATTTCCTGAACACCCATTTCGCAAATTTTTTCTACTAACCATTCTATTCTATCATTATTTTTAAGTGGAGAAATAGCTAACCTAAATTTTACTGTAGGTGCAATAAACTGCTGAATACTTTGCACCTTAGCGATAGTTTCGCGCTTAGTGATACTGACTATCTCAACTTGAGCAAGCACGCCCTTGCCGTTTATCACCTCAAGAACATCGCCCACTATATAGCGAAGTACAGCAATATGCCTACTCTCTTCATCACTAAATGTGATAAGCGCATTGGTTTCTAACTCAGGATGATAAAAAAGCTGCATAGTATTAAAAAAAATAGGGGTTGACCTATACGACCAACCCCTATCAAAAAAATTTAAAAAATTATTTCAATTTCAAAATCTTGAACTCCGTTCTACGGTTTGCTTGATGTTGTTCTTCAGTACAAGTTGATTTTTGAGCACCTTCGCAAGCACAATCATTAGTCAATCTACGCTCACCGTATCCAGCAGCAATCATACGCACACCAGAAACACCATGAGATATTAACCAATTTACACAAGATTGAGCACGCTTAGCAGAAAGGTCATCGTTATACTTCATCGATGCTCTACAATCTGTATGAGAACTTAGCTCAATCTCCATATTAGGGAATCGATTCATCAATGAAAGTAATTTACTCAATTCCTCTTCAGCATCAGGTCTAATGTTCCATTTGTTCAAGTCATAGTAGATGTTCTCCAACTTGATTACCATTCCTTCCTCCAAATAAGTAAGCTCTAAATTTTCAAGTAAGCTAGCAGGAGCTGTTTTTCCCACAGTAGTAAGATCTTTACAAGGTGAATCATAACCACCAGTTGACTTCGCAGATTCTTTTGTAGCACACACAGTATAGTTTGCATTTTCCTCTAAAGCAAATCCGCATTTACAATCGTCAGCAATTACACATGTTTGCTTTGCACCTGTAGATTTATTTGTCAAAGTTACTAAAGAACCTATAGCCGTTCCTTTTCCTTTCTCTGTAACACAAACACTCAAATCAATAGCGCCTACTTTTTGTAAAGGAATCTGCACAACTGTATTCGCATTTTTAGTAGCCACAGATACAAATCCAGCTTGATAGTCTGCCTTAGTAGCAGTTACTTTGTAGTTTTTATTTGGCAATACACCAAAACAGAAGTCACCTTTAGCACCAGCATTCTTAGTACCTATAACTTTGTCTCCTTCATAAAGTTTAATTTCAGATCCAGGCAACAAATCTTTGGTTCTAGCATCTACTACAGTACCACAAAGACTAATACCTACTTTCTTGAATTTGTAGATATCATCACTTCCTTGCCCACCTGCTCTATTAGATGAGAAATATCCATTTTCATTTTTAGTATCAATTATATATGCAAAATCATCAAAGTTTGAGTTGATGGGTGCACCTACATTTTGTACATTCCCCCATTCTCCACCAGCATAAACAGCGCTATATACATCCAACCCACCCAAACCTACTTTTGCGTCTGATGAATAATACAATGTGCCATCCTCAGCTACAAAAGGAAACATTTCTCTTCCTGGAGTATTCACTTTTTTACCTAAGTTGATTGGTGGCCCCCAGCTAACGCCATCCTTATAAGAAACATAAACATCTGTTTCACCATATCCTCCTGGCATGTCAGAGATAAAGAACAATCTTTTTCCATCAGCTGACAATGCAGGATGTCCTATTGAATATTCATTGCTATTGAAAGGTAGTGGCGTAATATTTACCCATTTTCCCTTAGCTTCATCAAGTGTAGCGTAAAATATTTTCAATTTTACAATCTTTTCTTTGCTCTTACCTACTTTAGATTTTACATAGTTACTTCTTGTAAAATACATTTCTTTACCATCTTTGGTAAATGTAGCAGGTCCCTCATGATATTTACGATTAGGTTGAGTTCCTTTTATTGCCTTTGATTCAAAAAGATTTCCATTTTGATCGCCTTCGACTGTGTACATATCAAAAAAACGATTTTTAGTCCAATCATCTGTACGAATCACGGATGCGTCACTTCCTTTATTAGAGCTATAGGCAATGCCTTCTTTGTAAAAAGTTGCTCCCATATCAGACTTAGCACTATTAAGCGGCAAATTTGTAATCGTATAAACTTTGTTGTCTTGAGCTAGTGCGTTCACTTTATCAAGATTATTCGCAAGTTCCATACCTCTCAAATCTGAAGGTGCGTTTGCTGCAAAAAGATTAAACTGCTCGGCAGCTTCTTTGTATTTAGCATTAGCTCTCAACTCTTGAGCATAATAGTAATGGTTAATGTTAGGTGCATTGGGGATCTTTACGATTTCTGCATAAGCTGCTTCAGCATTTACATGGTCTTCTGCAAGCACATAAGCTCTAGCCATTTTCTGACGAGACTCAATGTCTGTTGGGTTCTTTTTTACAGCGCTAGCATAAGACTCTGCTGCTTCTGCAAAAGTAAATTTCTTTAATTGTCGATCGCCACGTTTGATAGACGCATTCTGTGCACTCAAGCTGATAGTAGCCAGAATTAGAAAGGCAGAGAGTAAACTATTTATCTTCATCACTAAGTTTTAAGAGTTTGGTTGATTAGAAATAACGAACGTAACGAGGGTTAACAATTTTCTTTTTATCAAAATCAAAATCGTATCCAAGCATCACTTCATGAGAGCCTGTAGTAAATTTAGATATTGGGCTAACAGTAAGGTCGTAAGCATAACCTACGCGCAATTGCGGTAGTACATTAAATGCCGCCATAAATCCGTATGAGTCAGATAAACGATAGCTAGCACCTAACCATATACGATCTATAAAGATAAAATTAGCATTGAAGTCGAAGTCAATCGGTGCATACTTAGGTACATATTTCATTAAGATAGATGGTGCAAATTTCACCTTTTTTCCTAAACTAAATACATATCCTGCAGTAGCATACAAGTGATAATACTGATGAGCATCGTTAATACCCGTTTGGAAAACTTTGTTCTTAGATTGAAGTGAGTTTGCCAATAGGTTAGGAACAGAAACACCTACAAAAAACTTCTCACTATAAGCGTAAATACCAAATCCAACATTTGGAAGCCATAAAGATGCGTTGTCCGCAAAATTAGGATCAGTACCTGCACCACCATTCGTGTTTACTTCGCTCAATCTAGAACGATAGTTAGTAAAACCAGCAGATACACCAAATGAAAGCTTTACTTTTTTAGCCTTTCCTAATGGAATTCTGTAAGCAAAATTTCCCTCTAGTTTATTGCTTTGCGTGACCCCTATTCGATCATTCGTGAAAGTAAGTCCAAGAGCAATGTTATTATTCTTCAATGGCGAATGAATAGAAAACGAACCTGTACGTGGCGCACCTGGCACGTTCAACCATTGCCATCTGTAGATAGCCACTGCAGATAATGCATCGCGGCTACCAGCACAAGCTGGATTAAATATCAAATTATTGAATCGATACATAGTGTATTGGATGTCCTGCTGTGCAGTCACAATGCCAGACACCAAAAGGGTTGTAGCTAATAGATATTTTTTTAACATCAGTTTTATAGTTTAAAATTATCGATTTATGATTATATATCCCATACGGTCTTTGTTCACTCCATCATTAAATTTGAAGATGTAGTAATAAGTGCCATCAGGAAGTGGCTGGCCATTTCTACGGTAGTTACCCGAAAAATTATTTTTGTAACCATCTGCATCATTTCTCCAAACTTCATCACCCCATCTATTGAATACAAGCAACTGTGAAGCTGGATACTCATTTGCAGACTTAATTTCAAATACATCATTGATATTATCTCCACTTGGAGAGAAACCTTCTGGAATAAAGAAGTTTGGCTTAGGAATAATGGTGATGTAAACTATGGCATTGCTACACTGCTTAGGTGAATCTACTGTGCAAAGTGTATAACAGAATGAATCCATTCCATTTCCAATTGTATTTGTTGAAATAGGGTCGTATGGATAGTCATCGTTTGGAGTATAAACAAACTTGCCGTCTTTTATTTCTACCTTACCATTCTTAGGTTGCTCACAGATTGAAAGCTCCTCACCTGCAAATCTGGTATCATTTATTTTTACATCAAAGTTCCCTTCTTGCTCTTGCTCCAAGGTATAGAAGTCATTTCTAGCTTTGATAGGCACTGTAACTATTACTATTGCCGTATCACAACGTCCAGTTTGGTCGCAAATTACGTAGGTAAAGGTATCTACACCAGTGAAAGACGGATTTGCATTATAGCACAATACAGAGTCACTATTTTGAGTGACTGTGCCACCTTGTGTACTAGATGCAGTGAACGTAGAGATACTTAGTGTATCACCTTTGTCAACATCATAGTCATTTGAAAGTACGTTTATTGGCTGGCAATTAGCTGGCCAAGTATAGGCAACTACATCATCAACAGCCACCGGCTTGTCAGCGCGGGGAGTCACCGTAATGATAACATATACAGAATCGCACAATGGATACTCATCACATACCAAAACCCATACACCCTCTTCACCTGTATAATCGTGTGGTGGAGTTATTTTCAAACATGGATTTGGTGAAAGCCCCATAGGTAAGGATACAATCGTATCGATACTTGTTCGAGGAGAAGTAGTTACCCAGTCTCCATCTGCATCTATAAATCCAATACAAAGCGTTCCTGTGGAATCTTCAAGTATAGTAATTCTAAGCGTGTCAGTAGGTTTACCTGATCCATCAACAACGATTGGAGGATTAGCACATTGATTTACATTGATAAAAACACGAGCTTGGTCATATAGTCGAGGCATGCCATTGTCACCTGCTACATACACAAAGGTATCTTTTCCAAAATAATTTAAGTTTGGTATGTACATAAGGGTTACTGAATCTACTTTTACAACAGTACCATGTTTTGGATTACCCACTATGCTGTTTGAGTTTGTATCACTCAAGGTCACATAACTTCCTTCTAAATCGAAGTCATTATCAATCACTTTAATCCATACAGTATCATTTCTACAAACTGAAGCCCCATCTTCATTGATAGTTGGCTTAATACCGTTTGCTACATTTTTAGTAATCACAATAGATACTCTAGCAGTGTCACAAAAACAGTCGTTGCACAAAGAATAAAATAAAACGTCTGTTGAATCTGTTCTATTTACTGTATCTGTAATACTATAAACCAATTTATTGTCAACTATAGTTGCTGTTCCATAATTAGGACCAGAAACGATAGTGGCTACAAGTGGACCGCCACCTACAGGATCTTTATCGTTCGTGATGATATTGTAAACGCCTGTATATCCAGTAGCATAACCAGCATATACTAAATCTACGATCGCATCAGGAGCGGTGCATGGAGCTTGTGCTACATTCAATATCAAAGCAGCTGTATCACATCCGCAGTCAGTACATACCTTATATAGAACAGTATCTAACCCAAAGAAAGAATTTGAAGAACGATACGTAATTACACCACCTACTATAGATACACTGCCATTTGTAGGTGCTTTTACTATCGAAGAAGATACTGCACCAAATACTAAGTTAGAATCGTTTGTCAAAACATTTACAAAAGATGTATCTCCTTGCACTAGAGCCAATAGATCGTTATTTGCTATAGGCAAAGTACATTCGATCAAATCAAGATACACTACGCTGGTATCGCAGTTTCCACAATAGTTACATACACTATAGCTAAATGTGTCTTGCCCCACAGTACCATTTCCTGTAAAAAGGACATTTAGCCCAGATACAGTAGTTGTACCATTTTTAGGAGCAACTACTATAGATACAGTAGGAGGAGTGACTCCACTAGCAAAAACATCATTTGCTGTTACTGAAAGTGATGTGTTTGCAATGTTAGCATAGGTAGTGATGTTATCATCTACCGCATTAGGTGTAGGACAAAGCACTTGAATATAGGCATTGCAAGTACGCGAATTGCCGCAAGTGTCCTTCACAAAATAGCGGACAAATGAAGTGCCGACTACACTACCTGCAGTGTAGCTCATACAAGTGTCATTAATAAAATGCCCTATACCATACACGCCTTGCTGTGTGATATAGGTAGTGTCAAATGCTGGTCTGATAGTTGAACCATCGGAAAGCACTACGCCTTTACCTTCGCCCATACAAAAAGTAGCGGTTTGATTTACATACAATGTATCGAACCAAGGCTTACAAAACAAAGAATCGCAGCCTTGTGAAAAGGTATTGTTTGCAATAAAGAAAAGAGAAACAATGAATAAAAACTTCTTCATGTAGAATATTTTATGTCTAATTTAATCAGCGCAAAAGTATCTATAAATATTAAAAAACAAAAAAAATCAATACATTTCTTCTTTATTCGGAAAACTAATTGTTTTTACATCAGTTACATAAGTAGCGACTGCATCATGCATCAAATCGGACAATTCAGCATATCTTCGTACAAATCTTGGTCTAAACTCCTTATTTATACCAAGCATATCATGTACTACTAAAACTTGGCCATCTACTTCATGTCCAGCACCTATACCTATCACAGGCACTGTTACCGATTTAGCCACTTTGGCGGCAAGAGCTGCGGGTATTTTTTCTAATACGAATGAAAAGCAGCCTATTTTATCTAATAACATCGCATCTTCTTGCAATTTTTGTGCTTCTGCCTCTTCTTTTGCCCTTACCGTATAAGTCCCAAACTTATAAATTGATTGAGGGGTAAGTCCTAAATGCCCCATTACTGGTATGCCTGCCGTGAGGATTCGCTCTATAGACTCGCGAATCTCTCCTCCCCCTTCCATCTTGACGGCATGCGCTCCAGATTCTTTCATTATTCTAATAGCCGACTCCAACGCCAACTTTGAATTGCCTTGATAAGTGCCAAAGGGCAAATCGACTACAACTAAAGCTCTACTCACAGCACGCACCACAGACGAAGCATGATAAATCATTTCGTTCAATGTAATGGGAAGTGTTGTTTCATGTCCTGCCATCACATTTGAGGCCGAATCGCCTACCAATATAATGTCTATACCTGCAGCATCTACTATTTTTGCCATAGAGTAATCATAAGCAGTGAGCATAGCTATCTTTTCACCTTGCTCCTTAAACTCTTGCAAAGTGTGGGTCGTAATTCTTTTTACCTCTTTTTGTATTGACATGGCTTTTTGATTTTGGCTCTAAAAGTATTTTTCTTTTTTAGGAAACAGGAAACTTTGACAATGATTTTTTATCAAAATCTGACTAAAAGTAATAAAACATGACAACTCGACACTATTTATTGGCATGGCATAGTGATTGTAAGTAGTATAGAAAAATAATAACAACATGGGAAAAATAATAGGAATAGACCTAGGCACCACGAATAGCTGTGTGTCTGTAATGGAAGGAAAAGATCCAGTAGTGATAGCTAATGACGAAGGACGTAGAACGACTCCTTCTATCATCGGTTTTTTATCAAATGGAGAAAGAAAAGTAGGCGACCCTGCAAAACGTCAGGCAATCACCAACCCTACGAAGACGATACAATCAATCAAGCGATTTATGGGAGCTAAATTCAGCGAAAGCGCTGGTGAAATTGCAAAAATGCCTTACAAAATCGTAAAAGGAGATAACGACACTGTACGTGTAGATATCGATGGTAGAATGTATTCTGCTCAAGAGATCTCTGCTATGATTTTGCAAAAAATGAAGAAAACTGCGGAAGACTATCTTGGTCAAACTATCACTGAGGCGGTTATTACCGTTCCAGCGTATTTCAATGACGCTCAACGGCAAGCTACGAAAGAAGCTGGTGAGATAGCTGGTCTTACTGTAAAGAGAATTTTGAATGAGCCTACTGCCGCAGCATTGGCATATGGACTAGACAAAAGAGGACAAGACCTCAAAGTAGCAGTTTATGACCTCGGTGGTGGTACATTTGATATCTCGATTCTCGAGATGGGCGATGGTGTATTTGAAGTAAAATCAACAAATGGTGATACACACTTAGGTGGCGATGATTTTGACAATGAAATCATCCAATGGTTGGCTAACGATTTTCTGACTGAAGAAAGAATCGACCTACGCAAAGACCCTATGGCTCTACAACGTTTGAAAGAAGCTGCTGAGAAAGCAAAAATCGAACTCTCTTCTTCACAAGATACAGAAATCAACTTGCCTTATATTACTGCTGTGGATGGAGTGCCAAAACACTTGGTAAAAAAATTAAGCCGTGCTAAGTTTGACCAACTTTGCGATGCACTTGTAGAGCGTACACTTGAGCCTTGCCGTCAAGCATTGAAAGATGCAAACTACGGTATCAACGATATCGATGACGTACTTCTTGTAGGAGGTTCTACTCGAATCCCACGTATTCAAGAAGCCGTAGAGAAGTTTTTTGGTAAAAAACCAAACAAGGGAGTAAATCCTGACGAAGTAGTAGCCTTAGGTGCAGCCATACAAGGAGGTATTTTGAGTGGCGATGTAAAAGATGATATCGTACTCGTAGATGTTACTCCACTTTCACTTGGTATCGAAACTATGGGTGGAGTAATGACAAAACTTATCGAATCTAACGCCACCATACCAACTAAAAAATCGCAAGTATTTACGACCGCACAAGACAATCAACCTTCGGTAGAAATACATGTACTACAAGGAGAGAGAGCTATGGCTAAAGACAACAAAACCATAGGTCGATTCCACCTCAATGATATTCCACCTGCACAACGTGGAGTGCCACAAATTGAAGTTACTTTTGATATAGATTCAAATGGTATCATTCATGTGTCGGCAAAAGACAAAGGAACTGGCAAGGAGCAAAACATTCGTATCGAAGCATCTTCTGGCTTGAGCAAAGAAGATATAGAGCGTATGAAAAACGAAGCTAAAGCAAACGAAGATGCCGACAAAGCTACACGTGAGCGTGTTGAAAAACTAAACATGGCTGACAATTTGGTTTTCCAAACTGAAAAGCAATTGTCTGAGTATGCTGATAAAATACCTGCTGATAAAAAAGCAGCTATCGAAACAGCACTCAAAGAGCTAAAAGATGCACGTGCTGGAGAAGATTTGAATACTGTAGAAAAAGCACTCGAAAACCTCAACAAAGTATGGGGTGAAGCTTCGCAAGACATATACAACTCGTCTCAACAACCAGGAGAAGGAAGTCCTACTGGAGATCCCACTGCGGGAGGCAATCCTACAGAAGAGCCAGTATCTGATGTTGAATACGAAGAAGTAAAAGACGAAAAATAATTTCAGCTCGCTTTTGTTGCCGTGTGAAAGCACAGCAATATTTCCCCCCTTCGAAAGTTGGGGGGATTTTTTTTAAGGAATTTTATAAAATTAAAAAAAAACGGTATATTCAACCTATCTTTTATGATTTCAATCACATAAATAATAAACACATGACTAATGCGATTACAGAAAGCTCCTTGCTTGATTTGGCACACAAATGGCTTAAAGAAGGCAAAAATTTCGATCAAATTCAGGAGCAGCTAACCATTATGGGACTTAGTACAGAAGTCATGAATGAAGTAATGAAGCATATCAAAGACGAGCGGTATCAAGCTCAACGTAAAATTGGATTACCTTTGATAGCAGTAGGTGTTGCAATGTGTGTAAGTGGCTGTGTCGCCACTATCAGTATTGCAGAACCAGGTGTAGCTTTTCACATTTGCTTATATGGGCTCACTAGCCTAGGTGCTGTCACCATTATTGGCGGATTAGCATTGATTTTGGGAATAGACTAAAGTAGAATAACTCTACTCCCCTATCGGCAAACTTTCAATATTATTCATTTGTCGCATTATCCACCCCTGTCGAGCTCGGATAAAGCCACTTGGTTTAGTTGCACTATATTTTCTTGGATTAGGAAGCGTAGCTGCAATAAGTGCCGCTTGTGACGAAGACAATCGTTGAGCCGAAGTATTAAAAAATATTTTCGCAGCAGCCTCTGCTCCATACACTCCATTTCCCATTTCTATCACATTTAGATAAACCTCAAGTATTCGTTCTTTACTCCAAAAAATCTCAATCAAAAAAGTAAAATACACCTCAAATCCTTTGCGAATCCATGATCGGGCAGGCCACAAGAAAACATTTTTAGCCGTTTGTTGTGATATGGTTGACGCCCCTTTTATACGCTTACTTTTTTGATTGTTGCTAAATGCTTTTTTGATTGATGCTAAATCAAACCCATGATGCTCAAAAAACTGCTGGTCTTCGCTCGCCACTACTGCCAAGGGCATGGCAGACGATATATTGTCTAATGACACCCATGTTTTAGCCACTCGAGGAGATTCGCCAGCAGTTATTTGTTGCACTGTTCGTATCAGCATCAAAGGCGTAAAAAATATTGGAACAAAGCGAAACACAATAACGCTGACAATCGAAATGACGAAGAAGTAAATCATCGCCTTTTTCGTAATACGCAATATCTTTTTAAACACCGATGAGTTTGGGTTAAAAGCTTATATTCTCAAGACCCTGACCCGCTGCTATCAATTCGGCAATATCAAATACTTTCACCGTATCTTGACGATTTTTATTTTTGACTCCATCAGACATCATGGTATTGCAAAATGGACATGCTGCAGCTACAATATCTGCTTTAGTGGCTAGCGCTTCCTCTGTACGTGCATCATTGATACGAACAGAGCCTTTTTCTTCTTCTTTAAACATCTGAGCACCGCCTGCGCCACAGCACAAACCACGTGTTTTGCAACTCTTCATTTCAACTAACTCTGCATCCAGCTCTTCCAATACTTTTCGAGGTGCTTCATATATATCATTCGCTCTACCAAGATAGCATGAATCGTGATATGTGATTGTTTTCCCTTTAAAAATGCCCGTTTCGCTCATCTTTATTTTGCCTTCGTCTATGAGTTGTTGTAAATAAACAGCATGATGAATTACGTTATAATTACCACCTAATGAAGGATATTCATTTTTTAAAATATTGAAACAATGCGGACAAGTAGTTACGATATTTTTGATACCATAGCCGTTGAGCACTTCGATATTTTGCATTGCGAGCATTTGATATACAAATTCATTGCCAGCACGCTTAGCAGGATCGCCAGTACAAGATTCTTCTTTACCTAATACCGCAAATTCGATTTTTAAATGGTTTAATATTTTCACAAATGCACGAGTCACTTTCTGTGCTCGCTGATCAAAACTACCAGAGCATCCTACCCAAAACAATACCTCGGGCATCTCGCCATTAGCGGCATATTCTGACATTTCTTTTGCTATCATATCGTGTGTTTTACTACGTTTATTTTATTTTTCGTTTGCCCAGTTCAATCTATCCTGCTGCGAAAATTGCCATGGTGCACCATTGTTTTCAAGATTTGAAAACATTCCGTTCCACTCCGCAGGCGAATTAGAATCTTCCATTATCAAGCTTCTTCTAAGCTGAACAATAATATCGAGCGGTGAGATATTGACAGGACATTCTTCTACGCAAGCATTGCAGGTAGTACAGGCACGCAACTCCTCTACCGAGATATAACCATTTTCGATTAGTGATTTGCCATCATCTTTCCATACACCACCATTGGCATCCATATTTTTGCCTATTTCTTCGATTCTATCGCGGGTATCCATCATGATTTTACGAGGAGAAAGTAACTTTCCTGTCATATTCGCGGGACATTGCGCAGAGCATCTACCACATTCCGTACAGGTATAGGCTTCGAGTATATTTTTCCAACTCAAATCCAATACATCCTTCGCACCAAACTTAACAGGAGCTTCTTCTGCACCATCGGCAGGAGCCGCAAAAGCTGCATCAGGATTCATCATCAGCTTCACTTCTTTGGTCACCGAATCCATGTTGGCAATATATCCTTTAGGTTGCTGCCTAGTAAAGAAGGTGTTAGGAAATGCAAGTAAAATATGAAGGTGCTTTGAATAAGAAAGATAAATCAAAAAAGTCATTACAGTGACCATGTGTCCCCACCATCCTATTTTCTCTAAAACCATAAGTGTTGAATAATCCATTCCCTCAAATACACTCGCAAAAAAACCACTTATTAAAAACCCGTATTCTCCATTATGAGCAGCCATGTCGGCTGTATTCATCAAAAATATATTGGTCAATAGGATGATTTCAAGAAAAAGTATGATGTTACCATCTTTCTTTGCCCAACCCTTCATTTCAGCCATATGAAAACGTGGAATGGTTAACAAATTTCTTCTCCACAAAAAGGCAATCGTAACAAAGAAAGTAAGTAGGGATAGTACTTCTATAAAAGAAATAGTAAAAACATACAGCCCTTTCAAAAAAGGGATACCTTCCCAAAGATGAAATACAAATCGATGTGTACCAAAAAGTCCATCTACAAAGATTTCTATTAGCTCGATTTGGGTGATCACAAACGAAACATAAATCACTACGTGCAACATTGCTGCTACTGGTCGCTTAAACATCTTACCTTGCCCCAACGCTATTAGTAGCATAGCTTTCAGGTTGCCGGGAATAGACTCCTTGCGACCCAACATGATATTTCGATAGATGGTTTTAAACTTTGTAAAAGCAAAAAAACCGCCACCGCCTACCAACAAAATAAATGCTATTCGTTCTATCATAATCTTTATTTCAGAATGTAAATATAATCTTATGCCCTACATCAAGAAATGATTTTTTGCACCAAAAGTTTAGCTTAGCTCAAAAAAAAGACTGTTGAGCAAAGATAGACTCTAATAAAAAGTGTAATTTTGAGACAATAGAATTTTGAAAACATGAAAACAAGTTTACTAGACCATTGGGATATAGTGCAAAAGACAAAGCGTATCGCTTTTCAAATTATAGAAGGAAATTTTGATGAAAAAGAAATCATACTTGTAGGGATAGTACCCAATGGAGTAGTTTTTTCAGAAATGATAAAAGAGGAAATAGCGATGATAAACGAACGCATCAAAATAAGCATACTACCCCTCACTATAAATAAAACAGACCCATTGGCAGATAAAATAGAGTTAGACACGACACAAAAATCAATCACGAACAAGCCTATTATCATCGTAGATGATGTAGCCAACACTGGTCGTACTGTTTTCTTTGCATTACAACCTATCATAGCCCTCAATCCTAAAAAAGTACAAGTAGCAGTACTGGTCGATAGGAAACATAAATTTTTCCCAATAGCCGCAGACTATGTAGGCATAATGCTTTCAACCACTTTGCAAGAACATATTTTAGTAGATTTAAACGCGACAAAAGCGGAAGCTTATTTAGTTTAGTCCTATGAAACAAGAAGTAGCCGATATAGTGGAGGAGTATGTATTAAATACAGATAGACATGTTTTTTTGACAGGAAAAGCAGGTACAGGAAAAACTACATTGCTCAAAAAAATATTGTCGAACTCAACTAAAAACACTGTAGTAATAGCGCCAACAGGAGTAGCCGCTATCAATGCCGGAGGAAGTACGTTTCACTCCATGTTTCACCTACCCATTACAAGTTTTATTCCCAATAATGATATTGTAGATTTTAATATAGCCCTCAATAGGCATGAGTTGGGTAAACACTGCAGATTCAACAAAGACCATCGCAAAGTAATAGAAGAAATGCAACTGCTTATCATAGATGAGGTGAGTATGGTACGTAGCGATCTACTCGATGCGGTGGACTTTGTATTGCAGTATGTGAGGCGAAAGCGACAACCCTTTGGTGGTGTACAGTTGATGATGATTGGCGACCTCTATCAACTTGCTCCTATCATGCGCGATGAGAGCTGGGTTATTCTTTCAAAATATTACAAAAGCCCGTTTTTTTTTGATGCTTTGGTTTTGCAAAAAATGCAAACAAAACATTTTGAACTCACGCACATTTACCGACAATCAGACTACAGTTTCATAGGCCTTTTAAATAATATCCGAAACGGAGTGCTAGAAGAGTCGGATTATTATGCACTCGAAAGTCGCTACTTCCCAAACTACGAAGCGCGCGAAAAGGGCTATATCACACTCACTACACACAATAAAAATGCAGAAGCTATCAATGAGCAAGAGCTTGATAAAATCGAAGAGCGAATTGAATTTTTCGATGCAAAAATAGAGGGTGACTTTCCTCCATCTATGTTTCCTACTTTGATGAATCTAAAATTAAAAGTAGGTGCTCAAGTCATGTTTATCCGAAACGATACTTCGGATGATAAAAGCTTCTACAACGGCAAGATTGGCATATATGAAGGGGTAAATGACGAAGGCGATTTACTTGTATATTTGATAGACGATAAAATAACAATAGCGGTAGAGCGGGCAGAATGGGAAAACAATCGCTATGAGGTAAATGAAGACAACAATCAGATAGAAAAAAAAGTGGTCGGTATATTTAGCCAATACCCACTCAAACTCGCATGGGCAATAACGATACACAAGAGTCAAGGATTGACCTTTGAGCGAGCTATCATCGATGTGGGTAGCGCATTTGCACCTGGGCAAGTGTATGTGGCACTGAGCCGCTGTACAAGTCTTGAAGGCATCGTATTGAAGTCAAAAATCACCCAAAATAGTTTATTACTCGACAATCGTGTGCTTGGTTTTTTTGAAAACACTACACTCAATGAATTTGATAGCGATGATCTAACAGAAGCAAAAAAATCGTACATCTTCAGACAGATCATAGCGGCCTTTGATTTGCACAAAACAACCTATCTTATCAACGAATTGATAGAGCAGACGAGAGTTTCGAGCATCCCTATGAAAGAAGATGCGGTGACTAAGATTCAATCATGGCAACTCACCTTTAATAACTTAGAGCAGATAGCACTCAAGTTTAATCAAGTGATGGAGACCTATATCGCACAAAATGATTCAGAAAAAATATTAGCCAAAGCGGAAGGAGCGATAGGGTATTTTACAGAACAACTTTATTCCGTGATTACAGCTATCTATTCACATAAAAAAGAATGGAGTGTAAAACCAAAAACAACAAAATATGTAAGAGATCTCGATAGTTTAGCCATGGCAATCTGGAAATTAATGTCGAACATGTATCAGCTAAGTTATGAGGGAAATAAACTCTACAAAGACAAAAAAACACACGATATAGCTTCATTACAACCAGCCGATTTGACGAAAAAGAAAGAAAAAGGGTCTAGTCAACTTACCACCTTAGATATGTTTTTGAAGGGAAAAACTTGTCAACAAATCGCAGATGAACGTAGCCTAGCAATAAGTACTGTATATGCACATTTTGAAAAGCTCATGCAGGAAGAAAAACTTAAAAAAGAAGAAATAACAGACCCTTCTTTATTGGTTGAATTGGAGAATGCAGTAGCTAATTTCTACTCCAATAGACCGAAAAAAAGCATTACTCCTTAGGCACTACTTTTATCTCATCAGGCGTAGTAGATTCGATCACCTTGTTTGAACCCAAAATTCGAAAAGTGGTACGTCTGTTTTTCTGATGTTCCTCTTCTGTGCATTCCACCCCATTCGCACACTGGTTCGTTAACTTCGTTTCGCCATATCCTTTGGCAGTAAGGCGGCTTTCTGCCACTCCCTTCATTATCAAATAATCGACCACTGACTGTGCACGAGCTTGCGAAAGCTTTTCGTTATAAACATCGCTACCACGACTATCGGTATGAGAGCCAATTTCAATCGCCAAGTCTTTGTTGTCGCTAAAGAAAATGAGAATAGAATCTAATACTAATTTAGACTCCTCACGCAACGTAGCTTTGTTGTAGTCATAATAGATATTTGGGATTACGATCTCCTTTTGAGGAAAAATACGATTGAGCTCGATTACAGTCGAAATATAAATATAGGTAGAATCTTGATTTCGCTTGCCTTTGGTACTAAATGTGGCTGTGTTGCTGAAGTAACCTGACTTATAGGCCGTAAGCTTGTACTCTGTTTCTGCTTTGAGAGGGCTACTAAATACACCAGCGGTATTTGATACAAGTGTCATGCTATCTATATTCGATTTGACTATCAGCATCACTTTGTCTATAGGCTTCATCCCTTTCAACTCACTATCGGGATTGTCGGGTTGTAGATAGTTCTTTTCTTGCACTAATCCTTTGAGAACAAAATAATTGACCCATCGCTCTGAGAAACTGTAGATATCATCGCTACCCTTCCCTCCTGCACGATTGGATGTAAAATAACCTGCTTTTAAAATTTCATCATTGATAGATGTTGGCTTATATTTTTCGATAATATACCCGAAATCGTCTGCACCAGAATTGATGGGTGCTTCGAGATTGGTCGGTTCTTTCCAGCTTTTTTTATCCTTTGGGGCACGGAAAACATCTAAGCCTCCCATACCCGGCAAACCGTTTGATGCATAATAAAGTACACCCTTTTCATCTAACCACGGAAACACTTCATCGCCCTTGGTATTGATGTGGGTACCTAAGTTGTAAGGAGGGCTCCAGCCTGTATCGGTTTTGAGAAAATAATATAAATCTTTGCCACCAAATCCATTTGGTGCATCAGATGCTACCAAAAGCATTTTACCATCTGCGGAAATGGATGGGTGACCTACATTAATCGTATCATGAAAGAGTTTTAGCTTCTCTGGCTCCACCCAGTTTGCCCCCAATTTTCGACTATAAAATATATGACAGTACTGATTTGTAGCCGATTTGATAGCTTGCTTTGTACTCAAATCAACAGTACCACATCTTGTAAAAAAAAGCTGATTGCCATCGGCCGAAAAGGCGCATGTACCCTCAAAGTCTGCGGTATTGATAGCAGAGTCGAGTGGAGTGGGCTTCTCCCACTTTTCGCTTTGCTTTTTTGTTTTAAAAATATCTGCATTTTTTTCACCTGTCCATACATTAGTTATATCGCCTTTTGCAGTAGACTGAGCGCTGCTAAAATAGAGATTGCTATGTATCAAAAAAGGAGAAAAATCAGCAGCAGTACTATTTATCTCAGTGATATTTTGCACTGCTATTTTTGTATTTTCTGCTATCCACTTCTTCGCCAATTCACAGTTTCTGATTTCCCCACGCGCTATATTTTTGCTCACCGCATCCATCTTAGAATATTGAGTAAATGTTTTGATGGCATCATCATACCGCTCTTGCGATTGCTGCATCTTAGCCGCATCATAGAGGGCATCCGATTGGCCAATATCGGCCAATTTTATATACCATGTCTCGGCATTTTTGTAGTCATTTTTTGAGCGATAAGCTGTGGCTATTTTTTTTGCAATTTCTCTTTTCACTATAGGGTCAGTAGTACTCGAAAAATCCTTTTGCAATAAGGCTGGAGCAACCGTATATTGTTTAAGATTATAAGCGGTATTGCCGTCTATTACAAGCTTTGGAGAGCAAGCTACTAGCATACTCAGTGCGAAAAAGGTGATTAAAAGATGGTGTGTTTTCATTTATTAAAGACCAATATAAAACAAAAAAGTTTTGTGTGACCACACAAAACTTTTTTAAACATTACTTTATACTATTTTAAAAATTGTATTCACTAAACTTTTCAGTGAACTCATCAGCTGCAAATGCAGGATTCACTTTCAGACCGTTGTATTCATATTTTTCGTACAAACCCTTGTCATCATTCATTTCTTGGTATATAGGAAAAGAATTTGCTTGATCAATATACAATACGGCTTGCTTAGCATAAGCAGAGGGCACTTTTATCGATTTTCCAGACAAATCTGTTTCGAAATTTTTAATCCAACTATTGAGTTCAATTAACTTGATTTCGGGAACTAACTCTCGCTGACAAAGTGTAAATAAATTATCCCCCGCTTTACCTACTACTGTTGTATAGCTATATGTTGGGTCAGTAATGGTGATTTTATAGCACTTTCTACCACCAAAAACAACCTCTCCCTCATACTTAAATACTTCGTCAAATCTATTCTGTGCATCAGCTTGCTTGATTCCATCTCTTATCAATCGAGCAAAAAAACTAAAGCCTGAACTCCACAACGTATGATGCTGATCTTTAGTAAGCAGACTGCTATTGTAAGCTAAATTGAGTGTAGGTAAAAACTTGCCTGGATTGACCCGAATTTTATCTCCACGTTCGCCTTTTACGTACAACAACTCTGTGCCTTTATTGGGGTCAGAAAGTACTTTTGAATAAATTTTGAGAGGAGATGTATTTACTTTTGTTATCATTTCCATTTTTATAAAAGTGGTCTTGCTAGGTATGCGCTCTGTACCTTTCATCGTATATACACAGCTACGGTTTGAGGAGGTGACTGCTATTGATTTTTCTAGAATAGCACGCGCATCTTGCGCAAAAGAAAGTGCAGATATAAGTACAATAGCGAGAGAAAGAATTGTTTTTTTCATTTGTAGATTTAAAGTTTGATACCAAGTTTGTTATAAATAAATGTCATCACCCATGCTGGCCCAATCATCAAAAACTGGAGGTCTTTCAAAAATGATGGTTTTTTTCCTTCCACATTATGTCCCCAAAATTGACCAATCCATGCTAGCACAAAGATGATTAAAGATGTATATGCAAGATTCAAGCCAAAAACAGTTTGTATGGTGTAACATAAGCTTAAACAAAGCAAGCTAAATAAAAACATGCCTATCGAAAGCGATTTAGATAAAGTGAAATAATATATGGTAACTAGTGCTACCATTATTTTGGCAATCAAACCTTCTGTAATCGTGCCTGGTGTGCCTACAGGGATACTATAAAACAACCCAACTACTGTAAAGAAGATTGTAGGCACACAGAACCAATGCACTAGCTTATTGGTAGGATTTTGATGGCTCACCGCATATTCATCAAGCCATTGTTGTAATGTTTTCATCATTTGTTTTAGTTTTTCTAAAAGTACACAAGCTTTTGAAAAAACAAAAGCCCCGCCAATGCGGGGCTTCATAAATTTTGATAATGCTACAGATTAGTCAGCGATTACGAACTTTACTGTCGAAGTTGATTTGCCATTCGCTATTTTTAAGAAATAAACTCCAGCAGGCAAAGCGGCTCTGTTCATTTCGATATGGTTAGCTCCTACAGTTACTTGCTTAGTAGATGAAGCTACTACCTTACCTACTACATCGATAGTTTCAAAAGTATAAGTACCTGCTTCTGTACTCTCGAAAGTAACTACAGCTCTGTTTGTAAGTGGATTTGGCATCATGTTGATTCCTTTGATAGACTTCAATGTTTCGATGCCTACTGGGTTAAGTGCACAACCTGTAGCAGGGGTAACATTGGTAGCATTCGTGTTTACTGCAGGGCAGTTACCTTGTGCATCTTTCACTCTCACATAATGAACTAATCCAGCAAGGTCAGTTTGCAAGCCCATATTAGGCGAAGTACTGCCTACTAACCAAGCGTTCATTACGATTGTCAATTTGTACTGACCAGAAGCATCGCTAGAATTTCCTTGAATCAAGAAACAACCGATTTCGTTTTTGTTGTAGCGTTTTGAAGGCTTATTTAACTTCCAACAAAGTCCACATGGCAACCCCTCAAGGCTCACAAACTCTACCGAGTCGATATCTACTGGCTGAGGTTGAGTTACAGATGATGGTATTTTGAATGAAAGTGATTGAGAATAGTCAACACCTGGAGTTACACATGGAAATTGTGTGTAATCTGGCTTAAATGTAGCCGATGCTGTAGTTGCGTCTGCAGTACAATTGGCAGTCACTGTACCAGGACAAGATTGAGCAGATGCCGCAGCTACTGCCAAAAATAAAGATAGGGTGGTAAAAAGTTTTTTCATTGTTTTTGGGGTTTTTATTTTATAAGCAAATATAAATAATCCATTCAGTAAACGCACATTTTTTATCAACAAAAAACGGTTGCCGAAATCGGCAACCGTCAAGTAAATTGAGTTAGAAATGATTATTGGATAACAATTCTTCTTGGCTCAGTAGCTTTTCCGTTAGAAAGGTTTACGATGTAAACGCCTGCTGCAAGACCGTTTCTTTCGATTTTTACTTCATTTGGACCTACCGTAGCGGATACGTTTTTAGTAGCTACAACAGCTCCTATGATGTTAGTAATAGTCACTGTATAGTTTTCGTCTTTTTCAGCTATAAATGAAAGTGTAGAGCTGCTGTTGAAAGGATTTGGAACAACTGTCAAAGAATTGAAATCTTTGCTAGCTTCGTTTATACCTACATTGCAATTTTGATTGTAAGAAATGAAAGCAGTAGTTTTTCCATTAGTCGTGTCAACATCTGGGCAAGTTAGGTTAGGGCAGTTCACACGTACATAATATCTAAGATCAGCCAAAGTCTCTGCATCTTGCTTAGTAAGTTTAACTAATGGAGTATAAACAGTAGCGATAATTTTCAACTTATATTGTCCAGATGCAGCAGTGGTAGTACCAGTAACTCTGATACATCCTACTTCGCCTCCTGCAAATGTGTTGCTTGATTTGTTTGTTTTCCAACACAATCCAGCAGGAAGATTACCAATGCTGTCAAGTTTCAACGAGTCAATAGTAAGATTTGATCCATTTAGATTATATGACTTAAAGTTTTCAAAAAAGATAACTTGGTCAACAGCCACACCACGAATGATGCAAGGAAGTTCTTGAGGTAAAGGAGTCAATCCTGCAGTATCTGTAGTTGGTCTTGGAGAACATACAGAAGTAGCACTTCCGCCACAGTATTGTGCATTAGCAGCTGTAGCCATCAAGGCCAATGTAGAAAGGGTAAAAATTAATTTTTTCATTTTTTGTTTTGTTTTAGATTAATAATTCAAATTTATAAATTTCTATTGATAAAATAGCAATGTGGATAAAAAACTAGTGGTTATTGAACCACTAGTTTTTTAGAGATTTTATTTCCGTTGGCTGAAATCAAGACTGTATATACACCTCTATTCACAGACTCCAGGTTTATATCCTTTTCGAGTTTTTGTAGAGAAACAGATTCATTAGCGATATACACCACACGGCCAGTCATGTCCAAAACTTGAATCTCTACCTTTTCGGCAGCAATTTGAAGGCTCATATGTACATTGCCTGCTGTTGGGTTAGGATAAAGACTCAAATTATATGAATTTGCCAATTCGTTTGCTATACCTACAGTACTTATTCTAACTGTATCAGTCAAAGTAGAACAGCCATCATAGATTGGATTATAAACCAAGGCTTGGTACAAACCGTCACCTAAGAAAGGAATTTGCTTTCCTGATTGTCCTGTTATTTCTAATCCATCTTTAAACCAACGAGCTTTAAGCGTAGCCCCTAAACTTGGATTTAAAAACATAACGTTGGTAGGGGAGTAATACGATAGCGCATAGTAGTTGTTTGGCGTTTCAGCAAAATAAATAGCTTTAGTACTGTCTCCTATATTGGTACAACCAGTGAAATTATCTATCACATTGGCTTTATATCTTCCTGAAAAAGTAGTATAAAATGCTGAATCTGTCATTCCAAATACAGAAACAGTGTCATCGCGAGTCCATGAGTATGTACAAGTAGCACAATACGGAGTAGCTACCAACCGGATTGAATCGCCAATACAAGTAGTATCCATAGAAGCCACAATAATTGGATTAGTTGGCTTAGGCTTGATTACGATTTTCAACGTATCTGTGATTAATGTGCTTAATACCGTATCTATCGTGATATAACCTTGTGAATTAGAACCAGAGAAATTCACATCATAAGGCAAGAAAGGGAATGAGTTAATATTAATATTGTATGTGCCCAAAAAGTCATCAGCACTTCCAAAAGGAGGGCCATTGTCTTTATCCCAAAGCTCAAATGATAAGCTAGTAGTACCTGGAGGCAGTACGCTCTGAGCCAAAGGAATAGGGAGGTTAAAATTCGTAGATGCATCTACGGGATTGGCACGTGTGTTCACTCCGAGTGCTCCGATAATGGTATAGGTATCTGGATCACCTGAGGTTAGCTCCTCAATATCGCCTCTCCATGAACCAGGGTTGGTCATATTATTGATATGGAATTTTTTGATGTAATAATCATAAAAAGAGGTTTTGAGTACTACATTATAAGTACCTGGCTGATTATAGGTAACACAACCAGGATTTTGGAGTGAGGAAGTAGCCCCGTTACCAAAGTTCCAAGCGTAGCGAGTGATATTTGGAGAAGGAGCTGCTAAAGTAGCATTAAAGCATGCTCGGACTGAATCGCAAGACTCTCTGATACCACCAAAAGTAAATGACCCCACAGAGCCAGATGTGTCAGGCAAAATATACATCGTATCGGTGTAAGTAAGACTGTTGTTGTTTTGATCTACATTGCCGATGGGTGTACCTACTGCAGTCACGTCTGCCAATAAGTTTACACTTATAATATATCTGCCAGCAGCAATTGGAGTACCACAAAGAGTTACACAACCTAAAGTATCACCGCCTTCTACATTGTAGTATCCTTTGTAAGGTGCTAGTACTTTATCAAAATTATAATTAGTTATACCTGATGGTAAATTGGTCAATCCCGTGATTTTAACTTTTCGAAGTTTTATGTAGCTACATCCAGAGCATTGGGCTAACAAAGATGGATCACGCAAAATAGATGGCAAATAAAATCGGATTACACTTTGATAGGGCTGATTTGCCATTCCTGTATCGGACTTGTTGCAGAGCCCTCCAGCAACTGGGCAAGCCGTAAGACCTGCGGTGCAGGGCGCACATTGACTATAGGCAAATTGCACAGACATTGCCATTAATAGAATAGTGAAAATTTGTTTCATTGGTGTTGGTTTTTTTTGCGTTGATAAGTAAACATAAAACTATTTATTTCAATATCCAAAACATAAAAAAAAACTTTGTTTATATGACAAAAAAATGACATTTAAAAAATAATTTTTGTTTAACAAAAAAAAACATTTCTTTAGACCTTTCAAAAACCAAAACAAAATCAGATGAAAAGAAGGGTACTAGCTTATTGTTTCTTGCTTTTTTCGAGCAATATTTTTGCTCAAAACGCAAAAATAGAAGGTGTTATTAAAGATGAAAAGGGCGAAGGTCTAATACAGGCCAACGTTATTATTGATGCGGCAAAAGGGCAGGCAACAGTGTCTGATTTTGATGGCAACTATGAGCTGAGTGTTCCTGCGGGTACTTACCTTGTTACCTATCGCTATATTGGAAAAGAAGATGTAGTTGCAAAAGTCACCTTAAAAGAAGGAGACATTATAACCAAGAACATTACGCTCAAAGAGAAGGAGCGTTTGATGGATCAAGTGGTAGTGACGGGAAGTAAGTATGGAAAAAAACTTTCGGAAGAAACAATTTCGATGGATGTATTGAACAATACTACACTCAACAATCAAAATATCACAGATCTTTCAAATGGTATGCAAAAAGTGCCAGGTGTAACGATAGCTGACGGACAAGCGAATATCCGTGGAGGTTCTGGATGGTCGTATGGAGCAGGTACTAGAGTATCTGTATTGTATGATGACCTTCCAGTAACTACTGCCGATGCCGATGATGCAAAATGGAGTATGATACCTATGGAAAACGTAGATCAAGTAGAGATTATCAAAGGAGCAGCCTCTGCGCTTTATGGCTCAGGTGCTTTGAATGGGGTAATCAATGCTCGTATGGCATACGCAAAAGATAAGCCAGTAACTAAAGTGACTACTTATGTAGGTTTTTACGATAGTCCTACTAAAACAAGAGCATTGAAATGGTGGAATGGCGCTCCACAATGGATGGCTGGAGTAAACCTAGCAGACAGAAGAAAAATAGGGCAATGGGATATGGTATTCGGAGCTGCATACAACAATGATAGAGGATACTTATCTGCTGGCCGAGTACCTACCACTATCAAAACAGCATCAGGTACAGATTCAATAGTAATACCAGGTACAGAAAGCGCAGCTGGTGGTCAAGATGGAAGATTGAATGCGAAAATACGCTATCGATTCAAAAATAAATTAGAAGGGCTTAATGTAGGTATCAATCTATTAGGCTATTGGAGCTGGGGAACTACATTCTTTTTATGGAATGGAATTGGAGATCAAGGATACAGACCATTTCCAGGTACTGTAACGAAATATGACAATGGTCGATACCTCATTGACCCATTCATAACTTACTTCGATAAGCAAGGAAATAATATCTCTTTAAAGTATAGACTACTTAATTCATCAAATATAAATAGTACAGGGCAAGGATCTATTGCCAATAGACACATTATAGACTTGTCATACTCAAGACCATTTGAGGTTTCTAAGAAAATAAGTCTCAATTTCCTTGCTGGCTTAGGAGGTAGAGTAGATAAAGTACGTCCTCCTGATAATCCAAATGATACATTGACAGGTGCTGCAAGACAACAAGTGATTGACTCAATCGGATACATTCCAAATCCATATTTATATGGAGATAAAGGTCACGATGCCTACAATGCGTCTGTATTTGCACAAGTAGATGCGAAATTTTTTAATCGTCTTACGGTGAGTTTAGGAGCACGTTGGGAATACTTCAATGTAGATGGCGCAAACAGCCTAAAAGATTTGACCTATCCGCTTTTCAGATTGGGGGTAAACTATCAAGCACATACAGCTACCTTTATCAGAGGCTCTTTTGGTCAAGGATTTAGATACCCATCTATAGCTGAAAGATATGTTACTACAGCTTTAGGCCCTATAGGTATATACCCTAATGCAAAACTAAAACCAGAGAAAGGATTTAGTGCAGAACTCGGACTCAAGCAAGGCTTTGAACTAGGAAAAAAATCAGGTTGGGTAGGATTTGTAGATCTTTCTGGATTTTGGAATCAATACCAAAATATGATGGAGTTTACCTTTGGTTCTTTTGGTGTAGCTCTTCCACCTAACTTTGGTGCAGGATTTTCTTCGCAAAACATAGGCAATACTCGAATACTGGGAGCAGAGGGATTGATTGGTGTAGAGGGCAAATTTAAAGGATTTACGCTTAACCTAGCAGCAGGCTATACGTTCATTGATGCTAAATCACTCAATTGGAATGACAGACTCGTATTGTTTGATAGCAAAGGAGACACCATCAAGCCTAACTTCAACGCATACAATAATGCTAATGCACCTGCAAGTATTGATACTTCTACTCAAGAATCCTTTACGTATGGTATGACCTCTTCTTCAACCAAAAATTTCTTGAAATATCGACCACGCCACCAGTTTAAACTTATCTTAAGTTTAGATCACAAATATTTTGATTTCAATATCGATTACCAATACATCGGATTCCAAGAAAATATTGACTATGCGTTTGTTAGTCCACTATTCGGTGCTATTGGTGGTTCTGCATTTAGTGGTCTCACAGAATATAGAAATAACCAAATAGCTCAAGGCTCAAAAGGGAATCATATCATCAATATGGGAATTGGGTTTAAGCCTGTTGAGAAATTTAAGATTCAGTTTATCATCAAAAACCTGATAAATGAAGAGTGGATGACTCGACCAGGCCAGTTTCAAGCACCAAGAAATTACACGCTACAGTTGAGTTATAAATTCTAACTTTCTGCAAATATTTTAGCAAAGCTCCTCTGTAGATCAGAGGAGCTTTTTTTAACCCAAATTACGCATCAATAGACTTAATGCTGATATGGGTTACTCAAATCTATGAAGTAGAAAAATCTTCTCTGTTGGGTAATTTCATTTGATTTTTATTACTTGTATTGGGTTTAATTTGCATTTCAATTTCTATCTATGAAAAAAATTTTATCTTTCGGTCGATGAAGAAGATTCCATTAGAAATAGTAGCCCTCTCCCACTCTGTCACTCAGACACATTCATTTGCTGTGATACTGGGAGAAATAGATGGTACACGTAGATTACCTATCGTGATAGGTGGCTATGAAGCACAAGCTATAGCAGTGGCATTAGACAACATGAAACCTTCACGACCACTCACTCACGACCTACTGAAGCACATCTGCGATGCATTTAATTTAGAGCTCGACCACATTCATATTTCACAACTCAAAGAAGGTATATTTTTTAGCAAATTGGTATTTATCAATGGCGATGATACCATCGAGATAGACTCTAGAACATCCGATGCCATAGCCATGGCTGTAAGATTTGAATGCCCTATATTTGTCGCGCAAAATATATTAGACGAAGCTGGTGTAGATGGTGAGCAAGATGCGCTACTAGATACCCATCAGAGCGAAGAAGAGCTCATCGAAAAAACGATAGAAGAGTTGACCAATATGCCCCTAAATAATCCTCCTGCCGGGGCGGCTGACTACAGTTCGCTATCTGCTGATGAACTCGAGGAGGAAATGCAACGTGCTATCCAAAACGAAGACTATGAGAAAGCTGCCCGAATCAGAGACGAGTTGAATAAACGTTAAACTTATTCATCAAAGTCGATATACTTTATCTCCTCTCTTGTCTGAAAATATTTCTCCTCTTTTATGTCTGGCTTTTTATTTGTCTCATTTTCTTTCTTAAATAGATTTCTGAGTGTTTCCTTTTCTGTTTTAAAATCATCTTTGATTTTATTATTAGCAGCAGACTTATCATAACTCACTGCTGGATTTTTCATATCCCCCTTAATAGATAAAAATAGATTTGTGCCTTCATAAGCATCCTCTTCGATATATTGCTCTGCATTATTTTTGCGAAACTTATTGGCGAGTAATTTGCGAAGATTGATTTTTAAATGATAGTCAATTTGATTTTCGAAAGTGTGCGTTCCATTCATCATCACGTTGATAGCACTCGATTGCACTTCCATCTGAGGAATGGTAATAACGCCATTTTTAATTATCAATTCATTACTCAAATCTGAAAAATAAATATGATCTAGCTCTTCTAATCGAATGAATTTTGATGCGATTTTAATAGGCTCAAAAGCTATTAACTCCCCACTAGAAATATTGCACCTCAACGTGGCTACAAGTCGCCTCAAATCGATTGTTTTATAATCATCGAAGTAAGCATTGAAACTCAGGTCTGCATTTATTTTCCCTTTCAAATTTTTAGCGGTAAGCGTTTGCTGTCCAAAATTTTCTGCCTGTTCAAAGAGTTTTACTATATCTAAACTTCGCACAGTCAAGTCGCCAGATACTTGTAGCTCATTGTCTGCGGTGAATTTTATAAACCCCTTGTGGTCAAAATCTCCTCCCATGGCATTGCAATGAAAATTGTCGAGATGGATAACCCCGCTCGACAACCGAATGTCTGATATAATATGCTTGAAGTTGAGCTGCTGGTATTTAAATTCATCAACACTAAGTTTCAACTGACCTGATATTGAAAAAATGTCTCGAATATTGATTTTTTCAGCAGCTACTTTTTTATCCTGTTTATCAAATGCGGCAAGCATTTTGTTGAGGTCAAAAAGGCCTATTTGAAGACTACCCGACACAAGCAAAATTGTCTGTCCATCGCGTTTTACTTTTTCAAAAATATAAGGAAATAAATTGTCGATTTGTCCATTAAACTTCAAGTCACTACCCAAGAAAACAGCTTGTAAGTCAGTAGCAAAGAGGTGTTCGTTTTTATACGCTAATCCACCATTTATTTTATCATATTTTACGCCATCAGCAGTCACCGATGCGTCCTTTATTTTGAACGCTCCACTACCCTCGAACGAACTTGGAATGAGTTTTTTGGACTTATCTGTTTTGCCAGCTAACCGAAAGTTAGTAAATTGTAATTCTCCTGTGATGGCTTCTATTTTAGCATCAGGTAGAAATCGTTCAAGAGCCATGAGATTGGCAATACCATCGGCACTCAATTCGAAACTTGGATAGCCTGTAAGCTGGTGTATAATTAGTGAAAATCGAATTGGTTTTTGGTCATAACTAGACGAAAACCGCTCTATCACCAATTTGTCATCTTGCTTGCTATACCGAAGTTTCGCATCAATGTTTTTGATCTTGTGAGGCAACTGTGGTAAGCTAATTTCACCTTTGGCGAGCGAAGCGTCTAAATTAAAAATAGGCGACAACTTATTTTTATTATCAAAGTCAATGGCTATCTCATAAGCCCCGCTACCTTTCAATCCTTGCAGTTTTTTTTGTTGGCTATTGGGCATCAAATCAAGCAACTGCGCAATCTCTGTGCCTTTACAATTGGCATGCAATTTAAGCGATGCGTTTTTATGTGTAGCTATCTCTCCCGCTATATCAAACGCATTACCCCCTATGCTTAGTGTAGAGTTTTGAATCTCTATCTTGTGTGTCAAACGATTTACATTTGTTTTAAAATCAAGCGCAGTTTGCTTTTGGAGTGTAAAAGAATCGCTGCCATAAATAAACAGTTCTGCAAAAAAATCAGCTTTCAATGCCATCGCAAATTGTTGCTTTTTAAAATCGCCTGAAAAGGTAGCATTATCCACTTTTCCCGAAAAATAGCTATCGGTACTACGGTCGTTCCATATCAGTTTTACGTTTTTAAAAATGACGGCATTGAGCTTCAAATCGGCACTTTCGCCATCGCCACTTGATTTTAAAATATCAAAATTCGATGCTCCTTTTTGTGAGCGGTATAAATATACACTGCCGTTTTCAAATACTGCTTTTCGTATAGAAATGGTAGCATCAAAAAGTTCATAAAAATTGACCAACAATGAAAAACGTTCGACTTCTAGTAGTTTTCGAGATGCGTTCAAAGGGTCTTGAATACTCACACCATGTAGGGCTACATCGATTTTCGGAAAGTGACGTAAAAAAGAAATATCGATACCATTTTTGACCTTAATAGGTGATTTTACATTTTCATTAATGGTATTTATTGCCGCACTTTTTAGCCTATCCTGATATACCCATGTGAGTGTAGCTAACAGCATCACAAAGCCCAACAATATAGTGAGTACAATAATTCCTATTTTAACAAACAAACGCATCGATTACGCAATTTTAAATAACTTTGATTATACAATCTTCAAAACATGTTAGCATTCCGAACTATCGCTGTACTTTTTATTGGATTATTGATATCAAAAAATGTTTTTTGTCAAACCAATGAAAACATCCACCCTCGCTCATTTTTATACAACGATTTTTTACTAAATGAAATTGCGACCATCGAGTTAGATGCACAACTAACTTCAGATACTTCTCAAAATTTAGTAAAAAATAGTTTACCCAAAGCTGGCTACTGCATACCTGTAGATATTGATTTACGACTACAAGCCACGCAAAAAAATATGGATGGAAAAATAGTGTATTTCATTAAAATTAAATCACAAAATGCAAAAGGATTAGTGCCCTACTTCGATAAATTCTCGCTCTCCGAAGGGGCTACATTGCATATATATTCGGCAGATAAAAAAGAGATGAATGGCGCTTTTACCAGTACCAACAAATCTGCAAATGGGTTTTACTGCACGGGTTTTATGCGTGCTAATGAAATCATTTTTGAATACTGTCCTAATCCAAACAGCAATGATCAACTTCATATCTACGAGCTAGGAATAGCTACTTCTTCCCTGCCTCAAAAACATGCTAGCAGAGAATTTGGTGATGCGGAGAGCTGCGAAGTAAACGTAAACTGTAGTGAAGGAAATAAATACAATCTCGAAAAGCAAGCAGTGGTGCGTATATTAGTAAAAGCAGGTGGCGACTTCGGTTGGTGTACAGGCACACTAATCAACAACACGAATCAAGACTGCACACCTTATATACTCACAGCCGATCATTGTAGCATCAACGATGCAGGCAACTATGCGTCTATCAGTGATTTTTCGCAGTGGGTGTATTATTTTAATTATCAATCAAGCAGTTGTGCCAATCCAAGTATCGAGGGCGTATTGGCGAATCAATTTATCACAGGATCTACTCGAATAGCATCAAGCAATGACAATGGTGGAGACACGGGCTCTGACTTTTTATTAGCAAAATTAAACATTTCGCCACCTGCCATTTATAACGTCTATTTCGCTGGTTGGAATCGGACTAATACATTG
>CALAYL010000057.1 GCA_937894725.1 uncultured Bacteroidota bacterium
CCCAATTTTTATGGAGGGTCATCGCACTATGCATTGGATGAAAATTCCGCTATTGCACAAAAGTTGCAATCGAGTGGTGCACCTGCTCAGCAAGTGGCACAATATCTCCGCCAAATGCCTACCTATTGGGGCGATCAGCCTTTTACTTCAGGGCCAGTGTATTTAGGAATCATCATGTGTTTTTTGTTTTTCTTTGGATTGGTGGTGGTAGATGGGCCTATCAAATGGTGGCTGGGCACTGCTACTTTACTCTCTATTTTATTATCCTTTGGTCATAATCTACAGTGGTTTTCAGATTTGTTTTTTGACTACCTACCAGGCTACAACAAGTTTAGAACGGTAACTATGATACTCGTAGTGGCGCAACTTACGGTACCTCTATTAGGGATATATGCTTTAGCGCAATTGTTAGCAGGCAAAATAGAAAAAGAAAAGGCGTTAAACGGGCTTTATGTAGGAGCAGGACTGACCGCTGGCGTGAGTTTAATTTTGGCATTGATAGGGCCATCACTTTTTGATTTTGTGGGCAATGGCGATGCAGAATTGAAAGGTCAATTTTGGGATGTAGCGTTATCTGCCTTGCGCGAAGATAGAGCTTCACTCATGCGCAGCGACTCATTTAGGAGCTTTTTGTTGGCAGGATTGAGCGCAGGATTGATATGGGCTTATATACAAAGTAAGGTTTCTAAGAATGTGGTTATAGCTGGTTTTGCGGCTCTAGTGCTGTTTGATATGGTAGGTGTAGGCAAGCGATTTATACATGATGATGTTTTTGTAGAAAACACTCAAATGAAATCACGTTTTCAGTTGACTGCTGCAGATGTAGAAATTTTGAAAGACCCTACACTAAATTATCGTGTGTTTAATACTACCGTCAATTCTTTTAATGATGCGGCTACTTCTTACAATCATAAGTCTATAGGCGGCTATCATGCTGCCAAACTAAGACGCTATCAAGAATTGATAGATGCTTATATTCAAAAGGGAGGCATGAATGTGTTGAATATGCTCAATACGCGTTACTTTATCGTGCAAGGTCAAGATGGTCAACCTAGAGCTCAATTTAATCCCGAAGCATCTGGTCATGCTTGGTTTGTATCGGAGATCAAAACGGTAAAAAATGCGGATGAAGAATTGAAATCATTAGAAGGCATTTTGCCTAAACAGACGGCATTTATTGATGTTCGTTTTGAAGCAGATTTGAAAAATGCACAACCCACTACAGATAGCACAGCAGCTATCACGCTCTTGAGCTATAAACCTAATCATTTAGTGTATGAAAGTAATAATAGCGGCAATGGATTAGGCGTATTTTCAGAAATATTTTACACACCAGGCTGGGTGGCTACCATAGATGGAAAAGAAACTACAATCATACGCGCAGATTATGTTTTACGTGCATTAGCTATACCAGCTGGCAAACATAAAATCGAGTTTAAGTTTGTGCCAAAATCCTATTTCTTAGGTGAAAAAATCGCCTATGCCAGTTCAGGTTTAATATTGTTGTTGCTGGCTTTTGCCTTGTTTTTAGCAATTAGAAAAAAGTCATCTCAAACGGAATGAAGCTCAAGCGAGTTCTAATCATCACCTACTATTGGGTACCAGCTGGGGGAGGAGGAGTGCAACGCTGGGTAAAGTTTGTTAAGTACTTGCGTGAGTTTGGCTGGGAGCCTGTGGTGTACACGGTTTCAAATGGTGACTATCCAATTTTAGACGAAACATTGGCGGCCGAAATCCCAGCCGATGTGGAAGTGATTAAAACACCTATTTGGGAACCTTTCGATTTGTACAAACGCTTTATTGGCAAAAAAAAAGATCAAAAGATGGATGCCAATTTTTTGTCAGAAGGCAAAAAATGGAGTTTAAAAGATAAGCTCGCTGTATTTGTAAGGGGTAATTTTTTTATACCTGATGCTCGAAGGTTTTGGATCAAGCCAGCTATTCAGTATCTATCTACATATTTAAAAGAAAATCCTGTAGATGCTGTGATATCAACTGGTCCACCGCATAGCTGTCATCTTATCGGATTGGGGGTGAAAGAGAAATTTAATTTACCTTGGGTAGTAGATTATCGTGATCAATGGACACAAATTGATTTTTATAGTGAACTAAATTTGACTTGGCTGGCCGATATACGCCATAAGTTTTTAGAAAAAAAAGTACTAGACAATTGTGATAGAATAACCCCAATAGGCAAAACTATGGGTGAAGATTTGATTGCAATCTCAAAAACACCTTACACTGTTGTCACCAATGGGTTTGATGAATCCGACAAAGCGAATTTAGCTACCGTTTTGGATGCTAAATTCACGATTACTTATATAGGCACTATGAATAATGCTCGAGATCCGAAAGTACTTTGGAGAGCCTTGTCGGAGTTGAAAAAAGAGCATGACCCATTGATACAAAACGTAGAGGTAAAATTAGTAGGTAAAATCGAAGAATCTATCAGACAGACGATAGCCGAAAACAACATAAGTGAGTTGGTCAACTTTGTGGGATATGTAAATCATGGCGAAGCGTTAGCCCTTCAGAACAAAGCACAGATTTTACTACTTGTAATCAACCAAACATGGAATAACAAGTCAATTTTGACAGGAAAAATATTTGAATATCTAGCCTCTAATCGTCCGGTACTTTGTATAGGGCCTAAAGATGGCGATGCAGCTGAAATAATCAATGAGGCAGGTAGTGGTTTAGTAGTAGAATATGAAGAAGTGACGGAGGTAAAAGAACAATTAAAAAAGTGGCATCAAGCTTATTTGAATAACACATTGAGCACAAAGGCGAGTAATATAGATGTATATTCGAGACGCAGTTTAACACAAAAAATGGCGACTGTATTAGATGAAATTAGTACAAAATAAACACATGAAAATTTTAACCATCGTAGGCGCAAGACCACAATTTATAAAGGCATCAGCATTGAGCAGAGCAGTCAAGAAGTTTGATAATGTAGAAGAGGTGATCGTTCATACAGGACAGCATTTTGATAAAAACATGAGTGCTGTTTTTTTTGAAGAAATGGAGATCCCCACTCCAAAATATCAGCTAGACATACATTCACTTTCGCATGGCGCTATGACAGGCCGTATGATGGAGGAAATCGAGAAAGTGATTGTGCTAGAGAAACCCGATTATCTTTTGGTGTATGGCGATACCAACTCTACACTAGCAGGAGCTTTGGCTGCTAAAAAGCTGCATGTAAAAGTGGCGCATGTAGAAGCTGGACTTCGCTCTTTCAATATGGCGATGCCCGAAGAAATAAATCGGATTTTGACCGATAGGATTTCTGATTTTTTGTTTTGCCCAACGGATACAGCTATTCAAAATTTAGCCAACGAAGGATATAAAAATATTGATTGCAAAATCGTGAAAACAGGCGATGTAATGTATGATGCCGCGCTTTTTTATGCTCAAAAAGCAGCCGCTACATCCTCTATATTAGTAGATAATGAGCTTGAGAAAAACAACTATGTTTTAGCTACTATTCACCGTCAAGAAAATACGGACGATGCCCATAATTTGAGCCAAATCATGCAAGCACTAAATGAGATAAATAGTTCAGTTAAAGTGGTAGTGCCGATACATCCTCGTACCCGAAAAATTTTGGCTCAAAGTAATATAGAAGTACAGTTTAGAATGATAGAGCCAGTTGGATATATAGATATGGTGCAGCTTACAGTCAATGCCAAACTCATCATGACAGATAGTGGAGGATTGCAAAAAGAAGCGTTTTTCTTTCAGAAAAACTGTGTGACTATGCGCGAACAAACAGAGTGGGTAGAACTAGTATCTAATGGATTTAATGTAACTACAGGAGCTAATTATGAAACTATAATGAAGGGATACAATCGAATGCTCAACCAGCAAAATGATTTTGATATCAACCTTTATGGCAAGGGCAAGGCCTCGGAGGAAATTATTGAGGCATTGCTCGCTTAATTACTCGAAAATTTCTTTTAGCTCTTGTGCATCGCTAGCTTTCATCCGACCTGCTAAAACCAAGCGTAACTCACGTCTGCGTTTTGCACCTGCAAATTGTCGCTTTTCTTCGTCCGTTTCTGGCACCAACTCATTTACTTTCTTAGGTTTTCCATTGCTATCTAGTGCTACGAAAGTATAGTAAGCCTCATTGCAACGATATCGAGTTTGGGTAGGTAGGTTTTCAGCCCAAACTTCAATATGTGTTTCCATAGAGGTGTTAAATGCACGAGTTACTTTAGCGGTGATAGTGACTACATCGCCTAATTTTATGGGGTTTTCAAACGATACATTATCCACAGAGGCGGTTACTACTACAGCATTTGAGTGTTTGCCAGAAGATATAGCTGAAGCTATATCCATCCAATGCAAAATCTTCCCACCACGAAGATTGTTCAATACATTGGTGTCGTTCGGTAGCACTATTTCGGTCATTGTGATGATAGAATCTTTGGGGGTTTTTGGGGTCATATTTTATTATTGATTATTTTTTAGCCAATGGTGCAAGGTGGCTATTTTCCAAACCATTTTTGCATTTGATTTATCTCCTTGTTGGTAAGCAGATATTTCTTTTTTTGCCTGAGATATATTTAGAAAATCGAGTCGATTGTAATCAATATCTAGTAAGTATTTCAATGGACCATCAAGCCATTTTACCTCACCCGGTGTTACGAATCCTTTTTTGTCTTTTCGTTCATAGATTGCTTTTGGCAATACCGATTGCATACTTTCTCTCAGCAAAAACTTGGTTTCTGCTTTGGTATTGATTTTGTCTTGTTCTTTGAGGGTAAACATAAACTCTACTAATCGATGATCTAAAAACGGAACACGAGATTCGATTGAAAATGCCATCGAATTTCTATCTTCAAAATGGAGCAATGTTTGTAAGGTGGTGCTAAATAATAGATGATATAAAAAATCATCAAAGCGATTAGCTGATTTTGGGGCTATCTCGAACGGGGTCGAAGTTTGAAAGAGGGCTTTTTTTTGATCGTATTCCGCATTATAAATCATGTTTTCATTCCACAAGAGCGAAGCGCCAGTTTTAGCTAAAATTTCCACCCCTTTTTTAATCCCATAGTTTTCTCTCGAAAGATGATACCTAAAGGTCTTGCTAAAAGCACCTAAATGAAATGACGAAAGCTGATTGGCCATTAGTCGATAAAACGAATGAAGGTATCCGCCTAAATATTCGTCCGCACCTTGTCCATCTATAGCCACAGTTACACTTTCTTTTTTTGCTAATTGCATCAAAAAATATTGCGACAAAAAAGAAGAGCCGAGCATGGGCACATCTGCATGAAACGCTGCTCGTTCAAAACTTTGATTAATCTCCGAATCAGTAGGCGAAAAATAATAAGGTGTTACGCTTTGGTATTTATTGACCACTTCTTTGACGAAAGGTCGTTCATCTACTTCGTCTTTACCCTCAAAAAAAATAGAAAATGTTTTAATGGGCTGCGATGGGAAGAGAGTAGCAAAAAGACTCACTATGGCACTGCTATCGAGCCCACCACTAAGACATGCGCCAGTAGGTACGTCTGCTCGTGCATGTTGGCGGATAGAACGCTCAAAAAGCGAGTAAAACTTTTCTTTTTTTTCGTTAAAGGATAAAGCTGCATTTGATTTATTGTCCGTATCTATATCCCAATAGCGATAGATTTTCTGTTGTCCATTTTCGATTATAAGACTGTGAGCAGGCTTTAGTGACTGTAATTTATTGAAATAAGTTTCTTCATTATGCGTTACCCAGTTTAGGGCTATGCCACGTTGGATGTGTTCGATATTGAGGGCATTATCAAAACCAGGTATTTGCTTTAGCACTTTGTACTCCGACCCAAAATAAAAGCCACCATATATATCTGCATAATAAAAAGGTTTAATGCCAAATCTATCGCGCGAGCAAAAAAGTTTTTTCTTCGATTTATCCCACAATGCAAACGCCCACATCCCCATAAAATGTGCTACACATTTTTCGCCATATTCTTTGTAGGCTGCGCAAATTACTTCGGTATCGCCCGTAGTATGAAACTGATACCCTTTTGCCTGGAGCGATTCTTTTATTTCTAGATAATTGTAAATCTCTCCATTAAATGTAATGACGATATCTTGGTATAAAAATGGCTGATTAGAAGCCTCTGTGAGGTCTATGATACTGAGTCTATTTTGCCCCAAAAACACATTCTCCTCATTCCATTTGCCGCGAGCATCGGGTCCTCTGTGGGCGATACTTTCGAGCATATTTTCGAGTAGCGTTAGCCCTTGTTCGTTGCTTTTATGGCTATCTATAAATCCTGCTATTCCACACATATTCGTTGTCTAATGGTCAATATTACGTCTTTAAACTTCAAATTTCAATCTTGAAATACGAATAGCCTATCTTTTTGATTCTTTTTAGGCAAAAGCAGTGCTAAATTTTTTATTATTGTATAGTGAATAGGTTATATTGTTTTATTGTTTTTTTATGCTGCGCTCATGCGTTGTCTGCCCAAGATGTTTCAGCCAAAGATGCTCGAAATGCGCTTGTGAAAGATTACCTCTATTATCACGAGTTGTCGGGTGGGCTTAAGATTCAGACCAATGGCGTGAGTCTTTATCTAACAAAAGGATGGATAAAAAATATCTATAAAACACATCTTATACAACTAGAATATCAGTACTTCTTCAATTATAAAGACAAAAAAATCGCACCTAACTCACAACTCAATCAGGGCGGGAGAAAGTATTATTATGGCTTGCAAAATCGATTTCACACTATTCGGCTAAGTTATGGTTTTGAGCGTTGTATAGCAGACAAAGCGGAGCAAAATGGGGTACGTCTAAGTTTTATTGGTTTTGCGGGCTTTTCTTTAGGCTTGATTAAGCCGTATTATTTAGAAAAATTAATGTATCGCGATTCGATCACGGGCGATTATGTAACAGAAGATATAAAGTATAGAGGTTCAAATGAAGAAATTTTTTTAAACCAAGATTCGATTTATCAAGCAGCACCATTTTACAAAGGAATTGGACAAATGATTCCTACCTTTGGAGGACATGTAAAGGCTGGACTCAATTTTGATTGGGGTAGCAAAGATAGATTTGTAAAAGCGCTAGAGGTAGGGGTGATGCTTGATGTTTTTTACCGAAAAGTCCCGATATATGTCAATCAAGATGCCAATTCATTTATAAAGCCTTCGCTTTATCTGGGTTTTCATTTTGGCAAAAGATGGTAGCTGCGCTTTTAAAAGAAAGTATTGCATTTTTGTACATTTAACGAAGGAAAATTGATAAATGACAGTATTATGACAACAAACTACTTGTAAAAGTGGTTATCTGTATTAACTTTGAGACACAAAAAAATTTTACGCAAAGAAAAAAGATAAAATGAAAAAGTATTTATTGTCTGTAACAGCACTAGCACTCACATTGGGAGTCGTAGGATATTGGTCTTACGAGCGTCTTTTAACCAATGACTTTTTAATGGTAGATAAGGAGTCTGGCGAGCAGGCCATAGCTAAACAAGCTGCGGAGTATAGAATGTCTAGAATGCTAGATGAAAACGGAGAATATAAACCTGAATATATAGCTAGAGCTATTGAACAAGCCAATGCCATGAGAGGCGCATCTGCCTCAAGAGCAGGCGCATTGAATATGCAATGGGAAGAACTAGGGCCAAATAACATAGGTGGTCGTACAAGAAGTATTCTTTTTGATAATCGCGATCCTCAAAGACGCACCATTTATGCAGGTGGTGTAGCGGGCGGTTTATGGAAATCTACTGACAAAGGGGAAACTTGGAAAAATATTTTGCTACCAGACGTTTTATCTATATCATGTATGGCTCAAGCCAAAAATGGAACGATTTTTATGGGTACTGGCGAAGGTCTTGCTCAAGTGATAGGCACAAGGTTCAATTCTGGAAGTACAGGAAATGGAGTATATAAACTCACAGGCAATGACAATATCGAGCATTTGGCTTCTACTAAAGCTGTTGGTCTCAATCTGACGAATGCTACTACATGGAGCGAGGTAAATAGAATAGGTGTAGATCCTAATAATAGTAGCCATATAATAGCGGGCACTGGCTCTGGTATGATGGAATCATTAGATGGAGGTGTATCATGGACACTAATCACGAACATAAAAACACAAAGCGGAACAAACGTAAACCCAGGAACCTACACTAACATAGCTGACTTAGACTTTAGTGCCGATGGTCAATATGTATTTGCCAGCACAAAAGGAGGAACGTTATTCTATTCTGAAGATGTGGGCCAAAATTGGGTAGTTGTACCTACTTCAAACAGCGCAACGGCACCATCAGGATCTCCTATATTTTTACCTAGCTTTTCGCAAACTCGTGGACGTTTAGAAATCGCTACTGCGGTATCAGACCCAGCGGTAGCTTATTTATCTTTTGCAAATGCACAAGGAGGCGGATTTCATGGATATAAAACTTCAGATCATGGTCATACATGGGTCAAAATTGGAGAGGCAGGTTCTACCTTTAGTCCATTTGGTGACAATAATCAAGGATGGTATGACAACGTGATTGGCGTAAATCCTTTTGACGCTGATCAAGTGTTCTTAGGAGGTACTCAACTTTATACCTACAGCTCAGGTTCTGGTTGGAAATTGGCTACTATTTATTTTGGCGAACCTAATAACCAATATTGGATTCATGCAGATTTGCATGCTATCGCGTTCAATGATCTTAACAAAAATGAAATGATTATAGGTTGCGATGGTGGATTATTTAGAACCGATAAGGCTTCTGACAATTTCCCTAACCCTCCTTTTTATGTTAAAAATAGAGGGCTCAGCATTACACAAGCTTATTCAGTGGCCGCTGGCCCTAAAGGTGATGTGATGTGTGGTAATCAAGATAATGGTACTACTTATGTTCCTTTTAACTATAACAGTATTGGTTCAGCAAAATCGATAAGAGGTGGCGATGGTGTGTTTACAGAAATTTCTAATATCGATGAAAATGTTTTTATCTATGGAGTGTACTTTGGCGATATTGTACGATCAAACAACAAAGGTGTAGCAGGTTCTTATTTTTATGATATAGCTATAGACCCTAATGGTGGTAACAACCCTACTAGATGTGGTAACTCCAACAATACACGCTTTATCACCAACTTCTTTTTGGAGGAAACTAGAGAGGCTAGAAATAGTATAGAAAAGGTGAATTTTACTGCGGATAAAGACTATAACGCTGGCGATGTAGTGAAGGTGACAAGTAGAACAAAGGCTACATTTGAGGAAACTCTGGCTGCTCCATTAGCTAGTGGTAGTACAATTAGTTTTCCTGATCGAATTCAATCGCGCTTTTATTTGCCTACCAATTGTGGTCTATGGATGACGCCAGATGTACTCGACTTTGGGGGTACTACACGTTGGTTTAGAATCCGTACAGGCGTAAATCCAAATGCAGTAGTACAAACTAATACAGGCGATACACTTTATTATGTAAATGGCAGTATTGTTTATAAGCACATAGGTGTTAACAGTATTGCTTTTGATTCGGCATTTATTAAGGCTGGATCGGGTACTACGCTATGGAATAGAATGCCAGCAGCTACATCTTCTACTATATCTTCTGGCGGAAGAAGCATTGAGGATTTGGCAGTCGATAAAAACAACCCTAATCACCTGATTGCGGTGGCGGCAGGTTTTTCATCAAGTGCTACTTCAAACAACGTATTTAAGAGTACAAATGGTGGACAATCTTGGACTAACATCAGTAACAATATACCAAATGTACCAGCTTATAGCTGCGTAATAGATGCAAACAATCCAGACAATTATTTAGTAGCTACTGAAATAGGTGTATTCTCTTCGAGTGATGGAGGAGCTACTTGGGTAGAAGAAAACACTGGCTTAGGTCGAGTACCTGTACATGCTGTACGTCAAATCAAATATTTAAATGATGATTGCTATATGGTATATCTTGGTACTCATGGTAGAGGTATGTGGAGAAGCAGTACGCTATTGAAGAGTGGCTGTCAGGTAAATCCACTTGCTATCAATGATCCTAGAAATGCAGAGAAGTTAAATCAACTATCTATCTACCCTGTGCCTATGTCATCTACGGGTACTATAGAAATTGATATGGCGAAAGCAGGCGATGTTACATTTAGAGTCATCGATTTGCCTGGTAGATTGGTCAAAGAAATCAAAGTGGGTAAAGTAGCAGAGGGCAAACAAACCTTCAAAATGGATGTGTCTGACTTGAGTACGGGTACTTACATTTTCTCCGCTACTATCGACAACAAAAAATCATATACTAAGACATTGGTAGTAGGGAGAAAATAATACACAACAACCTATTTTAGGTACTAAAACGTCCCGAATTTTCGGGGCGTTTTTATTTATTTATTGCATAACACGATAGGGGCTATTTTGGTACAGTTGCCCTCAGTTGGATTTGCTTGATAGTAGATATAAAGTGAATCTGCCAGTGATTTATCGCAGGTAGTTATAGTATCAAAAGTGCTTGTGGTGCAGGATACGCAATGAATGTCTTTTTTTAAATCATCGACTGATTTACAATTTTTAGAGCATTTGTAATTGGCTAAATCTTTATTGTTAAAGGGGTTTTTGATAGTACACTCAATTTTAGAGCAACTCATCATACTCGTGATAGAGACGAGTAAAAGGGGAAATAGTTTATGTTTCATAGATATTGAAAATAGAAAAATGTGCGATTTACAATGATGATGAGTGTTCGTTTCACTTAAATAGCGACAGTTGTTTTTTACTCATTGGTATCGATATAGGCGTATTTATGACATCAATTAGTATTGATTTAAGCAAGATGCATGCGAAAGTAGGCTTGAGAAGCTTAGCTTTTACACTCGCGTACTCTTAGGTATCACTTGATCTACCAATATCAAATATACATCGTCTGGGCCATCGGCTTTAAATACGAGTTGATTATCATGATAGAAATTGCCTTTAGTATTTGCTTTGAGGTTGAGAATAGAAGGTATCTCATCTTTGTATTCACCACCAAATTTGATTAAAGCTTGACTGAGCGAATAACAAATTTGATTCGATTGGGCGATAAAAATTTGGGTTTTGGGAAAGCCAGGGAGTCTGCGTCTGCTTGATTGTTTTGAATTGAGTACTAAGGTGCCATTTTCTGCAATTAGCACCTCACATAGACAAGCTGTAGCGTTGCTTTTCTCAATAGTATAGCCTATGGCTCCTTTTTGAAAATCATACTCACAAAAGGCGTCTTTAATTTCGTTTTCCCAGGTGAATACATGTGCCCATTCGTTGGTTTCAGCGAGTAGTTTAATTTGCTCTATGGTATCGGCAAGTGTTTCACAAAACATAAATTTACCGCCACTTTCGATAAAGTTTTCGGCAAAAAGTATATCTAGATTTTCAGAAGGTAAATCGTCTAAAACAGGTGTTGATTTTTGACTCTTAGGTGGGTCAAACATCACGGTACGAGTACTCATAGGTTCGGAGGTTGATATCTCGGTACCTACTGCGCTTGGACGTACATACTCTTCTACATACGACTCGTCTTCAGCGGCTATATACGCTTTACTTTTTTCTGATTTGAACAGGCTCTTGAAACTGCTCAACAACCCTTTATTTTCTACCTCTGTAACCATACTGCTTTTGATTAAGTGAACACTTTATTTTGCTGCACTAGCTCCAAAGGTATAGTTCAATACGGTTTTTAGTTAAACTTGTGTATCATCTTTTTCAACTTCAACCTCTGTACTATTCACATTACTAGACACTACGGGCTCTTCCTCTACAGTGGTATCAAATGGTCGCTTGCCAAGTAGTCTATTCAAATCATCTTTAAACAACACTTCCTTGAGCAATAGTTCTTCTGCCAATGCATTGAGTAAATCGCGTTTTTCTGATAAAAGTTTTTGTGCTCTCAGGTATTGTACATCTATCATATGGCGAGCTTCTTCGTCTATGATACGTGCAGTTTCTTCGCTATAGGGCTTCGAAAACGATTGACCATTGTTCATCATATCATAGAATGAAATATTGCCCACTTTGTCGTTCATGCCATAATATACGATAGCTGCATAAGACATCTTTGTAACTACATCTAAATCACTCATAGCACCAGTCGAAATCTTGTTGAATACTACTTTTTCGGCAGCTCTACCGCCCATTGTCATGCACATACGGTCTTCCATCTCATCTATTGTTTCTAGATATTTCTCGTTTGGCAAATACTGTGCGTACCCTAATGCGGCTACACCACGGGGTACTATCGAAACTTTGACGAGCGGATGTGCATGTTCTAAAAACCAACCACAAAGTGCATGACCTGCTTCGTGATAGGCAATCACTTTTTTCTCGTCAGGTTGTATAATTTTATTTTTCTTTTCTAATCCACCTATCACTCTATCGATAGCATCGTTGAAATCCTCAAATGATACATTTTCTTTGCCTTTGCGGGCAGCTATGAGTGCCGCTTCGTTGCAGATATTTGCGATGTCTGCACCCACAAAACCTGGAGTCTGTGCCGCTAATTTTTCTACATTCAAATCTTTTGCTGCTTTGATGCTTTTTAAGTGCACTTCAAAAATCTTAGCACGCCCTTTCATGTCGGGTCTGTCAACCGAAATCTGACGGTCAAAACGACCTGGCCTCAACAAGGCTTGATCGAGCACATCTGGTCTATTGGTAGCTGCCATCATGATGATACCTTTTTCGCCACTGAAACCATCCATCTCTACCAAGAGCTGGTTGAGGGTGCTTTCGCGCTCGTCATTGCCTTGAATCATTGATTTGCCGCGGGCTCTACCTATGGCATCTATTTCATCTATAAAGATGATGCAAGGCGCTTTCTCTCTCGCTTGTTTAAACAAATCGCGCACTCTCGATGCTCCTACACCTACAAACATTTCTACGAAATCTGATCCAGAGATAGAGAAGAAAGGCACTTGTGCCTCACCTGCCATAGCCTTTGCGATAAGTGTTTTTCCTGTTCCAGGAGGGCCTACCAATAATACGCCTTTAGGTATCTTGCCACCGAGTTTTGTATATTTTTGAGGCTCCTTTAGAAAGCTCACAATCTCTTCTACTTCGGCCTTGGCTTCGTCTAGTCCGGCTACATCGCCAAAGGTTACATTTACTTTTTCGTCTTTATCAAAAAGTACGGCTTTCGATTTGCCAATATTGAAAATATTGCCACCGCCACCGCCCATAGGCCCGCCACCGCCCATTCTGCGCATCATTATAACCCAGAAAGCGATGATAATAACTAGTGGGAGCAACCATCCTATGATATTGCCCCAGTCTTTCCCTTCTTCATATACTACCTCAATCTGGTGCACTTCTGGATTTTCTTTATAGTAGGTATTCATCATAGCGTCAAATGCATCGTTTGAAGGTATGGTGAAGCTAAAATGTGGGCCTTGATTTACTCCACCAAATTTCCCTTTGGCTTCTTCGCTATATTTTGATTTTTTGAGTGAACTATCTGTCAAATAGACCAAGGCCGATTTTTGGCCAATGACTCTCACTGCCAGCACATCGCCATTAGTCATCATTTCTTTAAACTCTGCGCTGGTAATCGATTTGGTGTTTTCGCCAAAGTTTGAAAAAGCACCTAGCAATAAAATAGCCCCTACGATGGCATAAATCCAAAAAAAATTGAATTGAAAACCCTCTTCATCTTTTTTCTTTGGTTTGGGTGCGATAGGTTTTTTAGGCGGATTATTTGGTTTTTGTGGTTCGCTCATTACGTCTTATTTATCTGATTTTTTTGTTGATTTAGAAACGGCTTTTTTGGCTAGAGGTTTTGCTGTAACTGCTTTTTTTGTAGTTTCTTTTGTTTTAGTAGTTTCTTTGCTTGCTTTTTTAGTAGCGGGTTTGGCTGTAGTTTTTGAGCTAGATTTGTCTGCTACTTTGCTAGAGGGTTTACTTGCCGATTTGCTACTTACCTTAGTCGCTGGTTTCACCCCAGTTTTTCCAGTCGATTTTGGTTTGTAGGCAGTTTTGCGAACTGGTTTTTTACTCAAAATGGTGGTAACCTCATCTTCAAATGGTATAGCATCCATATCTTTCAACGTTTTCTTTCTCACTTTGGTAGCTTTTGCTTCCTCATCATCGTGAGTGGTTTTTTTAGCATCGCTCCATAGCTCTTCGAGTTGATAAAAATCTCTTTTATCTCTATGGAAAATATGCACTACAATATCGACAAAATCTACGATAATCCATTCACCGTTTTGCTTGCCTTCATCATGGTAGGCTCTAAAGCCAGCATCTTTTGCATTTCTAATTAAAAATTGATGGAGTGCATTCACTTGAGTGGTTGAATCACCATGCGCTATCACAAACCAATCAGCCACGGCTACACCGATGTCTCTGAGGTCTAAGCTGACGATGTCCTTTCCCTTTTTCTCTGCTAGAGAGTCTATAATCAAAGTAAGTAATTCCTCACTAGAATTGTTTTTTTGTTTTGTCTTTGCCAAAATGCGTTAGTTTTATTACCTCCAAAAGTAAAAGGAAAAACCATTCCAACATGCAAGAATCGTTATTTATCGGAAAAAATGTCATACACTTAGACACAACACCCTCTACGAATGACTATCTAAAACAGCTTTGTGACAAACAATCTGTATTGGATGGCACGGTTGTTTATACCACTAGTCAAACAGCGGGCCGTGGACAGCAGGGCAATACATGGCAAATGGAGCAAAACACTGGACTTGCTTTATCTTATTTTCTGAAGCCAAATTTTTTGCCGATAGAAAAGCAATTCTATCTCAGTATGGCGGTATCACTTGCTGTTAGAGAGTTTTGTGAGCATTATACAGATCAAGAAGTGGCTATCAAATGGCCGAACGATATACTTGTCAATCAAAAAAAAGTAGCTGGCATTTTAATCGAAAATACTATTCAGGGAAGCAAAATAGCACAGACTGTGGTGGGGGTGGGTATCAATGTCAAACAACAAAAATTTCCTTCCGACTTAGCTCACGCTACTTCCCTTGCTATCGAGGGCGACCAGGAGCATACAGATTTTAACATAAAATCTATGTTGGCTGTCATGTCGGCTTACCTCGAAAAGTACTATCTGCAACTTCGGCAGACGAATTATCAATTTCTATCTAAAGCATACACTACATCGCTCTGGCGTTATCATCAAACACAAGATTTTTATAAAGGGGAGCAGCTGCTTAGAGGTGAGATTACAGGTATTTATAAAGATGGTCGTATAGAGATAGATATAAATGGGAAACTGCAACGATATGCTATGCAAGAAGTCAAATTTATTTATTAGTACCTTGTATTATTTTAGAAAGACTAACTTTGTGTGATTATGGAAGCGATACTACTTGGCGTTATACTTTTGCTAATAGCTTATTTTTCGGGTACTGAGATTGCCTTTCTTTCGGCCAATAAACTTCGGGTGGAGCTCCTGAAAGATAAAGGCGTAGGCCGAGCGAAAATTATATCTGAATTCAACAACAATCCTTCACAATTCATCAGTACTTTGTTGATAGGATTAAATATTGCGCTAGTTACCTTCGGCAGTATGATGGCAAATATTATTCGCCCCGAGCGATTCCCTTTTTTGCCTACAGATGATGTTAGCTTAATGATGATTGAAACATTGGTAACTACTGTGCTCGTGTTGTTTTTGGGAGAGCTGTTGCCCAAAATGCTTTTTCGTATAAATGCTGACCAGATGTTGCTCACGCTAGCATATCCTACCAAGTATTTAGTATATATTCCTTTGAAACCGTTTAGTGAATTTTTTCACTGGCTTTCAAAATCTATATTGAAAAAAGTTTTTGGCGGAGATTTTAAAGAAAGCGCACAATCGTTTTCGCAAGATGATTTAGAGTATCTAATCAAAGAAACTGCTGCAGATAGCGATAGCGAAGAAGAAGCAGATGGCCTCAACTCCGAAATTTTTGAAAAGGCACTGTACTTGAAAGAGACTAAACTCAAGGCCTGCATGGTGCCTAGACCCGAGGTAGTGGCAATTGAGGCTAACGAAACATTGGCAGATTTGCGAAAATTAATTTTAGAATCCAAGCATTCGCGCATTTTAGTATATCAAAAATCGATAGACGATATAGTGGGCTATGTTTATCATCTAGATCTACTCAAAGCGCCCGTTTCTATCAAAGAAATTACAAGGCCAATTCTTATGGTGCCATCTTCGATGAATGCCCAAGATTTGATGGTACAGTTTCGTAAAGAGCGGAAAAATATGGCTTGGGTAATCGATGAATATGGTGGTACGGCAGGTATTGTAACACTCGAAGATTTGATTGAAGAGATATTTGGTGAAATCGAAGATGAACACGATGTGGAGGAAATGGTCGAAAAAGTGGTAAGTGATACAGAATATATATTTTCGGCTCGACTCGAAGTTGCATACCTAAATGAAGAATACAATCTGGATATTCCCGAAGGCGATTATAGTACATTATCTGGTTATATTGTCACGAATAATGAAGATATACCCAACCAAAATGAAATCATATCGCTCGATAGGTTTGAGATTAAAATTTTGAAAGCTTCAAATAAGCGAATAGAATTAGTGTTGCTCAAATTACTACCTGTTTCATAAAAGCTTACTTCCGAATACTGCAATGTGATTTTTACAAATCCATTATTTATGTATAATACTGATATTTTTTACTGATTGATGAGGTAGGTTTGGTAATCATTTTAAGTTTTTAAACTAGGACAAAATTGGTTGGTAGATAAAATGGGTGCTTTGGTATAAAACAAGCACCATTCGCACGTACTTGCCGTATATTCGGGCATGCAACTTATCAAGAAACTTATTTGCCTACATTTATTTTTAGCGATTACATTCTCTAGCAAGGCTGGTGGAAAAATGCTAAGCTATCATCTTGCAAAAACCTATACTGCTGCAGAGATGGGCGCTTTTTGGAAGCTGCATAAGGTGCCTAAAATGATCATAGCAGCAAAGGCTGATGTAGAGGTGTATGAGATTGTGTATGAGTCGGGTTATGTAGATGGTTCATTAGCCATCACATCGGGCTTGTATTTTTTACCTAAAGGAGATAGGTCTAATCTGCCACTACTAAGTTACAATCATGGTACTGAGGTATGGCAAGACCGTAAAATTTCTATGAGAGGAGAGAAGTCACTCTGTCTGGGTTTCGCCACAGATGGCTATGCCGTAGCATATCCTGATTATTTTGGACTAGGTATTTCTAATAAAGACCAAGTCTATCTTAACGCCAAATCGGAAGCACAAAACACGGTGGATTTGTTAAAAGCGGTAGATCAACTTAATGTCGAGTTAAACGTGAAGCTAAATGGTCAGCTTTTTTTAACAGGATATTCACAAGGCGGTCATGCTGCTATGGCCACACATCGCCTTTTAGAAAAAGAGTTCAAAACCCAGTTTCCAGTTACCGCCTCTTCGCCCATGTCGGGGCCATATGACTTGTTTTACACTGTAGATGAAGGTAAATACAATGAATATGAATATCCTGCATTTTTGCTCATGCTGGTAAAATCTTATTATGATACTAAATTGCCTGAAGCCAATTTTAGTGAAGCATTAAAAGCGCCATTCGATACTATCATACCTTCTCTTATGAATGGTTGTAATAGTATGGCTGAAATCAATCATCATCTTCCTGCTATCCCCTACGAAAGCTTGACAGATGAATTTGTTAAAGATTATATGCACAATCCTGAAAGCGGATTTAAAAAATATCTTCAAGAAAACAACGTGTATAACTGGAGTCCCGAAGCACCTATGCAGCTTTGCTACTGCAATGCAGATGAAGAAGTGAAGTATCAAAATGCTATCACAGCTTATGAAACGATGACGAAAAACGGGAGTACATCCGTAAAGTTAAAGCGAGCGGGAAGAAAGTTCAAACATGAAAATTGCGCGCTATTTGCTTCAGTTTATACAAAAATGTTTTTTGACTCATTCGTAAAAGGGGGAAATCCCAAAGGTCCTGTATTTAAGCGTGCTATGCTCAATATAGGCAAATTAGCTGTGAAACCATAACAGCAAATAGTCCTTCATTAGAAATCAAAAGTATAAAGTGGTTTATGAAAACCAATAATCTTGTATTGTGTCTTAGCTAGTATCCAATAATTGGGTACTTTTTTTCTTTGATTTTACTTATATAATAAGTGCTAAATGGAGGCTTCATATTAGGAGTGCGTTGTCTCCATACATGCAAAATGGCAATGAAAAATCACAACTCATTTAATCCAAAGTAATTATATATACAGACGTATTGTAGATATAAGTGGATACTTTAGAGTACATTGTAATATGAAAGTTGGATAAAAAAATGGACAGCTTTTATTCATTAAGTATTCAATACGCTATTTTTAGCCATAAGTTAACCTCTAGTCCTAAATGTAGAGCCTAGAATTTTACTAAAAGCAATGGTTAATTAAACTAGCACGATATGAAAAACACTTTACATACTACAGGGATTTCACTTTTTTTATTGGTTTTGTTGTCATTGAACACATACAAAGGGTATGGTCAATGTACTACATCAGGATCATGGGCCGCATGGGCTAATTCTGGCTCTGCAGCTTCACCAAGCTTTAATCCAAATACAACTTGCGCCACAGGATCTAGTATATCGCCTCCCAATACAGGATATACTTATTTTCAAGCGACTAGTGGCATTCAATATACTTTCACTGCAAGTGGAGGCACAGGATGGACTACACCATCTATTTCTGTATATAAATCCACAAATGGAGGGGGTAGTTGGTCGTTTTTTGCAGGTTCGAGTGGAAGTACACTTGCTTTTACAGCTGATGTAACTACAAATGCAACAAATAACTACATTGTAGTGGTAAATAATGGAAGTGCGTGTTTGCCTCTACCTACCCCAGGGCTCCCTTCTCCAACAGCAGCAAATTCAGCACTTTTGTCATATAGACAAACTCCACCAACTGCAGCATCAATAGCGATATCTTATACCTGTACAAATAATGACTTTACTTCTTCAGGGGGTGGACCATTTTATCAATGGCAAGGTTCAAACAATAATAGTACATGGGTTGATATTTCGGGTGCTACCAGCACTACCTATTCTACAAATGCAGGCACTAGTCCTCAGTATCCGTATTATAGGTTGCTTAGCAAAAATGGGGCATGTGCATCAGCCGGAAGTAGCTCCGTGAATGTATTGCCGAGAGCAAATGCAGGAGCTGGCAATGTGGTTATAAATTCTGATGTAACCATGGGTGGGATATACAATATTAATGGAGATTTTACATTGAGCAGTGGCAAGACAATTACTGTGCTACAAGGTTGTGAGCTAAATATCACCGCAAAGAATGTAAATATTCAAGGCACTATAAACGCTACTGGGTCTGGCGATCTTGGTGGAAATGGAGGAGGTGTGCAGTCTGGAAATGTCAATTTTGGATGTGATGTCAACGCTTCGGCTTCCGCTTCAGGGGGTATAAAAGGAGCTAATGGTGCAGGTACTGGCGCAGGCAATGCTGCAAGTAGCAATGGTAGCAATGGCGTAGGTTGTGGTCAAGATTGTGGAACCATTGATGACTATGGTGGTGCTATCAAAGGAGGAGGTGGTTCTGGCGGAGGAAGTGGTGGAGCTTATGGAGGAACAGGTAGCTTAGCTGGAGATGGTGGAGAAGGTGGAGGTATAAGTTGGTTTGCGGTAATGAACAACGGTTATTGTTCAACTCCATTTGGCGGAGGTGGAGGCTCTGCTGGCGGAGCGGCATCCACAGCTTATGGCACATCTACAGGTTTTGATATAGACTTTGGAAGTGGAGGTGGAGGTGCAGGATCAGGTGGAAAAGGCAACGCTAATTCTACTGCCGGAGGCAAAGGAGGAAATGGTGGGGGTAAAGTCACCATCACCTCATTAGAAAACACAGTTGATCAAACTAATCCATATACATTTACACTTTCTGGTCAAATTATTGCCAATGGCGCTAATGGCGCTAATGGGGGTAATGGGGGTGCATCAGGTCGTTCAGCATCAAATTGTTGTAGCGATCTTTGTAATCAAACAGATGTAGAGGAGGCTACGAATGTGACAGGAGGCGGAGGTGGTGCAGGAGGAGGTGGCGGCTCTGGCGGTGGAGTATTATTGCTGATACATGGCAATTCTAATATATCTGGTAGTATAAGTGCTATAGGCGGTTCTGGCGGAGCAGGAGGCTCTGGCGGAGCAGCATCAAATTCAAGCTACGGTGGAGGCGGGCTATGTGATGCAACATATGTCAATAATGGTGCTGGCAATAGTGGTGGTAGTGGTGGCATAGGAGGTGGAGGAAGAATTAAAATATTTTGGAATCCATGCAGAATTCATGTTAATCTTGCCCCCACAAGAACAGTTTCTGCAGGAGCTTCGGGCAATGGCACAGCAGGTGCTGGGACTACACATATAGGAAACATTAATACTTATCTTGGCTCTCTTGTGGCAGGTACTATCTCATCGGCTCAGACAATATGCAATGGTACAAAACCGGCTGCCTTTACCGGCACTGCTTCTACTAAAGGGGCAAATGGATATGTATATGAATGGTACAGTTGTGCTGGTGGGGCTTGCCCTACTCCTGTATCAGGAAATGCAAACCCAGGTACTGGTTGGGTAAGTAGAGGTACAGATGCTACTGGGTTTACAGAAAGTAACAATCTATCTCAAACTACAACTTATGTGCGTAAAACTACCAGCGGTATATGTATAGAGTGGAGTAATATAATCACAGTAACGGTTCAATCTATGCCTACAGCTGGAGCAATAGCTACTGCTCAAACAATATGTAGTGGAGGAGATCCTGTGGCATTCACAAGTACAACAGCAGGTACAGGAGGCGGAACAATATCATATAGATGGGAGAGTGCTGTGAGTCCGTTTAGTACATGGAATACGATTTCTGGAGCCAATTTATCCGTATATGATGTTCCGAATGGATTGACTGTGACAACACGATATAGAAGAATAACAAGGTCATTATTAAATAGTGTGACTTGCGAAAGTGCACCAACTTCGGAAATTGAAGTCACCGTGAGCTCCCCTGCTACTATTGCAAATGCGGGCGTAGATCAAAACATATGTGGTACCAATGGCCAGTTAGCAGGCAATACGGCAATTGTAGGCACAGGCCTATGGAGTGTACTAGGTGGCGGAGCAGCCACAGTATCATCAACAAGTAGTCCTACCTCTATGGTATCAACACTCGATCCGGGCAACAATACGTTTGAGTGGAAAATCACGAATGGGGCATGCGTATCACGAGATACAGTAGTGGTAAAATCCACGAATATCCCCAATGATATACCAAGCACTTATGGCTATACCTCCTTATCTTCTAGTACGACAATAACAGCCAACTTTGAGTGTTTGGCAAGCAATGGATGGACGCACTATATCTATGATGGAGCAGACAACACTTTGAATACAGCAGATGATATATTGGTCATATCGCTAAAGAAAAATGGGAACAATATAGGCAAAGTAGGCGATGGTACATTTGTAGCGAAGCAAGTACTGACGAGTGGCTATGGCAGCGATGGTCACAAAATCACGACCACGAATGCGCCATATGTAAACAACAACGTAAACGCATGGGCAGTGATGGGCAGATATTGGGATGTAGTACCAACGACACAACCAAGCACCCAAGTAGATGTTCGCTTCTATTATGACGACCAAGACTTTGGCGATGTTCAAGATAGATTGAGCAGTGAAGGATGGGAGGCATTGCAAGGGTCAAATACAGCAGACAAGCACAAGCAATTGCAGTATTACAAAGTACACAGTAGCTCAGGCAAAACCACAGATCCATCATCCGGCCATATGAATATAAGCAATGTAGATGACCCTTCAGTAAGTGGAGAAGATGGAGAGATCGTATTGTACCAAAACAATGTGGACTTTGCAGTATCACCAGTGACCCCCAAGCCATTGCATGAATATAAATATCAGTTTATGTATGGCGAATATCATTATGCGGAGATGCCTGTATGGAGCTTTTCAGGAGGCGGAGGCGGAAGCGGAGGCGGAGGTCAAGGCGCATTGCCAGTGAAGCTGATTTATTTTACGGCCAAAGCCATCGAAAATCAGTATATCCAACTCGATTGGGCAACGGCAGTCGAAATAGATAACAAAGGATTTGAGATAGAAAGGAGTGTAGATGGAGTAACCTTTGAAAAGATAGGCTGGATAGAAGGCAACAACAATAGCACAACACAGATAAGCTATAGATTTGATGATAAAACAGCAAATCAAGATATTCGCTACTACTATCGTTTGAAACAACTCGACAATGATGGTGCATTTGAGTATAGTGCATTAGCCTCGGCCATACTGGTGAGCGATTTAAAAACAGCAATAGGCGACTTTGTACCAAATCCAACGGGAGATAAATCGTACATAGAATTTTTTGCAACGAAAGCGCAAGTAGCCACTATCACGGTGTTTGATGCTACAGGCAAACTAATCAGAAATGAATCAATAGCGATAAACAAAGGCTTCAATACGTATCACATCAATGCAATAGATTTAGCTAGTTCGGTATATATGGTCAACTTTAGATTTGATGATCTACGCTTCACCAAACGGTTGAATGTAGTGAAGTAGCATCTGCTGAAGCTGATTTTAGAATCTACGCCCTTAGTGTAAAATCACTAAGGGCGTTTTTGTGGGTTATGTCAGGATTTACAATAGAATTTCTAATGAGTGCTACTTTTAATCTGTAGAAAAAGCTTGTATTGTTTATTACACATAAACGTTCAGTTAAATAGACTACTATAATTTGATTATTTGTATTCATCATGATACATAAACGTATCATATACATCGACTTAAATCAACAAAAAAGTAGTGTTGTAATTTGGTATAAATGTTGATTATTCTTATTCAAATACTAAACTATGAAAGCTAAACTACTTATACTTCCTCTTTTATGTTTTTGTTTCAATATCTCTCTATTTGCGGCCGAAAATCCACTTTTAGGTAAATGGACATTGAGCGATATCATCACCACCGAAATGGTGACACTACCCAAAAATAAAACAAATGAATTAGCATTTTCATCTGACAAAAGTGAGCAGGTTAAAATCGAGACAATAACCATGAAACTTCGGGATCATCTCATCGAAGAAATGCCTCTAGGCGTAACTAAATTTATATTCCAGCCCAATACATTTCAGTTTTACAGGCAGTCTAATCTCACCTTTGAGGGAACATACATGGAAAAGGATAACCAACTCACCCTCTCTTTCAAAAGTAAAGGCGTTGACAACAACAAAGAAATGAAGATTATTTCCCTTGATGCAAATACCCTCATTATGCAGTCAGTTTCTATGGGCAAGACATTTAAAATTGTGTTTACTAAATAAGTTTTTGATAGACTTTCAAATATACCGTTATGAAAAAAATATATACTCTAGTTGTGGTTTCACTATGTCTTTTGACAATTCCGACCATAGCTCAAAATGTAAACTATAGTATTTATACTACGCAATACTATACTGGACATGGAAATTCAGATTTTTGGACGAGTGATGACCCTAGGTGGGTAGCTCTTTTTTATGATAATACGGATAGCTATGCATCAGGTCAAGGAGTGATACGAAGCATAGATAATGGACTAGATGGCCCAGCATGGGATGTGCCAGGTTCACCTTTTTTGTGCAGAACGAGATCAAACACTGCAGCAAATGGCATTAAAATTAGATTTGAGGCTTGGGAAGATGATGGCTGTGGCAATAGCGATACCTACGACACAGGCTGCGCAAATGATGATCAATATCATTGCGGCCCAAGTACTAGTGGGGTAATTAGTTTTAGAAACGATCCCGTGTGTACAGACAATAATTATCAATATGACTGCGATAGCTATTGGAAAGTAAAGTATCGTATTTATTGGAGTTGGGCATCTACGCCTACTATCACTTCTCAACCTGCGGCTAATGCCGTATATTGCAATACAGCCACTCCCGCTGCATTGAGTGTGACCGTCAATACAGATGCCAGCTCAAGCAAGCCAGTGACTACTTGGTATAAATGGCAAATAGCGCCATCTTCTGTAGGCCCTTGGACAGATATACCAGGCAGTGGAAATGCGGTGAGAAATACCGCTACAACCACTTTTACTTATACTCCTTACAAAATTTCGGGCACTCGCTATTATCGCTTTTTAGCTACATCCAACTGTAATGCAGATTTTACCTCACAAACAGTGACCTCAAATACGGCTACAGTGACCTTTGCTTTCATTACTGCGGGAGCATACACTACCGCTCCAGGTGGCTATCCAAATGGTACTGGAGATGGCATACCCGCTATTCAAAGTCCTATATGTGGAGGGTCTATCACACCTGGGCAGCCAGTACTTTTGAATACCATACAGCCACCTACTTTAGGTCATGTAGCAAACTCTACTTATTCTTGGGCTGCATCGGGTGGCACGCTCAGCTCACCTACTACAAACAATAGTGTCACATGGACCTCTCCTCTTACCACAGGGAGTTATAGCATATCTGTAACTTACACCCAAGGCGGCTGTGCCAGTACGCAAGCTATATGTGCTACTACTGTAGGAGACCCTGCATGTAGTTTTATTTATGTAAACAAATCCACAGGCTCCGATGCTGTCACCTATGCTGCAGGAGGGGGAGGACCATCAAATCCATTTTCAACCTTAGCCTTTGCTACTACTCAAGCTGGTTTAAATAGCATCACCCATATTAAGGTAGCAAATGGTAGTTATGATGAAAATTCTATTGTAGATCTCAAAGCTAATCTAGTCATAGAAGGAGGATATAGCGTAACCTCAGGGATATGGAAAAAAAGCTCAAGTTCAACAACTACCATAAATGGGAAAGCCATTCAAGTCATCAATGGCGATGTAGAACATGTAATGGCATTTAGAAGTAATAATGTTGGAAATTGGAAGTTAATTGACTTGAATATTACCACAGATAATGCTTCTGGTAAAACAACAAATGGCAATGGAAAGTCAACATATGCTATTTATATAACCGGAGCCAGCTCTACAGGATATGAAATTATACGAACAGCCATTTCGTCTGGATCAGCAAGCGCTGGAACCACGGGTACTAATGGAGGAAATGGAACAAATGGTAACCAAGGCAGTTATGGAGGAACAGGTGGGTGTGGAGCAGGAAATTCTACAGGAGGCACAGGAGGAAATGGAGGTGGCGGAGGAGCTGGAGGAAGTGGAAGTGGTAGTGGTGGTGGTGGCACTGCTGGGGAATCAGGCGGATACGGAGGCGGAGGCGGAAGCGATAATGGTAGCACAACCTCTACCACCTCAGTTTCTCAGTCGAATGGAAATTGGAACGGAAGAAAAGGACAAAGCACTAGCTGTGCAGCTAGTGGTGACGGAGGTGCCTGGTCAAGCGATGGGAGTTGTGGAAATAATGCAGGACAAGGAGGTACAGGAACTAACTGTTCTACTGTAGGTGCGGTAGGTACAGCCGGATCTACGGTTGCTGCTACATATACTGCTGGATATTATACCCCTAGCTATGGCAATCATGGCGCTGGAGGTACTGGCGGAGGCGGAGGCGGAGGCGGAGGCGGTGGTGGTGGTGATGATGATTGGACTGACGTAGCAGGTGATGGAGGCTCGGGCGGAGGCGGAGGCGGAGGCGGAGGTCAAGGTGGTACTGGTGCTAGAGGTAGTGGTTCGGCATTTGGCGTATTTTTGACAAGTACTGCTGGTACAGGCACATTTACTTCTTCTACATTGTCATCTGGCACAGCTGGTGTGCTCATGAATGGGGGCAATGGTGGAGCTGGCGGTGCGGGCGGAGCTGCATTAGGGCCAAGCGGATGTGGTTGTAGCGATGGAAATAGAGGCGGACAAGGAGGCTCAGGATCTAGTGGTGGAGCTGGTGGCAAGGGAGGAAATGCAAATGCAGGAGTTTCATATCCTTATTCTATTAATGGGGTAAATACAACTAACCCAGGCACAAGTATTCCATCAACTCCTGTAGTTGAAGTGATTTACAACAACAATATGAAGCTTTGTAAAAATTCGGTACTCACTATAAATCGTGCATCCGGTACAGGCAACTGGACTTTACCAGCAAATTTTGATTATGTACGATATAGAAATGCAGCTACGGCTTCGGAGTTTAGTACATCTACTTTTCCTGCAGATATTTACCCCACTTCTTCGGCTACAGCAGGCTATAATGACCTAGTGTGTGGTTCGGTTACGTATTCTAGTTATCTTGATTTGGAGTCTGATAATAGGCCAGCGCCAGTAGTGAGCATCAAAGCTACCGACAATACTACTTTACCTGCTACCAACAAAATATGTGTTGGTGGATCTGTAAATGCGAGCAATTCAGCTACAGCTTTTGGCACTAAAGTGGACTACAAATGGGAAGTTTATAGTGGCAATATAGCTCCTACCAAGGCTTCGTCACCGGGTTCTACAGTTTTTACAGCTAATTCAGCCACGCCTACATTTGGCCCCTTTGCCACAGCAGGCTTATATATAGTTCGCTATCAAGAAAAAGATCAATGTTGTGGATGGAGTATTCCTTCTTTTGATACCATTCGTGTAGTGGCAGATCCTACAGACCCTACTGACATTACTTTTACTACCCCAGCATCAGGAGCAGATATATGTGTAGGCAGCACCATAGCTGTCAATGCTGCTTCTGGTGTGACCAATGGAATACCAACTTATACCTATGAATGGGATTATGACAATAGCGCTCATGCTTATGGTACACTTAGTGCTTCTGCACCAAGTTTTACAGCTGCTTCTGGAGCCAATAAAGTCCGCGTTAGACTTCAAGAAAAGGCATTGTACGGCTGTGATGCTAGTGGTTTTTATGAAGAAGTAATTACAGGACGCGATGTGCCCGTTGGAGCTACAGCCACTATTACAGAGTGTAGTGGAGTCGCTATCAGCAGTACGCTTGGTACTACCAATAGCGTAGTGGGTACTACTTTTAGTATCGTATCATCTACTGCTAATGCCAATCTTACAGGTACATTGAGTATTAGTGGTACTACTTTTAGTGGTACACTTACCAATAGTTCGAGCTCAGATCAAACCAAAACCTATACTATCAAGCCTACTGGGCCTAGCCCTACAAATTGTGTTGGGGCAGACTTCAACATTACGGTGACTATACGTGGCAAAGTTTCTATCAGCCCTACCAACAATGGTCCTGTATGTCAAGGTAGTACCTTAACACTTACAGGAGGCGCAAGCGGAGGTACATCGCCTTATACTTATACATGGGCAGGACCTTCATCATTTTCTGCCACAGGTACACCCGTAATCAGAACGAGTAGCTTGCCTAGTATGAGTGGCACCTATACTGTTACAGTTGCAGACAATTATTTATGTTCCGCTACTGCAACCATGAGTAGCGTGCGTGTAGATGCTACCTCTGTGGCTGGAACCATGGGTACATCTGGTGCAGGCACGGTGATATGTGAAAATACAAGTACAACTATACTCACTAGTGGAGGAAGCAACAATGGAGCGATTACAAGCTATACATGGCAGTCATCGCCCGATGGAAATCTACCTTGGGGCAACATGGGGTCTAATAATGGCACTACCTATAATACACCACCTTTATTTACCGACTCATTTTTTAGAGCAGTAGTCAAAAATGGCGTATGCCCTGCCGATACCAGTGGTTCGGTGCAGGTGTATGTAAGTCCAAATATTATCAAAAATGCGACCTCTGCACCGCAATTTGTTTGTTTTGGCAGTATAGCTGATACTATAAAAGGGAGCACTCCTGCCGATTCTCTTGCTGGCGGTAATGGATCATACACCTATAGATGGCAATCTAGCACTACTAGTGCTGTTGCGGGTTTTGCTGATATAGCAGGAGCTACGGGCAATAAATCCTTTTATGTTCCAGGTACTGTTACCACGACCACATGGTATAGAAGGAAAATTACATCAGGAGGCTGCACAGATTATTCAGTTGCAGTTATGATTACTAAAGATACGCTAGGCACTATTGCAAATGCGGGCGTAGATCAAAACATATGTGGTACCAATGGCCAGTTAGCAGGCAATACGGCAATTGTAGGCACAGGCCTATGGAGTGTACTAGGTGGCGGAGCAGCCACAGTATCATCAACAAGTAGTCCTACCTCTATGGTATCAACACTCGATCCGGGCAACAATACGTTTGAGTGGAAAATCACGAATGGGGCATGCGTATCACGAGATACAGTAGTGGTAAAATCCACGAATATCCCCAATGATATACCAAGCACTTATGGCTATACCTCCTTATCTTCTAGTACGACAATAACAGCCAACTTTGAGTGTTTGGCAAGCAATGGATGGACGCACTATATCTATGATGGAGCAGACAACACTTTGAATACAGCAGATGATATATTGGTCATATCGCTAAAGAAAAATGGGAACAATATAGGCAAAGTAGGCGATGGTACATTTGTAGCGAAGCAAGTACTGACGAGTGGCTATGGCAGCGATGGTCACAAAATCACGACCACGAATGCGCCATATGTAAACAACAACGTAAACGCATGGGCAGTGATGGGCAGATATTGGGATGTAGTACCAACGACACAACCAAGCACCCAAGTAGATGTTCGCTTCTATTATGACGACCAAGACTTTGGCGATGTTCAAGATAGATTGAGCAGTGAAGGATGGGAGGCATTGCAAGGGTCAAATACAGCAGACAAGCACAAGCAATTGCAGTATTACAAAGTACACAGTAGCTCAGGCAAAACCACAGATCCATCATCCGGCCATATGAATATAAGCAATGTAGATGACCCTTCAGTAAGTGGAGAAGATGGAGAGATCGTATTGTACCAAAACAATGTGGACTTTGCAGTATCACCAGTGACCCCCAAGCCATTGCATGAATATAAATATCAGTTTATGTATGGCGAATATCATTATGCGGAGATGCCTGTATGGAGCTTTTCAGGAGGCGGAGGCGGAAGCGGAGGCGGAGGTCAAGGCGCATTGCCAGTGAAGCTGATTTATTTTACGGCCAAAGCCATCGAAAATCAGTATATCCAACTCGATTGGGCAACGGCAGTCGAAATAGATAACAAAGGATTTGAGATAGAAAGGAGTGTAGATGGAGTAACCTTTGAAAAGATAGGCTGGATAGAAGGCAACAACAATAGCACAACACAGATAAGCTATAGATTTGATGATAAAACAGCAAATCAAGATATTCGCTACTACTATCGTTTGAAACAACTCGACAATGATGGTGCATTTGAGTATAGTGCATTAGCCTCGGCCATACTGGTGAGCGATTTAAAAACAGCAATAGGCGACTTTGTACCAAATCCAACGGGAGATAAATCGTACATAGAATTTTTTGCAACGAAAGCGCAAGTAGCCACTATCACGGTGTTTGATGCTACAGGCAAACTAATCAGAAATGAATCAATAGCGATAAACAAAGGCTTCAATACGTATCACATCAATGCAATAGATTTAGCTAGTTCGGTATATATGGTCAACTTTAGATTTGATGATCTACGCTTCACCAAACGGTTGAATGTAGTGAAGTAGCATCTGCTGAAGCTGCTGAAAGCCTTTCATGTTTTTTTCATGAGGGGCTTTTTTCTTATCTAGGATAGTCATTGAGCTGTCGTCAATGTTGGGTATTGTATAGTTTCTCTACAATGGGTAAAACGGGGGGGATTTAACCTGCCAATAAGTAATAGTAATTGTCGCAAGACAAAAGACTTTTTTAGTTAATTCTATCATCAAAAAGTCGCATTTTCCTTACGCTCCAGTAGCTATGAACTAATCTCCCAATAAACATCAGGATAAGCACTAGTGAAGTTACCACAGTGAGGTTGATTTCGAAATAGAAATAGTGGTAAAGGTCTTCGATTTGAGATTGAGTGAGTGCTGTTTTTGTCTTGCCCAAATCATCAATATCAAACGATTCAAACACATCGATAAACTGCTGCTCTTTGAGAATAATAAACACAAACAAGTTAATGTTGAGTAAGAAAAAAATAAATCGCATCCACATGGGCTTAAGCCATATTACACCATGAAAAAAGATGGTCATCCTAAAAAGCATGCAAGTGTAAAACACGAGTAGAAAATTTTCAATCAAAAACACAAACTCGAGTTTCTGATATAATGGCAATACTACCGCAGTAGCGATGAGAAGACCAATCAATACCCAGATTATTTCTTGAGCAATATGGAGGCTAGTTTTTTTCATTTCAAATTTTCAAATACGGGTAAAGCTGATGATTTGCCGTCAAGGATGGCTGCTAAGGTAGAATCGTTTATCAATATTTTCTGTCGGATAGGCAACATTAGCGAATCTGCGATGCGCTTTTCGCCTATTTGATGATAGGCATATGCTAGCGAGAAAGTAATGTTATCTGGTACTGAATCTTGAATAGGCAAAAGCAGTAGAAGGTCTTTACAAGCAGTGGCGTTCTTTGCAACTGCATATTGGAAAGTCAGATTGGCATAGTTTTGTAAACTGCTATCCCCTTTTTCAATTGCCTTTGTCATCAAAAAAATAGCAGAGTCATATTGTGATTTTCTGCCATACCATGCCCCTAGTCCACTGTAGTTGTAGGCAAGATTTGAGTCGAGTTGAATTGCTTTTTGAAAGGTAGGCAAAACATTGTTTGCGTTGAGTTGATCTAGGATTACAGCCATAAACCCCCATGCGCGAGCGTCACTAGGATATTCTGCTAGATAGGTCTCCAATGCTTTTTTGGTTGAGTCTAAAGAAACTTTTGAGTAGTTGTTGTAAATAGTGACATATTCCACCCAATACTTATTAGTTTCTGTGTCTTTTGTTTTTTTCTTGAAATTGCATGAAGATATTACAAGGCCTAAAATCAATACGAATAGCATACGAATGGTCATCACACAAAAAATTTAATCGAAAATAGCTAAATTAATTGAGTACGATTGCCTTATTGGATTTGAAAAGTCATCTAGCTTTGCTTTTCAAGCCTCATTTCATGACCTCAAATCGCCTTCGCACAACTCCTTTGCTTGATTTTATGTCGAGCAAATAAACTCCTTTTGGCAATGTTGAAACATTGATTTGAGTTTTTGTATCTATAACCTTTTTTTCATCTTTCACTTCTCTTCCTTGTAAATCAAAAATTTGGATAGACTTCTCTTCTTTTATATCTCCAAAATCAAGCAATAGATAGTCTTTGGCGGGGTTAGGGTAAATCTGAATAATATCTTTTAATTCAGTTTCGTCTATTGCTGCTATTTGAGAATAGCTCATAAAAAAAGTGTCCGTAGTGATTGGCGATAAAGGGTGTTGACATCCTGCAAGTGTATCTCGTATGGTTTTTACAAACAAATCAAAAGGAAAATTATTAGGCACAAAAAAGAAGGTATCAAAAGGTAAGGCTATTGCAGCAAAGTTACAACCCTGAAAATGGATATTTACGTCAAGTCTGTTACTGCTATCGTTTAGAAAGTTAAACTCTATCTTAGAAATGTTAATTGGGGGGGGTCTTCTCTTACTCTTACCTTTATAATTGTATCTTCAAACGATAATATCGCATAATTTATCCGTTGAGATTTTAGATAAAAAGTATGACAAAAAATTAATATAAAAAAAACAACCTCATTCTTATTGATTTTTGTTACTAAAATACAAAATTACCCAATTACAATGTTTCTATAATCAACCACATTTCCATTACAAACCAACAAAACAGTATATTGGCCTGGTTGATAATCTGAAACATCAATTTCTTTTGATGTTAAACTTGTATTTAAAACATATTGATTCGAAATCCCGACAACATTACAGATAAAGAATTACTAGAAAGCGTAGTTAAAACTCTTCCTTTTTTTTTGGGAGATACATTAATCAACAAAAAATAATATCCTAATTTTTAACTTAACCGCTATGCGCTAATTATCTTATTCTAAAATGATTTCCTCATCATGCTCATCAAAAAACTTGTAATCGTTGAAGGTCAAGTTTTCGTTAGGATATATTCGAATTATTTTTTTGAATTTCCAACACCATTGGAGTCGAATAGAGGTCAATCCCTTTTTGAGATAAGCTTCTATGATTGGGTGGACATACATCTTTATTCGTGAATGAGACTGCAATATGTGTGTAAGATCGCTCTCCATATCATCTGTGAGTAGTAGCATGCTTTTGATTATACCCGATCCATCACAAGTAGGACACTCGTCCGAAGTGTTGATTTGAATCTCAGGTCGTACACGCTGGCGTGTAATTTCCATAAGATTAAATTTTGACAATGGGAGGATGGTATGGGTAGCTTTATCAATAAGCATCAATTCTTTCATTCGTTCGTAAAGTGCTTTTCTATTGTCCGCCACTTTCATATCGATGAAGTCGATAACGATAATGCCGCCCATATCACGAAGTCGAAGCTGGCGAGCTATTTCATCAGCAGCTTCTAGATTGGTTTGCAAAGCATTTTCTTCTTGTCCATTTTCATTCGATATTCTATGTCCAGAGTTTACATCAATCACATGGCATGCTTCTGTTTTTTCGATGATGATAGATACCCCCGATGTGCCTACATTTACTTTTTTGCTAAAGGTCGATTTGATCTGGCGTGTTATGCCGTAATGGTCAAACAAAGGCGTTTTGCCACTATAAAGTGATACAATTCCCTTTTTTCCAGGGGCTATGCGTTCTACAAAAGTTTCGATTTCTTGCGAAAGTACAGGGCTATTGGTCACTATAGTCTCAAAGTCGGCATTGAGTAAATCGCGTAGTAGAGCAGATGTTTTATCTACTTCGGTGAGTACCTTTTTTACGGGTTGTGCACCTTTCAGATTTTTCGACATTTCGCTCCATCTATTTACGAGATATTGGAGGTCTTCATGAAGCGTTTTGGTATCCATGTTTTCTGCCACAGTGCGAACTATAACCCCAAAGTTTTTTGGTTTAAGGCTTTCAACCAAAACCTTTAATCTTTTACGCTCATCGGCAGAGTCGATTTTTTTTGATACACCTACTGCATTTGTAAAAGGAGACAAAACGAGATACCGACCCGCTAAGGTTATTTCACAAGTGAGGCGCGGACCTTTGGTTGAGATAGGTTCTTTGAGAATCTGTACTAAAATGTGAGATTTGCTTTCGAGTGCATCTTTTACGTTGCCACCTTTTTCAATTTCGGATAATATCTCCAACTTTTCTAGGGTGCCATCGTTGTGCCCAGCTACAGCTTGACCCGTAAATTTATGGAGTGTACGATAGTTTGGACTCAAATCTGTGTAGTGTAAAAATGCATCTTTTTCATATCCTACATCTACAAACGCAGCATTAAGGCCAGGCATTATTTTCTTGATTCGTGCCAAATATATATCACCTACCATAAACTGGTTGGTATGTCGCTCTTGATGTAGCTCAGAGAGCTTCTTATCTTCGAGCAGTGCCACATCTACCCCATGAGGCGCAGAGTGGATTACTAGTTCCTTGATCACAAATGTGTAGTTTTAAAAGGTAAGCACCTTTTGGACATCTAGCTATCATCAGATTAGATTATAAATACACAGCATCCTGCACAATACAATATGAATCATGTAGTACTAAGATGCGGTATATTTTGATAAACTTACTGATGCAACCGATTTAGAAAAGAGACTGCACTCAATACTTTATAAGTATTGATTACTTTTTCTTATGTCTATTTTTTCTAAGACGCTTTTTGCGTTTGTGAGTGGCTATCTTATGTCTTTTTCTTTTCTTTCCGCAAGGCATGTCCTACGCTTTATTGGTTAATAATTTATGTTTCTTTTACTTGTCTTATATACTTCTCAATCTCCTGTTTTAGCTCAGTACTTTTCTCATTGTTTTTACACTTTTCAAGAAGTTCTATCGCTTTATTTTTGTTGCCCATGTTTTGATAAGCTACAGCCAATAAAAACAAAGCATCATTTGATTGGGGGCGTAAAGATAATACTTTTTCTAATCTTTCCACAGCTTTTTCAAATTGATTGCTCATCATGGCAAATTTTCCCAGCAATAATTGTGCATCTGCGTTGGCTGGATCTTTGGCTACAATGTCCAAAAGCATGGTTATTCCTTGCATTGGGCCACTGCCTTGCTCTATGTAGGCAGAAGCTAGTTGCATTTTAATATCTACATTAGTTGTGTCTAGTTCGAATGCTTTTTGGTAGGCATACACTGCTTTGTCTATCAGATAGGCGCTCATTTCAGGGGAATTGCTGATCGCTGCGGTAGCTTGAAAGAGTGAGCCAGCTCGGGTATATGCAGTCGCCTCTTTAGCACTTTCTAGTGTATAGTACGCTTCTGCTACCGATTCTCCTTTTTGATGATAAAATGTGGTGAGTGCATCAAAATTTGATTGTTGTTGCCATACAGCTAAGAGCGATTGTGTATCTGTAGTAAATGAGGTATTCACTTTTTTGAGATAGCCCGAAAAATCAAAATCTATATGGGGCTCAGTAGCAGCCGCCTCTGGCTTAGCTGCTTTAGCACCCTGCTGATAGGTAGGCAAAAATAGATAAGCAGCAGTAGCTGACAGTACAATAAAGCTGATGAGTAGGTAATGGTTTCTTTTCACTTACGATTATTTATTCGCAAATGAAACTAAAATTGGGTTAAAAATGGCTATTTACCTGCTGGATTTGCTTTTTTTACCGAATCCACAAAAGTTTTGGCTGGTTTAAAAGCTGGGATAAAATGCTCAGGTATTTCTACGGATGTTCCTTTTTTGATATTACGTCCTATTTTCTTTGCTCTCTTCTTTACAATAAAAGATCCGAATCCACGAACATATACGTTCTCGCCTTTTTTTAGTGAAGATTTTACTTCTTTAAAAAATGCTTCTAAAGTTACTAAAACGTCAACTTTAGGCACGCCAGTCAAATCAGCCACGCGTGATACTACATCTGCTTTTCTCATTTTGAATTTTGTTATGTTTTGTTTATTCAAAGATAAATAATAAATGACAAAAACAATTACGAATTAATATATTTTCGCCTTTCTAAATGATTGATTTAAAGCATAAATTTAGTTTTGGAAAAACTCTATTGGAATGGCATCGGCATTCCAATAATCGTGAACTGCCATGGAAATATGAAAAAAATGCCTATCATATTTGGCTGTCAGAGATTGTGTTACAGCAAACTAGAGCTGCTCAAGGGCTACCTTATTACCTTGCGTTTAAAGCTACTTTTCCTACTGTTTTTGATTTGGCGAATGCCCCATTGGAACAAGTATTGAAATTGTGGCAAGGCTTGGGGTATTATGCTCGTGCTCGCAATTTGCATGTCGCTGCCAAGCAGGTTTTAACGGAATTTGGCGGTATTTTTCCTGAAAAGTATGAGGAACTGATAAAAATTAAAGGAATAGGCGATTATACCGCTTCGGCTATTTCGTCTTTTGCCTTTGATGAACCCAATGCCGTTTTAGATGGCAATGTGATACGGGTTTTATCTCGTTATTTTGGTATTGCAGATGCGTTTGATACGGTATATGGGCGTAGATTGTTTAGAGCTTTAGCACAGGAGTTGCTTGCAAAGCATCCGCCAGCAGAGTATAATCAAGCCATTATGGATTTTGGGGCTACGGTTTGTAAGCCACGTCAGCCACTATGCGATGAATGTCCATTTGTAAAAAATTGCATTGCCCACAAAAATGATTTGATATCAGCGCTTCCGTTTAAACAAAGAAAAGCTCGTGTTCGGTCTCGTCATTTTTATTATTTGATAGTAAAAAATGGCAACAAGCTGCTCGTAAATCAAAGATCTGGAAAAGATATTTGGCAAGGCTTATGGGATTTGCCATTAGTGGAGTATGGTAAAATGCCAGTGAACAAGAAAAAAGCATTGTCTGCATCCTTATCCGTTAGCCCAAAGGCAATCGAAGATATTGATGGGCCTTATGTTCAGTTGCTATCTCATCAAAAAATAATTACTCATTTTGTTCGGATTGAGGAGGGCGAATATATTCCAAATCAGCATCAACTTTGGGTCACAAAATCACAGCTTAAAAAATTGGCAATACCCAAAACAATTTTTTCTTTCTTTACTGAAAAGTCGTATTTTTAGGTATAAGTTTTTTGTCAACTAAATACTAAAACTATGGTAAATCATGTATATCTACTTGGCAGACTGGGCAAGGACCCACAGATTCGTCATTTTACAAACGATAATGCTATAGCGGAGTTTCCGCTTGCCACCACCGATGTGTACAAAGACAAGGAGGGCAAATTTGTAGAACAGACCGATTGGCACAATATTAAATTTCCTTTTAAATGGATGGCCGAACGGGCCGAAAAAAACCTCAAAAAAGGAAGTATGATTTTTGTGGAAGGAAAGCTTAAAACTCGTTCCTATGAAGACAAAGACGGGCATAAGCGCTATGTGACAGAGGTTGTGGCAGAAAGTTTTAAATTGCTGGATAAAAAGGAAAATCAGCAAGGCGATGGTGGTGCTGCTCAAGGTGCTGAAACAGCATCAGACACAGCATCTCAGCGACCTAATGTAGTGTCAGAAAATGATTTTGATGATGATTTGCCATTTTAATGTAACTTTGATTTAACGAAAACGACTCAATTGGATCCCGACACGATAGGCTTGACGCCACATTTTACATTACTTTTAGATGTATTTCATACACCCACAGCTGCCGTATGGTGGTCGCTGCTGGCTATTATAATGCTCATTTTTGGTTCTGCAGTTATGTCTGCTTCCGAGGTGGCATTTTTCTCTATCACAGAGGCTGAGCGTGAAGACTTAGAAGAAAGTGAAAACGTCACAGACCATAAACTTGCCAAGCTTTTGTTAAAGCCCAAATATTTGCTTTCAACCATTCTTGTAACAAACAATTTGTTTAACATAGGGGTGATTGTAATTTCCTACTTTATAATCACAAACACCATCACCTTTGAAGATATTCCTTTAGGGCCAGTCGTATTACCTAGTGCTGTTTTTGACTTTTTAGTCAATATTGTGATTGTGACATTTTTCTTAGTGCTTTTTGGCGAGGCTTTACCTAAGGTTTATGCCACTCATAATAAACTCTCTTACGCTCGCTGGGTCACGCCTATTTTTTCTGTCCTCAATAGTTTTTTGACCCCTGTAAACTACTTATTGGTTAATTCTACTTCTCTTATAGAAAAGCGTATAAAACGTCACAACGCAGAGATAGATATTGAAGAAATAAACAGGGCGATAGACATAACGGTCGATAACAAAGAGTCGCAAAATGATGTAAGAATGCTTAAAGGCATTGTGCATTTTGGTAATATTACGGTACGCCAAATCATGCGCCCTCGTAGAGAAGTGATGGCTGCTGATGCATCATGGGATTTTTTGACCTTGATGAATTTTGTAAAGGAAAACAACTACTCTCGATTGCCCGTTTTTGAAGAAAGCATTGACAATATATTAGGGGTATTGTATATCAAAGATTTGTTAGAACATCTCCACCAAAATGCAGATTTTGGTTGGCAAAGACTAGTGCGAGAAACGCTGCATACTCCTGAAAATAAAAAGATAGACGACCTTTTGCGCGAATTTCAAGCTACTCGAAAGCATCTGGCAGTGGTGGTAGATGAGTATGGTGGCACATCAGGTATTGTAACCCTAGAGGACGTAGTAGAAGAGGTCATTGGCGATATCAAAGATGAGTATGATGAGAGTTTCGAAAACGCAATTCGTAAAAATATAGATGGCAGTATGATTGTAGATGGGGTGATGCCACTCGGAGAGTTAGCGCGAGCGTTAGGCTATAGCCCAGATTATTTTGATGAGGTCAAAGGAGATGCTGAAACCCTTGCTGGGCTTGTGTTGGAGCGTTTTGGTAGGATCCCTAGAAATGGTGATGAAGTCACATTTGAGGCATTTACCTATAAAGTACTTACGTTTAAAAATAATAGGATAGAGAAAGTCAAATTAACTCCAATAACAGGTGAAACAACATAATAACAGATGAAGTATGCAAGTTATTTTTTGATTATAATCACCCTTTTATTGGTTGGCTGTCATGGTGAATATTCCCCCAAAAGCAAAGCTTACCCAAGAGTAATCTATCCTGAAAAAAAGTATGAATTATATGCCCCTGCAGACTGTCCTTATCAGTTTGAAAAACCCATCTATACACGTGTAGGTAGCGACACTGTTTTTATGGGAACCAAGTTGAAAGAGCCTTGTTGGATAAATATCGAGTTTCCTGATTTTAATGGCACTATCAATCTTACCTACAAGGAGATCAATGCGCAAAATACACTTTCAAAACTATTGGAAGATGCACATAAAATGTCTTTTAAACACAGCAAAAAAGCCAATTTTATTGATGAAGTATCCATCACCAATCAATATGGTGTAAGTGGGCTCATATATGACGTAGGCGGGGATGCAGCGTCTAACATTCAATTCTATCTTACCGACACTTCTCGGCACTATATTCGAGGGGCATTGTATTTCAACAATGAACCTAATACGGACTCCATGGCACCAGTGATTCAGTTTGTGCGAAAAGATTTAGACCACTTTTTTGAAACTTTCCAGTGGAAATAAATACACGCTAATTTAAAACACTAGATGTAGAATTCTATTTGTGTTCTTTTGATCAATATTACACTATTCCACTACAATAAATGGTATGTTTTTCTGTTGGCTCAGTTCTAACTTAGAATCTAGGGCAGAACATCACTCTATTGATATCTGAACGCTTAGGCATGATGATATACATAAGTGAAAGCTCAAGTGCACCGTTTGTATTGCCAGCCTCTTTGAATCGTGACAAGGTAAAATCATAGCTTAAGCCGAGTTTAAACCCTTTCACTTCAAATCCAGCGTATGGGATGAGGGCATCTAGCTGACGGTATTTGTTTGAAATGTTATTAGCTCTATTGTAAACACCGAGTGTCATATTAGCATCCTCTGTAAAGTCATATCCAAATCCTAAGCCAGTGTTGAGCTGATCAGCCTTAGCTTGTTGCATAAATAATGCAGATGGTAAAAGGTGAAACTTACCAAATCTAAAATCAAAGCCAGCTTGGCCATTTCCTCTAAAATAAAGTTCTCGTTTCTCATTATTTGAAGCAAGATTATATTTCATCCCTGTAGCATTAAAAAAAGCACCACCTATATACATGCTGATTGCGTCTGTCATTTTACCATAATATAGCAAACCTACATTTAGGTTTACATAGCCAATATTTGGTGATAGGGCAAAGCTTACAGGGCTAGCCGTAAACTGATTATTATTATCAAATTGACTGGTGAGTCTGAGGTCTTGTTGGTTTAGTCTTGTCTGTGTATAGCCTACTTGAAATCCTGCCGAAATCTGGTGATTGCCGTTGCGTCCTAGGCTTTTGATATAAGACAAAGATACTTGACCTTGGAAGGTCGAAAACGACCCTGCGCCAGCTCTATCATATAAAAAAATTCCGCCTACACCTATTGCATCGTTTTTGACTCGGATAGGGGCGTCTATAAAGACAGATGGGGTTTGGTAAGGAGAATTAAAAAAGCCATTGTTCACTCCCGAAAACCACTGGTTTCTGTAAATTGCACCAAAACGGTATGCCCCTTTGGTCAAGCCAGTTAGCGCTGGATTAAGCGTAAGGGGTGAATTAAAAAACTGTGAGTAGTGCGTATCTTGAGCACTTACTAATACAGAAAATATAATAGTGATGGTGAGTAGCGTTTGTTTCATAAAATATTATATGTTCTGTTTACCAAATTAATGCTAGGTTGCCTTTTACAGGAGGGAGAGATTCGTTAGTGGCTGATCTGCGTACTTTTGCTAAAAAGGTATAGTTGCCTTGGAGTTGCAATTTTCCTTGAAACTCACCATTCCAACGATCAGTACCATCTCGCTTGCTATTAAAGACCATTTCACCCCAACGGTTAAACACCATTAGCTCGTCAAGAATTACCTTTTTACCCACGTTTATTATCGTAAAGTATTTGTCTTCGTCTTTTACGTTCGGGTCGGTAGCTCCAGGTACAAAAGCATTAGGGAAATCAAATTCTTTGGTCACATCGAGCGGAGTCACGAGTGCATGCGCTTGGCGAGCAGTCGCTACCCATGCTGGCCGGACTACTCTCGAACGAGGCGTAAGTGCAGCTACATTTGCTTGCAAAAGATCTTCCCACTGTGGCGCAGATTCCCAACGGCCTATCGATGTCCAACTTCCATCTTGTGAAGGATCAAAAAGAATAGACAGATTCGCTGGAGTATTGTCTGCTGATGCGAGTAGGTGGTAAAATTTATCATTTACTGATTGTACCGAAGCTGCCTTGTTTGACACATTGTAGCCATCGTCTGTAGTGGTGGTAGCACTGTTTGTATTGAACGCGAAACGTGCTTCATAGCTGTGATTGCTAGCATCTGTAGGGCTTATCGCCACTTCTCTTTTGATAGGGATACCGGCATTGTTCCATCCTAATGGGAATAGGTACTCATTTGTAGAATTCGTATTTCGCACCAATTTTCCCATACCTACACTACTCACAAATGCATCATTTATCCCATTTACGACAATAGCGTTGGCATCGGTATTCAAAATCGTCATTTTATGAATATCAGTAGCTAATTCATTGTTGTTTAACGTGAGTATGCCTTGTACATTGGCATCAATAGTTTGTGTTTTTACAGACGAGGCTGTTTCGCAGTTGAGATTATAAAAGGTTGTAGCGTTAGAGCCAGTGATTTGTTGTGCATTACCCCTCAAAAATACGGTACTTTGATCTGAATTGAATGTGGCATTGTTTACCCAATCTTTCAATACAATATACTCACCCGTAGTAGCCGAAAAACCATCTGCAACACCGCTTGTATTTACAAAACTGCCTTCAATTGTTACTTGCCCTTTATTTTTAAACTGACCATTAGAAGTATTTTCAAGAGAGCCATCATTTAATCCACCGCCTGTCTTTACTATCATCACTGCTCCAGAGCTCACCCCTATAGGTGCGCCATTGTTAAAAAAGGTTTGGCCGTGGCACAGATACGTAACACTCGATAATAAAGTTGCAATAGCTATATTAAAGTTTGATTTTTTGCTCATATATCGTTAAAATTTATCAAAAGTAAATCTAGCGAAACAGATTGTCAATTCAAAATCTTTTAAAAGCTACACTCCACATTTTTTCTGTTTACAACGAGTATTGGCTTCCTTAAGCAATAATTATATTAGCCCCAAATCCCTTATATATGCGAATAGCAATAGCTTTCTTCACTTTACTTACCTTGTCTTCTTGTTTGGTTTCAAAGAAAAAATTTGACCTTCAAGAGGCTATGGCCTCAAAACTAGGTGCGGATTTGAATGACTGTAACCAAAAATTGGCCCTTACGGAGAATGAGTTAGAAGATTTGAAAAAAAATCATGATTTACTATCGAAAAAATACAACACGCTCAATGGTGATCAAGATGCGCTCAAAGCCAAGCAAGATAAACTAAACAAAGATTATGAATTAGCGCAAAAACAATATGATGATTTGCGCAAACGGATGGATGATATAGGAAAATCATCGAGCAGCGAAAAGGAAAAATTGCGTATCGCGCTGATGGAAAAAGAAAAAGCCCTCGAAGAGCGCGAAAAGCGTATCAAAGATCTTGAATCGCTCATCGCCCGAAAAGATGAAGCGGTATCGGCACTTCGCAAAAAAATAGCCGATGCACTTATGGGATTTAATAGCAGCGAATTGACGGTGACTGAAAAAAATGGCAAAGTATATGTATCTCTTTCAGACAAATTGTTGTTTAAAACAGGCAGCACCGCTGTAGATGAAAAGGGGAAACAAGCCATTGTAAAGTTGGCGGAAGTATTGAATAAGCAACCCGAAATTGACATTTTGGTAGAAGGCCACACGGATAGTAAAGAATATATCAATCCCAAGGGCGAAATAAAAAACAACTGGGATTTGAGTGTAATGCGGGCTACATCAGTCACCCAAATTTTACTTAACGATGGTGCTGTAGATGCAAAGCGTATCACGCCAACTGGTCATGCAGCGATATTTCCTGTAGAAAGTAACGAAACGGCTGAAGGCCGAGCCAAAAACAGACGTATTGAGATAGTGCTTTCGCCAGATTTGAAGGAGATATTTAAAATACTCGACAACTCAAACCAATAGACAGCACTAAAGAGCACAATCAGTCCTAAAAATTAAGTAGGGAATCCTATCTTCGCCCCATGATTCCAAAAAGAGATCAAGTCATCGATGAAAAGGAAATGGGCTTTTTTGACCATATCGATGAGTTGCGCAAACATCTTTTTAGAATAGCTATTGTCATGGTATCGCTTTCTGCGGTGGCTTTGGCGAAGAGTAGTTTTGTTTTTGATAAAATTCTTTTTGGCCCAGTTAAAAGCGATTTTATTACCTACCGATTGCTTTGCTCGTTTACAAACAAAATTCGACCTATACTCTGCGATTTCAGTTCATTGTTGTGTCCGCAAGAAGGCCTTTGTTTTAAGGATATCAATATTCAGTTTCTCAATACAGAGCTATTTGGACAGTTTATTGCGCAGTTGCAAGTGTGCATTTTGCTCGGTTTTGTGGCTAGTTTCCCTTATATTATTTATGAAATATGGCGATTCGTAAAGCCAGCTTTATCGCCCGAAGAGAGCAAAAAAGCTAGTGCTATTATACTTTTTTCTTCAATCTTCTTTTTTGTAGGCGTACTATTTGCGTACTTTTTGATCATTCCATTTTCGCTCAGCTTTGCTACCAACTATGTAGTGAGCGCACAAATCGAAAACCGGTTTACATTCGACAACTACACGGGTTTTGTGAGTATGATGATGCTAGGTTGTGGAGCCGTATTTGAATTGCCTATGATTGTCTATTTTCTTGCAAAAATGGGATTGCTTACCGCTTCTTTTATGAGAGCTTATCGCAGACATGCTATCGTAGTGATTATGATTGTTGCCGCTATCATCACTCCATCGCCCGATATGTTTACGATGATGGTCGTTGCCATTCCTATTTATTTTCTCTATGAGCTCAGCATCTTGTTGGCTAATCGAATAAATCCTTAATTTCGTTTTTAAACACTACTACTATGAATATAGTACTCGCAGCAGATCATGCCGGCTTTGATTATAAAATGGAAATTCTCAGTTATCTACTGGAAAAGGGAATACAAGTAGATGATATGGGGTGCTATTCAAACGAATCTTGCGATTATCCTGATTTTATTCATCCCGCTGCACAAAAGCTGGGCGAGGGGCAATATGATTTTGCCATTTTCTTTTGTGGTAGTGCCAATGGGGTAGCTATGACAGCCAATAAACACACCAAAGTGAGAGCGGCCATTTGTTGGTTGCCTGAATTGGCGGAGTTGGCTCGTCAACACAACGATGCTAATGCGCTCTGTATTCCCGCACGATATGTATCATTAGAGCAGACAAAAGACATCATCGATTTATTTTTAGCTACCAATTTTGAAGGTGGCCGTCACGAGCGCAGAGTCAATAAAATATAAGTGCAATAAGCTATGCAGCTACATTTTGATAGAAAAAACCTCGCTAACGAGGAGTTGATAGATTTATATAAACTCATTTTGAAACCTAGAGTGATAGAAGAGCGCATGCTCAAATATTTACGGCAGGGTAGGGTGAGCAAATGGTTTTCAGGCATTGGCCAAGAAGCCATATCGGTGGGTGTTACGGCTGCAATATATAGCGATGAATATGTTTGTCCACTTCATCGCAACCTAGGGGTATTCACGACTCGTGAGTGCGATTTAGTGCAACTTTTCGCACAGTTTCAAGGCAAAAAAGAGGGATTCTCTAAGGGGCGTGAGCGTTCTTTTCATTTTGGCACCAATGAGCATCATATTGTAGGTATGATATCGCATTTAGGGCCACAGCTCTGTGTGGGCGATGGTATCGCTTTAGCGTCAAAATTAAAAGAAGAAAACAAAATCACCGTAGCGTTTACTGGCGATGGGGGTACAAGCGAAGGCGATTTTCATGAAGCCTGTAACCTTGCTGCGGTTTGGCAATTGCCTATTATTATTTTAATAGAAAACAATGGCTATGGTCTTTCTACGCCTATCAATGAGCAATTTCGTTGCGCACAGCTAGCTGATAGGGCTATCGGTTATGGTATGAAAGGGTTGACGATAGACGGCAATAATATTTTGGAAGTATATCATACCATCAAAGAGTTGGCCAAAGAGATGCGTAAAAATCCACACCCCGTATTGTTGGAGTGTATGACCTTTAGAATGCGAGGGCATGAAGAGGCATCGGGTGTAAAATATGTGCCTAAAGAACTGCTAGAGATGTGGGAGAAAAAAGACCCAGTGGTAAACTACGAAAACTGGTTAATAGATTCGGGAATTATATCGCCCGATTTTCCACTTATGCTCAAAGAAGAAATGGATAAAGAGGTGAGAGCTGCTTTTGAAACAGCGGATACAATGCCTGATATTGTACCCAATACAGCCGAGGAATTAGCTGATATTTTCAAACCCTACACTCCCACTATTGAAGTGCCAAATGCTGCTACGAAAACATTACGATTTGTAGATGCAATCTCAGAAGGCTTAAATGAAGCTATGCAACGACATCAAAATCTTGTGCTCATGGGACAAGATATAGCGGAGTATGGAGGCGTGTTTAAAATTACCGATGGATTTGTCGCAAAATATGGGAAAGAAAGAGTACGCAATACGCCTATCTGCGAGAGTGGCGTGCTGAGTGCTGCTTTGGGTATGAGTGTAAAAGGAATGAAGGCCATGGTCGAAATGCAATTTGCTGATTTTGTAAGTACAGGGTTTAATCCAGTGGTCAACAATCTCGCTAAATCACATTACCGCTGGGGACAAAATGCAGATGTGGTGGTGCGTATGCCTACTGGTGCAGGCGTAGGAGCAGGGCCCTTTCATTCACAATCAAATGAGGCTTGGTTTTTTCATACTCCTGGTCTAAAAATCGTGTATCCATCTTCGCCTGCAGATGCAAAAGGATTGTTTTTGGCGGCTATAGATGACCCCAATCCAGTGTTGTTTTTTGAGCATAAATTGCTTTATAGAAGTGTAGAAGGTGAAGTGCCTGAGGGGTACTATACGTTGCCTATCGGCAAGGCGAAATTAATACAGGAAGGAACAGATATTTCAATAATTGCTTATGGTGCTGCAGTGCATTGGAGTAAACAGTTTTTAGCAGAAATCTCAGATGTTTCGGCCGATATATTAGACTTGAGAAGCTTATCACCACTCGATTATGAAGCGATTGAAAAAACCGTAAAGAAGACGGGGAGAGTATTGATAGTACATGAAGATACGCTAGTAGGTGGTATAGGAGCAGAAATAGCGGCCTACATTAGCGAGCATTGTTTTGCTGCACTCGATGCACCTATTCGTAGGCTCGCCTCACTCGATACTCCGGTGCCATTTTCTGTTGCATTAGAACAAAATTTCTTGCAAAAAAACAAGCTTAAACAAGCTATAGAGGAATTACTCAATTATTAATTGAGGTCATGTACTGGTACAAATCGCTCTACGACAGTAGTAGTATCTGATTCATCAGAGCGGAAGCCCTTTAAATACACCGCTGGAAAAATAAACTCAGCACCACTTTTGGTAAAAGCGACAATTTTATAATAAACATCAGTTTGACCTGGTTCAGGGTATTTATCTTCTGTGCGGATGATTTGATTTCTTTGTTCTGGCTTAAAATCTTTAGGCTCAAGCATCTTAACTTGAGCATAGCGGTTGTCTTGTACTTTCCTACGCAGTATCACTATTTTTGAGAAAAGGTGTGGTTGTTTAGCTAAGATATACAAGTCCACTTGCGATTTGTAGCGAGAGGCTACAAGTTCGAGCATTTCGTTCGTACTATAGGTATTTAAAATGTTTATACTGGTATCTAGCGTTTCGATATCCCATTTATGTCCATTACGATCGACTTGACCAAAACTGGATAGTGGGATAGAAAAATAAAATGTGAAAAGCAAAAGTGTCAGCTTTTTGAAAAGCCAAGTATTTTCCATGCTAGCTTAGTTTGAAGCCCTAACAAAGTAGATGAGCTCTTTGCGTGCTTTGTCAAATAGCACTAACTCTTTAGCATCTACATAGTTTATCCTTAAATCATAGGTGCTATATGGGTTTCTGAGGGCTAAATTAGGTACTCCTTTTTCCCACTTTACTTCAAATTCTATATCATTGAAAACAAAGCTGCGCGTATTCTTATTTATTACTTCGAATAGAATCATGTTTCCTTTGTTTGTGGCGGTGAGCATAAACATAAGTGTAGCCGTTGGGTCGATTTTTCGCAATGATCTCTCTACGGTTACTTCAAAGTCGTCTGAGCCTTCATTTTTATCCAATGGGTCAGCATCAGGATTAGGCATATTAGGAGGCAACTGATTGGTGTTAGGGCTCAAATTGTTTGGTTCTGTACCTGAGTTTAACGTTACATTAGGAGCCGCTTTTTGATAGCTATTTACCTTGGTTATGTAACCGTCTTTAGTAGATCGAATCGTATGTACATATTTCCAGTTTGCAAATAGACTGTTGTTTAGCTCAGCCTCTGTTGGTATTTTTACTTTAAATGCAGGAGAGTTGAGACTATCTTGTGCTTGTGTAGTAAATGAAAATAAACCTAAAAAGGCAATAGCGATAAAACGTGTCATATCTAATAATTTGAGGGTCAAAGTTAAAAAAATACTTGTCAAAATTTGATTTGGCAAGCATAGAGTTGTGATACTTTAAAGATATGAGTAGTTTTGCCCTAAAATCTATCTCATTGAAAAAAGTATTTTCTCTGTTTATCTTAATGACAATTCTTGTGCCAATTTTTTCGCAAGAAGCTGAAGTGGCTAATTTTGATACAAGTCTGTATCTGATAAAGACAGATACGATTGTCCATTTGCAGCTTAAAATTATACACAAACGTATTAAGCCCAAGCAATATTTTTATACAGAAGCCAATTGTAGATCTTTTTTGTCTGTGTATAAGCGAGATAGTTTGATTCAGGAGATTTACACGCCTACTTTTGCGCCATCCAATGGCTGCGCTGGTTATTTTACTTTTGATGAGCAACCTATCCAGGGTTGGTATCTAATACAGCGTATGGGTGAAGATGAAAATGCCATGCTGCTCATTGATTCACTTGGGGGGAAGTATGAAATGAAAGGGGCTTATTTCTGTTTTTTGAAAGGATTTCCGGTCGTAATCAGTTATGACGAAGGCATTACACGGGTTTTTAGCCTTGCACAAAAAAAAGTAGTATCCGCGTCCACTTGTGGCGATCAACTTTTTGAATGGTATGCTGATGGGGAGGTGTTTTTTGCAAATTATATGCTAGAAAAAGGGGATGACCTCCTACCTATGTATGCTGTAGTTTATCCAGGAGATGGAAAGCTGGTATCGTACAAGGGAAGTCGCCCCCTTAATAGAATACAACAGCTCATACCGCAGCTAGGTAGGGTAGCTACGGTAGATTGCTATTGTAAATAAATGACATTAGTCACCCATTCTTACTATTTCTAACTGGTGCGTTTCGATTAATTTGCGGAGGTTGATAAGCGCATAGCGCATTCTACCCAACGAAGTATTGATACTTACTTTTGAGTATTCGGCTATTTCTTTAAAACTAAAATCAAAATAATGGCGCAACATCACTACCTCCTTTTGATCTTCAGGCAGCATATCAATAAGGTTTTTTAGTTTCGATTCACTTTGTACTAAGTCGATGTGCTTGTCGATAGGTGTTTCATCAAACTTCATGTAGTTAAACACATCATCGCCCTCGCTAGTGACCACACTAGGGTTGCGTTTTAGCTTTCTAAAATGATCTATACAAATATTGTACGCTATACGCAATACCCAAGGCTGAAACTTGCCTTCATCGTTATATTTGCCTTGACGTAGCGTATCAATCACTTTGATAAAAGTTTCTTGAAAAAGGTCTTCAGCTAGATACTGATCTTTAACCATGATGTAGATAGCTGTATAGACTTTATCCTTTGTTCTTTTGAGCAATTGATCAAAAGCGGAGTCTTGTCCAGAGATGAAAAGTTTAATCAACTCTTGGTCTGATAGGGTGTGACGTGCCATAGCTTACCTTTTTTTAAAGTGAATGAATAGAGAGGTAGAGGCTATATGCTATAGGCGTTTTTTAATTTAATTTATATAATACAATAATCGTACCAAAAAGTTATAGAAAATGAAAACAAAGAAATAGCTAGTTTAGATGCCAGTAAATCTTTGGTTAGGTAGATGTATAATCAAATAGGATATTGAATTAGAATATGAGTAAAAGTAATACTTTGGTTAAAGAAACCAAAAAAATAGGGCAAGAAAAAATAGCTCCTTCGATTTTTATAAAAGGCGCGAGAGTACACAATCTCAAAAATATAGACATTCGACTGCCTAAAAACAAGTTTATTGTAGTGACTGGGGTATCTGGTTCGGGCAAAAGTTCATTGACCATAGATACCCTCTATGCCGAAGGACAACGAAGGTATGTAGAGAGTTTGACTTCTTATGCAAGACAGTTTTTGAGCAGAATGGATAAACCCGATGTGGACTATATCAATGGGCTATGTCCAGCCATTGCTATCGAACAAAAAGTAAGTACCCGCTCTTCTCGCTCTTCGGTGGGTTCACTTACCGAGATATATGATTTCTTACGATTGTTGTATGCTCGTATAGGCAAAACTTATTCGCCCATATCTGGTCAGCTCGTTACTAAGCATGAGGTTGTCGATGTAGTAGATGCGATTTTTAAGCAAGAAGAAGGTACGAGAGTGTATGTTTATTTTGAAATAAAAGCGCAAAAAGAAATTTTAAAAACGCTAGAGTTATTGCTGCAGAAAGGGTTTACAAGGCTCAAGTGGCTGGACGAAATCGTAGATATAGAAACGCTATTGGGCGACACAAAAACGGTCAAGTCAAAAGCAGAAATGCTCACTGTATTGGTAGATAGATTTGTGGTGCGCAAGGATGATGAAGAATTATTATCACGAGTTTTTGACTCTATACAAACGGCTTTTAATGAAGGTCAACAGGCTTGCAAAGTGGAAATGGGAGAGGCTATAGCTTATTTCAACAATAAATTTGAAGCCGATGGGATAGTGTTTGAAGAGCCAAATCCCAATTTTTTTAACTTTAATAATCCGTATGGTGCATGTAAAACTTGTGAGGGTTTTGGTACGGTGATGGGAATTGATGAAAATTTGATTTTTCCAGACAAAGACCTCTCTGTATATGAGGGTGCAATATCCCCATGGCGTAGCGAAAAGATGCATGAGTGGGCGGAGCCGTTGATTAAAAAAGGGATTTATTTCGATTTTCCGATACATAGAGCCTATAAAGATTTGACTGAAAAAGAGCGATTGCTTTTATGGACAGGTAATGCGCATTTTGAAGGATTAAATCATTTTTTTAAATACCTCGAAGAGAAAAGCTATAAAATCCAATACAGAGTGATGCTTTCTCGCTACAGAGGCCGTACAAATTGTCCAGATTGCAAGGGTTCTAGAATAAATAAAGAAGCAGCTTATGTAATCGTAGCAGGCAAATCTATTAGCGAATTGCTACTGATGTCGATTGAAGATTTGAATGTTTTTTTTGAATCGGTATCGCTTTCAAAACACGATGCAGTGATTGCTGATCGTATTTTGGTGGAGATCAAAACACGACTCAAAACCATGATGGATGTGGGTTTGGGCTATCTACATCTCAATCGTATGTCAAACACCCTTAGTGGTGGAGAAACACAACGTATTAATCTGACTCGCATGCTGGGTAGCAATCTGACTTCTTCGATGTATATACTTGATGAGCCTAGTATAGGACTGCATCAGAAAGATACCGAACGATTGATAGGGGTACTGAAAAATCTTCGAAATCTTGGCAATACGGTAGTGGTAGTAGAACATGATGAAGATATAATGAAAGCCGCAGACCATTTGGTCGATATAGGTCCTAGGGCAGGTGTGCATGGTGGAGAGGTGATTTATAATGGTTTATCGGCTGGTATTATAAACGAAGAGAGAAGTCTTACTGGACGATATCTTAAAGGGGAGTTGGAAATATCGAGCAAGTCCACCAGAACAGCGTTTAATAGTTTTGTAGAGATAAAAGGGGCATCACAACACAATTTGAAAAACATAGATGTAAAAATCCCACTTCAAGCACTCACTGTAGTCAGTGGAGTGAGCGGTTCGGGCAAGACTACGCTGATTAAAAAAATACTTTACCCTGCGCTGATGCAGCGTACCGAAGGTATGACAGAGCAGCCCGGAAGTCATAAAGAAATAACAGGCGATTTGAAGAGGATAAAACATGTGGAAATGATAGACCAAAATCCACTCGGCAAAAGCTCTCGCTCCAATCCTGTAACCTATGTAAAGGCCTATGACGGTATCCGCGAGTTGTATTCCCGACAGCAGTTATCCAAAATCAAGGGGTTTAAACCTGCTACGTTTTCGTTTAATGTAGATGGAGGCAGATGTGACCAATGTAAGGGCGATGGCGAAATGGTAGTAGAAATGCAGTTTTTGGCCGATGTGCATTTGGTGTGTGATGCTTGTGGAGGTAAAAAATTTAAAGAAGATGTACTAGAGGTTCTGTACAAAGAAAAGAGTATCAATGATGTGTTGGAGATGACGGTCGATGAAGCGATTCCTTTTTTTGAAGGGCATAGAGATATAGTCGAAAAGTTGATACCTCTCCAACAGGTTGGCTTGGGCTATGTGCATTTAGGACAGAGCTCCTCTACTTTGAGCGGAGGTGAAGCCCAGCGTGTTAAACTAGCTTCGTATCTCACTAAGGGCAAGTCAGCACAACCCGTATTTTTTATTTTTGACGAACCCACCACTGGACTGCATTTTCACGATATATCGAATCTACTCAACTCTTTTGAAATGCTTATAGAAGCAGGTCATACAGTGGTAGTAATCGAGCATAATATGGATGTGATAAAGTGCGCAGACTGGCTCGTAGATTTAGGTGTAGATGGTGGCGATAAAGGTGGCGAACTATTATATCAAGGCCCTCCGAAGGGGATATTGACTGTCAAAAAATCGCATACTGCGCATTTTTTAGCATCTAAACTTTTAGCATAATTATATTATATTATATTTGGACAGCGGCTAGTTTTAAATATGCATAAATATCTTCTTTTTGTCCAATTGTATTTGGCGTTTTCTTTTCATGCCATTTCTCAAACGTATAACGCTAGAGTCTTTAAGTGTGATGCAGAACGGGTAGCTGTATTTCAAGCAAATTACACGGTACTCAAAGATGGAGTACTGCTGGAAGAGGGCAAAACTTATTTTGATGGAGGTTTATCTGTTCCGTATAGTCCCAAAAGCAAATATAAAATCACCATAAGTTATCCAGGATATAAAGACACCACGCTTGTTTTTAATCCTGATGAGCATCGTAGATCAGCTTCGAAGATAGATACCGTTTGCCTTCAAAAAAATGGTATGCGGCTTTTTGGCACCTTAATGGATGCAAGTCAAGATCTACCCATTAAAGATGCCGTGTTAATTCTTAGAAATATCATGACTCGATCTGAAGTGTTTTTGACTACCTCTTTGGATGGTTATTTTAATTTCAAATTGGATTATGAAACCAACTATCAGTTGAAAGTGGATAAATATTCACCAGGAATTTTGAATACCTATCAGGATACTAGTTTTTATATTTCTACTATTGGATTTACACTGCCACTCGATTTTAAGCTAAATGTCTATCTTTCAAAAGCACGAGGGTACACTACGCCTAGAGATGTATCCTATAAGGTAGATTCGTCAAAAATAAAACCTGTTTTAGCCCTCGAGAAACCGATCGAAAGCGTCAAAGCAATACCTGAAGAGCCAATAGTGGCATCAATAGCCACGAAGCCAACAAAGCAAGCAGATAGTTCGATAGTATCCAATATGCCAATAGCGCAACTAGAGAAAACTAAGGAAACAAAGGATAGTTCAAAACCAAAGAAAGATAAGCAGAAAGACGCTAAGCTAGACGCTAAGAATGAACAAGCAATTGCTGCTGTAGCTAAGCGAGATTTGGATAAAATTAATAAGAAAAAGCAAATGACTGTAAAGCAGATGTATGACTCTGCTACAGTAAAGGAAATGCAAGTATTAGAAGCAAGAAAGCGAATAGAAGAGCAAAACAAAATATTGTATGAGAAAAAGAAGCGTGAAACCTACGAAGCCACACAAACTGATCTTATCGCTTACTATGAAAAGAAATTGAAATCATCTAATAGCAACAGCACTATTGAGCTAGCGCCTAGAGAAGTCAAGTCCGAAAAGGTAGTACAGCCCAAAACGGCCATTACCGCTGATATGACTAAACCACATAGTGGCAAGGTCATGCTATATGGCAATATCTACAATGGATCCAATCAATTGAAGCTTGCAAATGTAACCGTGAGTGCTAGACCTATTAATAGCATTTTTTCAAAAGAGATGCAGTCTGATGACGAAGGTAATTTTAAGATGGAGGTAGATAGTGGGCAAATTTTTGTGCTTTCATTCTTTAAGACTGATTTCAAGATTTCAAAGCAGCTCGTAGATCTATCTGACAAAGCGGACAAATTGATTAAGATTCAAGACGTATATCTCTCTGAAAGCATGGATGTCGAAATTTCAAAAGATATGCCTGTACTCTATTTTGAGAAAAATAAAAGTGAACTTTCAGAGAGTATCACTGAAGAGCTAAACGCCCTATCGGTTTTGCTTCGAGGAAATAAAAGCTATACTATTCGCCTTATCGGATTAGCCGCATCTGATGAAACATTTACAAAGCCACTTTCGACCAGTAGAGTATCGCAGGTGGCGCAGTATCTTGTTTCTGCAAAAGTGCCCCAAGATCAAATCAAATTTACGGCACTGGGTGATACCAAACGTAGATCAAGCTGTGGCTTTAGTAGTCCATGCACTACACAGGATTACAACAACGATAGAGTCGTAATCTATATTATCAGTCAATAAAAAAATCAATGTACCCTATCGCCTCGAAGTTCGAGCGAGGCCATTATCTCTCCTTCATGGTCGAGCCACTCTTGCCACCTCTGCATGGTCTTATCTTTGTCGCCCGAGATCTCTATGGCCAACTCCAAAAAAAGTTTATAATGTCCTGCTTCGCTCACCATTAGGTTTCTGTAAAATGAGCTTAGTTCGGGATCGGTGATATATTGTGACAATACCTTGAAACGCTCACAACTTCGAGCTTCTATCATGGCCGAAAAGAGCAATTTTTCTGTAAGGGATTGTTTTCTCGAGCCACCATTTTGAATAAACTTCGCTAGCTTGTTTACATACACATCTTTGCGTTGGAGCCCTAGTTTTAGTCCTCTTTTTTTGAGTAAATCAAGCACCATTTTGAAATGGCCCCATTCTTCCGTTACGATAGGGGTAACGAGCTCAACTACATTTTCAAAATCAGGATAATTTTGCACTAAGGAGATGCCTGTAGAGGCCGCTTTCTGTTCGCAATAAGCGTGGTCTGTCAATATTTCTTCTACTGATTTTTCAGCCAAATTTGCCCATCGTGGGTCTGTAGGTAGTTTGAGTCCGAGCATAGTGTTGATGAAATTTAGAATGTTTGGATTGAGAATTTAGCATGAAGATAAATAGCATACAAGCAGAATTTAGCACGTAGATTGAAAAAATAATAAATATTTTCTCTGCTTGTATCCATATAGCTAGTCTAGCCACTTAAATACTCCCTATCGAAATGTCTAAAAGCCAAGTGGTCACAAATCGAATAGTCGAATCCCGAATCTTACTTCAGTTTAAAAGCAGCTTTCACTTGTTTTATGAAGTCCAATTTCTCCCACGTAAATAGCTCCACTTTTACTGTTTTCTCGTTTTCTTTTCCCTTGTTGAATACTTTGGTTATCACCTTGTTCTCACGCCCCATGTGGCCATATGATGCAGTTTCTAAGTAGATAGGGTTTCTTAGTTTCAAGCGTTGTTCAATAGCATATGGTCGCATGTCAAATATTTTTTCAACTATACGCGCTATTTCGCCATCGTTCAATTTCACCTTTGCAGTGCCGTAGGTGTTTACAAACAATCCGCATGGTTTAGCCACACCTATGGCATATGAAACTTGAACCAATACTTCATCGCAAAGTCCAGCAGCTACTAGGTTTTTAGCAATATGGCGGGTAGCATATGCAGCCGAGCGATCCACTTTTGATGGGTCTTTGCCCGAAAATGCACCACCACCGTGTGCGCCTTTGCCACCGTAAGTATCTACAATGATTTTGCGACCTGTGAGGCCTGTATCGCCATGTGGTCCGCCTATTACAAACTTGCCCGTAGGGTTGATATGATAGGTGATTTTATCGTTAAATAGTTTTTGGATAGAAGGTTTGAGTTGTTTTTTGACACGTGGTATCACTATGCTTACGATGTCTTTCTTTATTTTCGCCAACATTTCTTTTTCCTTGTCAAAATCATCGTGTTGGGTAGATACTACGATAGTATCGATACGAATAGGTTGATTATTATCATCATATTCGATAGTCACTTGACTTTTAGCATCAGGGCGGAGGTATTTCAGTTCTTTGCCTGCACGTCTAGTGTTCGACAATTCTTTCAAAATCCTATGTGCCAAATCGAGAGCCAATGGCATATAGTTATCTGTTTCGTTTGAAGCGTAGCCAAACATCATACCTTGGTCTCCTGCTCCCTGTGCATTAGCCTTAGCTTCAAAACTAGGTGTTTTTACTTTTCTATCTACACCTTGATTGATGTCAGAAGACTGGTCATGTATGGCTGATAATACGCCACATGAGTCTGCATCAAACTTATATTCGCTTTTTGTATAGCCTATGTTCTTGATTACTTCTCTAGCGATAGATTGCACATCGAGGTAAGCTTTTGATTTTACTTCACCTGCCAAAATTACTTGACCTGTAGTGACTAGCGTTTCACAGGCTACTTTAGCGTCTGGGTCATAAGCTAAAAAGTGATCTATAAGGGAGTCTGATATTTGGTCAGCTACTTTGTCTGGATGTCCTTCTGATACAGATTCGGACGTAAATAAATATGGCATATGTTGAATTTTTTTAGACTTCAAAGGTAAACTATTTATCGTTTTGGCAAAGGGGTATAATGTTTCCGCTTTTTTGCGTGTTTAAACCGCTTCAACACTCCGTCATATCTACGCTTAGTTTCAAAATTGTAGGTGATCTCCGTGATAGGTTTTTCGTTTTTGAAATAGGCTATCATACCTTTTTGATCTACTACTTTGTCATAAATATCTATACCTATCGTAGTGCGATAGATAGTGTCTTCTTTTGTCAAAATTGATTTTTTTTCATTTTCAAAACGAGCCCTTTCTTTCAGCGCATTGGCTATGAGCGTTTGTTTGCGCTGTTTTCGCATCGATCCACCTCTGTATTGATAGATATTTTCGATATATGTTTTTACCAAATACTGTGGTAGCTTTCGGATTAGGGGAGAGTTGTGTAAAAGCGAATCGAGGGGCTGTTCGCTATTGGGCAACGTGAGGTTTAAGTTGATATTTTGAATATCTGCATTGAGCTTGTTTACGATTTTATAGGCATAAAAATCATAGCCTGGTTTGTAAAATAGCGCGATGTAGCTTTTACGGTCATTGACTTTAAATCGAAATTTTCCTTTGTGATTGGTATAAGTTTTTTTGTACAAAGTGTCATTTTCAAACACCGTTATCATCACTCTATCGAGTTTGTTATTTCCATTTTTTATATCGCCATAGGCCGATACGGATTGTGCTTTCGCATACAAGCCCATCATACCAAAATAAAGAAGTAGCGTTTTTCGCATGTATGAAAATAAAGAAAAGATAAACCTATTTAGCCCCTATTTTAGAAAATTGACCTATCTGTGCCTTGCCTCTAATAGATAAGTGTATCGAACAGTATGAATAGTTTTTGACAATAACATAGAGGCTAAAAGAAGTCGAAGAAAAATAGCACGGCTGCCTGTTCTTTTTTTACCCCCTTAGCAGAGCCGACTACGCTGCCACTTTTTCGAATATCGCCATTCGATTCTATTCTGCCTTTTACGCTTCCTCCTATGCGTACATCGCCATTCGATTCTACTCTACCTATTATCGAGCCGTTTTTTCGAATATCGCCATTCGATTCTATTTTGCCCTTTACACTACCACTTACGCGAATATCACCATTCGATTCAAAACGCCCTTTTACACTACCACTCAGACGTACATCGCCATTTGATTCTACCTTGCCAAATGCCGAGCCTCCTTGTCTCAATTCTTGTGCGCTAGATAAGTGAGCCATCAGGCAAACGAGCGTTACTAAAAGGGTTGTTTTCAATTTCATGGTGTTGATGTGTTTGTTATGATAAGTTGATTTAATACTACACAAATTTCTCGAATTTGGGAAATACCAAGCACCACCCCCTGCCAGAGGGGGTGCTATCCTCCGCTGGGGGAGGTGTCAGAAAGGCAGAGGTGGTTTTTCTTCCTAAAATATCACTCCATATAAACCTTCACCAAGGACATCACCCCTGTGAACAGCACCAACACTAACACTATAGATTTAAATTGCTCCTCCGACATTTTTTTCAAAATCTGTTTTCCAATAAATGTACCTAGCACACTTACCACCAGTAATATGGGAATCAAGTACAAATCGTGGGTATGTACATATCCGTTGAATGTATAAACTACACTCCGGCTAAAGTCAATGGCTAAATCTATGATAGCAGAAGTGGCTATAAATGTGTCCATTTTTAAATTATAAGAAGCTAAAACGATGCCTCTTATAGCTCCGCCAGTACCTAGCAATCCGGCAGCCAATCCTGAAAGTACGCCTCCGCCTACCGAATTTGAAGCAGTAGGCTTTAGTTTAAGTTGTTTGAATATCAAGAACAATAAGCTCAATGCTATCAAAAAGATTGCGAGAAATATTTGGAGGATACGTGTATCTATAAACTTGGTTAAATACGCACCTATTATCACAAACACAACAGATGGAATGCCTATATAGAGGATAGTCATCTTATCAACTCCTTTTCGGAAGAAAGCAATTTTAGACAGATTACTCATCACATGAAAGAGTGCAGTGATACCCAATACAGTATGAAAATCTAAGAAATAACTAGCCAGTGGCACAAACAAGAGCGATGAACCAAAGCCTCCAATAGTGCCAAGTATTTCAGCCGTGAGTGCCAAAAAACTAAATAGTACTAATTCTTGAGGGGGCATTATGCAAGATATTGATTTGCCAAGGTTACTGATTTTGAGTAAGAAAGTAAGATATTCTGGGATATTTTTTAGCTAAAATGCACCACCCCCAACCCCCGCCAGCGGGGGATAAAATGCGCTGACGCACGCTATCC
>CALAYL010000058.1 GCA_937894725.1 uncultured Bacteroidota bacterium
CTTATTTCAAGCTTTAGCCTAAAACAAGCTATCCAAATCTTTTACGCCTATAAATTTACTGGCGTGAAAGCCTTCGGCATAGCGTACACCAGCAGGCACACCAAAGTTTTCGGCTCTAGCTTTTTTGCCGTTGTTGGTGTTTAGCGCAGCGTCACAACAACATCAAAGCTATTATTTTGTTTTTGATCTTAAAATATTCCAACACAAGAACCACTATAATCTAATATTGTATTAGGATTTATTGGCACTTTAGATAAGGCTACTCTGCCATCAAAAATATACATTCGCAATTCTTTGAAAAGCAAACTTAAAAATGTCAAAATTTACTTGGTTTCTCATCTCGTTGGTAATTGTAGTGGCGGGAATAATAGTGTACAACAAAATATTGCACAAGCCAGATACCTCTCCTAAAGGTCAGGGTGCAGGTGGTTCACCCAAAGAAGTTATGGCGCAGGGTTTTGTGGTCAGCCCCCAGCATTTAGCCAACAATATATTGGCATCTGGTACTTTGTTGCCTTCCGAAGAAATCAATGTACAAGCAGAGATATCAGGCAAAATCATTATGCTCAACTTTCAGGAAGGAACTACGGTAGGTAAAGGCGCATTGCTCGCAAAATTGTATGATGCGGATTTGCAAGCGCAGTTGAAAAAAATGATTATTCAGAAGGAAACTGCTCAAAAAACCGAAATTAGACTAAAGCAGCTTTTAACGATTAATGGTGTGGGTCAGCAAGAATATGACAATGCCTCTACACTACTCAATAATGTAGTAGCTGATATCGAAGTGCTTCAAACGCAAATCGCTAAAACGGAGATTAGAGCGCCTTTTGGAGGAGTGATAGGTCTTCGCAATGTAAGCAATGGTGCATACATTACTCCGAGTACAGTTATTACCACTCTCCAGCAAGTCGATCCCCTTAAAATGGATTTTTCGGTACCTGAAAAATATAGCCAGAGCATAAGCAAGGGCGACCCACTCAAATTGAAAGTAGATGGATTTGAGCAAACTTTTACAGGAAAAATATTTGCCATAGAGCCCAAAATAGATGAGGCTACACGTACAATTAAAGTGAGAGCCTTGCTCCAAAACGGAAATACTCGATTGATGCCAGGCTCATTTGCTAAAGTGGATTTAGGACTTAAAGAACTCGATAATGCGCTGATGATACCTAGCCAATGTGTGATACCAGAAGCACGAAGCAAAAAAGTAATCGTAGTGAAAGCGGGTGTAGCTCAGTTTGTAAAAGTAGAAACGGGCGTACGTACCGAAAGTCAAGTTCAAATCACCGATGGTTTGACTATTGGCGATACCGTAGTGGCTACTGCATTGATGTATATAAAGCCTGATGCCAAAGTCAAGATTACAAAATTGATACCGTAAGCATTTTATTAAGTCCTTTTATTCCAACGCATGAGTTTACCTTCGTTAAGTTTAAGTCGCCCAGTATTGGCCATTGTGATGAATTTTATCATTGTGCTTTTTGGAGCTATTGGTTTCAAGTATTTGGGTGTGCGCGAATACCCATCTATCGACCCGCCAGTGATCACAGTACGTACCAACTATACTGGTGCAAACGCTGATGTAGTCGAGTCGCAAATAACGGAACCTCTCGAAAAATCTATCAATGGAGTAGAGGGGATTCGGACGATTTCATCTTCGAGCAATCAAGGCTCGAGTATCATCACCGTGGAGTTTAATCTAGGTGCAAATCTCGAAGCAGCCGCCAACGATGTGCGTGATAAAGTGTCGCAAGCTATACGTCAGCTACCACAAGATATAGATGCCCCGCCAGTAGTTACCAAAGCCGATGCCAACTCCGATGCTATCATCTCTATGACCGTACAGAGCAATACCCGCAATCAGCTTCAAGTGAGCGATTACGCATCAAACGTGCTACTCGAAAAACTGCAAACCATACCGGGCGTAAGTACCGTACAGATTTGGGGCGAAAAGAAATATGCTATGCGTATATGGGTTGACCCAATGAAACTGGCAGCTTACCAACTTTCTTTTGCTGATATTCAAAATGCACTCGAGAAAGAAAATGTAGAACTACCCGCAGGTAAAGTATATGGAAACAACACCGAGCTTACCGTCAAAACCTTTGGCAGACTAACTACGGAAGATGATTTTCAGGACTTAATTATCAAATCTACAGATAATCAAGTGATTCGATTGCGCGATGTGGCCTCGGCTGTACTTGGACCCGAAAATGAAGAAACGATATTGAAAGAATCTGGTGTGCCGATGGTCGCACTGGCCATCACCCCACAGCCTGGCGCAAACTATGTAGAAATAGCCGATGAATTTTACAAGCGATATGAGGATATAAAGAAAGAAGTACCTAACGACATTAAGCTAAATATCGCATTAGATCAAACTATTTTTATCAAGCAATCGATACTCGAAGTGGCCGAAACGCTTGCCATTGCATTTGGATTGGTGGTGCTGATTATTTACTTGTTTTTTAGAGATTGGTTGATTGCTATTCGTCCATTGATCGATATTCCTGTATCGCTCATGGGGGCATTTTTTATCATGTACATGTTCGGTTTCACGATTAATGTATTGACGCTTTTGGCTATCGTATTGGCTACTGGTCTAGTGGTCGATGATGGTATAGTAGTCACCGAAAATATCTTTAAAAAGCTCGAAGCAGGGCTTGATAAGCATCGAGCTGCTCGTGAAGGCAGCGAAGAAATTTTCTTTGCAGTTATAGCCACTTCTATCACTTTGGCTATCGTGTTTTTGCCTGTTATTTTCTTACAAGGTTTTGTAGGGAGTTTATTCCGTGAGTTCGGTATCGTATTGGCAGGCGCTGTGTTGATTTCGGCATTCGTTTCGCTTACGCTCACGCCAGTATTGAACGTGTTATTGACTAAAAAAGAAAATAAACGTACTCGATTCTATAATTGGTCTGAGCCATTTTATAAAAGTCTAGATGAAGGTTATCGAGATACATTGCAATCTTTTATGCAAAAACGATGGCTGGCGTTTCCGATTTTAGCCTTGTGTTTGGGTTTTATCCTCTGGATAGGGAAGGAGTTGCCATCCGAATTGGCTCCGCTAGAAGATAGAGGCGTATTCAGATTGGCGGTGAGCACGCCTGAAGGTACTTCGTACGACTATATGGATCGATATATGAATAAGTTGACTGACTTTTTGGTTGATTCTATACCAGAAGGCGAAATCGTGTTGAGCGTTACTGCTCCAGGATTTGCAGGTAGTGGCTCTGTCAATTCGGGTTTTGTGAGAGTGCGGTTAAAAGATAGCGATAAGCGCGAAAAAGGGCAACAACAGATAGTGAGCGAGCTTTCACAAAAGTTAGGAAAATTTAATGAAGGTAAGGCTTTTGCTATACAAGATCAAACTATTTCTACAGGTGGTACCGCTCGTTTTGGATTGCCCGTGCAGTTTGTTATTCAAAATTTGAATTTTGCAAAAATACAAGCCAAATTGCCTATTTTTTTAGAAGAGGCTAGCAAAGATCCTACCTTTCAGGGGGTGGATGTAAATCTGAAATTCAATAAACCCGAGCTAGAAGTAGTCATCAATCGACTAAAGGCAAATGAGCTAGGCGTGAGTGTGCGTGATGTATCGCAAACACTTCAATTAGCACTCAGTGGAAGACGTTTAGGCTATTTTATTAAACAAGGCAAGCAGTATCAAGTCATAGGACAGGTAGATAGAGATAACCGTGACGAACCTCTCGATTTGAAATCGTTTTTTGTGAGAAATAACAAAGGGCAGCTTATTCAATTAGATAACTTAGTTACGATCACCGAGCAAAGTAATCCTCCGCAGCTATACCACTACAATCGATATAAATCCGCAACGGTATCTGCTGGTCTAGCCCCTGGTAAAACAGTAGGTGATGGAGTGAAGGCTATGGAGAAAATAGCGGCTAAAGTATTGGACGAATCTTTCAATACCTCACTCAGTGGCGCATCTCGCGACTTTTCAGAGAGTTCGTCAAATACCACCTTTGCATTTTTACTGGCATTGGTACTGGTGTTTTTGATTTTGGCAGCTCAGTTTGAAAGTTTTGTAGATCCATTGATTATCATGTTTACAGTACCTCTCGCCATAGCTGGTGCGGTATTGAGCTTATGGATGTTTAATCAATCGCTCAATATTTTTTCTCAGATTGGTATTATCATGTTGATAGGATTGGTCACTAAAAATGGTATTTTGATAGTAGAATTTGCGAATCATAGACGAAAAGATGGCGAAGGTAAGATAGATGCTGTAGTGAATGCAGCAGCACTTCGTTTGCGACCTATTTTAATGACTAGTTTGGCTACTGCTTTGGGGGCATTGCCTATTGCCCTGGCACTAGGCGCTGGTGCGCATAGCCGAATTCCTTTAGGGATTGTTATTATCGGAGGTATTATGTTTTCGCTATTGCTTACCCTCTTTGTGATACCCGCTATGTATTCTTATCTCTCTCGCACAAAAAAAATCGAATGAATAATTTTCTCAAGATGTTTAGTTATATGAAAAGATGGACATTTTTTAGTTTGTTTATTGGTTTAGCTCAGTTGGGTCAATCGCAAGATATACTTAGCGCAGAGCAAGCTGTGGCGATGGTATTGCAAAACAACTATTCGATTCTCATGGCGAAAAATGACAATCTCATTACCCAAAAAAATAACACCGTAGGAAATGCAGGTATGCTACCTACGGTCAATGCTACCTTGGGCGATAACTACTCGTTGACAAATCTCAATCAGAAATTTTCGAACGGGCAAGAAATCAATAAAAATAATGTAGGAGGCAATAATCTAAGTGCAGCCGTAAATCTGAACTGGACTATTTTTGATGGGCTCAAAATGTTTGCCACAAAAAGTAAGCTCAATAAAATGGAAGAGATGGGTGAACTCCAATTTAAGGATGAAGTGCAAAAAGTCGTAGCGCAGACCATCATAACATACTATGACGTTGTGCGCGCCAACCTTCAGCTTCAAGCGGCACAAGAGGGCATAAAAATAGCCGAAGAACGGGTGAAGCTAACGGAAATGAAATTTCAGGTGGGTAGCTCGGGCAAAACGGATTGGTTACAAGCTAGAGTAGATTTGAATGCACAGAAAAGCAATCTTTTTAACCTAAACAATACCATCGAAAAGCGAAAGGGAGATCTCAATATGTTGCTTGCTCGAGCTGTAGAAACTACTTTTGAAGTAGAAGAAACTATTCCGGTAAATACTTCTTTGACAGTGAATGCAAATGCGGTAGAAGAAAAAAACCTAGTCTTACTTTCTGCTATTAAGCAGGGTGAAATAGCTGTGCAAGCTAAGAAAGAAGCTTTTGCTGGCTTTCTACCTAATCTTCGCACTAATGTGGGCTATACTTATGGCAATGCGAAGAGCGATGCGGGCTTTTCTTTATTTAATCAAAACTATGGATTGAATGCTGGATTTACACTTGCTATTCCTTTGTTTAATGGGCTCAATACCATACGGCAATATAAAATAGCAGAACTGCAAATTTCTTCTTCAAAGTTTGCCATAGACCAAATCAGAATTCAGCAGCAATTGAATTTAGTAAAAGCATCAAGGGATTGGAATGTGGCAAAGCAGTTGTTGCAACTGGAGGTGGAAAATAGCAAACTTGCAAATGAAAATGTAACGATAGCCTTGGAACGATTTAGACTTGGCCAATCAACAGCTATTGAACTTCGCGAGGCACAAAAGAGTTATGAAGAATCCAATGCCCGACTAGCTAATGTTCGCTATCAAGCTAAAGTAGCAGAAACTGAATTGCTTCGTTTGCAATCCGAATTGGTCAAATAGAAGAGGGGGTTTAAAACGGCAATTATCCCTTTAAAATTTTGTCGTATTTAAGTGCATTAGGTGGGTCTAGTTGTTTGAGTAGCATCACCGCTTTCACTTTGTCACCTTGGCTCGCATCCGAAAAAATATGGATAAATTCTTGGCTTTTGGTTTGCATAAAAACAGTAATAAGGACATTATTTGGATTATCCTTAAATATTTTGGCTAGCTCTTGTAGGGAATTTAGTATCGTCTGTTTAGCCTTGTCTGGCTTATCGTACATAAGGTCTAGCCCGTTGAGGTGCATATCGGTGTAGGTCGTTTTCATGACACTATAACGTGTATTCTGAAAACTTGTAACCATGAAGTAGCGGTTTTTATCACCATTGATTGCATTGCCACCTAGCTGTGTCCAACCTCCTGAGTATGCATCGCCTGGTATCTGGTTCAAAATGGTTTCAAGAATTGTAAAATATTTCATACCATTATTCTTTCCCATCGATTCGTAATCGAGTGCTATAAATAAATAGGCATAGTATGCCAATACAGAAGATAAATTGGAGTTGTATTGATTGATATTAAAAACAATGGGGGTATTTTCTGTATAGGTAAAGGTGAAATCTAAATCGCGCACATTGAGCAATGGGGTATTGTATGAACTATTGAAAACGGGTCGTGAAGATTGTGCCGTGATAGAGCCTTTAAATACATCTTGCGAAGGATTGCTTTCTAAAATAATATATAAGGAACATTCAATTCTTTCTTCAGGAGCAAACACATCTTGTGTAAAAGCTTGATTATTCATAAACTCATTTACACTTTGCTGCAATCGTTCAAAAACCCGTTTGTCAAGTCCTGAAATCTTTTGTGAATTGATTTGTACATTGCATTTAAGCTCCTGCGCAAAAGCAGCTGAGAGGGTTGTAGCAAAAATGAGAGATAATAAAAAGCGCATTTAAAGGAGTTGTTCTATATGGTTTAAAATATCTTGGGCTACTTCGTTTTTTGATTTTATTTCAAAAATAAGTCGTTTCCCCTGTTTGTCAAATATAGTGATTTTGTTTGTGTCGTGCTGAAATCCTGCTCCCGCATCATTTATCGAATTGAGCACTATCATGTCAAAGTTTTTCTTTTTCAGTTTGCCTAATGCATTATCCACTTCGCTATTTGTTTCTAATGCAAAGCCTACACTAAGTTGATGGGATGTTTTTAATTTTCCCATTTCGTAAGCTATGTCTTTTGTTTTTGTAAGTTCGAGTGTCAAAGTATCGCCTGCTTTTTTTATTTTATTTTGTGCTACAGTTTTGGGGGTATAGTCCGCCACCGCAGCAGCAAATATGATAACATCAAAATCCGAGAAATATTGTGCTACTGCGGCATACATTTCTGCAGCAGTTTTGATATTGGTGACCTCAAATGCTACATTGTCAAAAGTGTAAGCTACAGGGCCAGATATCATTTGCACTTTTGCCCCTCTTGCTACAGCGGCATTGGCTATCGCCAATCCCATTTTTCCACTCGAATAATTGCTTATAAAGCGTACAGGATCTATAGGCTCTTGTGTAGGTCCAGAGGTGATAAGCACTCGCTTGTCTTTAAACTTACTCATTTTGTAAAAAAGGATTGTAATGCCACCAATATTTCTTCAGGCTCTGCCATACGGCCGTCTCCACTCAATCCGCTCGCTAGTTCGCCATTGCCTACGGGTAAAATAGTATTGCCATAAGCTTTCAGTAAGTCGATATTTCGTTGAGTAGAGGGGTGTTTCCACATATCCAAGTCCATCGCTGGTGCGAGAAGGGTAGGGCATTTGGCTGAAAGATATACAGCAGTGAGCAAGTTGTCACAAAGTCCATGTGCCATTTTAGCTAGGGTATTTGCAGAGGCTGGAGCTATCAACACTATATCTGCCCAAAGGCCTAATTCTACGTGATTGTTCCATACTTGGGCACCATTGCTCCATTGGGTCAGTACTTCGTTTTTTGACAATACCGAAAGGGTGAGGGGCGTAATGAAGGATGTGGCGTCAATAGTCATGACTACTTTTACTTGCGCCCCTTCTTTTATGAGTAATCGAACCAGCATCGCACTTTTATAAGCTGCTATGCTGCCCGTGACTCCTAGTAATATTTTTTTATCTTTTAGCATCTATAAGCGAAAGTATGGATTCAAATCGGTTGAAACAAAAAAAGGTCAACATCTTTCGATATTGACCTTTTTTAAGATAGTAGATAGATTACTCTTCTCCTTTATAGCGATAAGCTAAATCATTTTCTTGAAATTCTTTGATAGCTAAGATAGTAGGATGAGGTAGTTTTTCGTAAAAACGAGAAATCTCGATTTGCTCACGGTTTTCGTGTACTTCTTCGAGTGTATCGCTGTGCGATGCAAAGTCTTGCAACTTTTCATGCAATTCATTTTTAAGGTCTGCATGAATTTGATTGGCTCTGCGTGCTACCACTACGATAGACTCATACACATTACCCGTTTGTTTTCCGAGTTCCAATACATTTTGAGTCTCTATGGTATTCACCATTTGGCTCATTTTTATTTTGCGGCTTTTATCCATTTTCGTTGATTTTTTTTAGTTGTTCTGATGCTTTCAAAAATTCTTTTTCTGCTCTAGGAGCGTACTTGCTGTCCTTAAATTTGTCCACAAAAGTATAATAAGTTTTGATACTTTGTTCTAAATATTTCTTCTTGTTGGCTTTGTCTGTTGCTTCCTTAGCTAAAAGCAGTTCGTTTTTGAACCAGATGATATGTACTTTTTCCATCATTTGGTTTGCTTTCTTGATCTCCTTTTCGTCAGTAATCTGTGTTAGCTGCTTTTGGATTTGCTGTATAGCCACAAAACATTCTTGCGAGCGTAGCTCTGGTTTTGTGAGTTCCGCATTTTTAAAGGCTGCTTTCATTGATTTGAAATGCGAGGCATTAGCCAATTCCAAGGATGCATCTAGGTATTTTGACTTGGGAAACCTATATTCAAAATCTTTAAATGCCTTATATACATCGTTGTATCGTTCTGATTTTTTAGATTGAATTGAATTTTGAGCGTACTTGTCGTATGATTTGATAATCATAAAATAGATATAGTCCACATTGTCTATATCTGGATAGTCAGTGAGTATGTTTTTAAGTGAAGTTGCCGCTGCTTTAAAGTTTTCTGTTTTGTAGTATAACTCAGCATTTGACAGATTTTTAGCTTCTAGTTTTTTGCGCAATTTCAAAAAGTCGGTATTGGCAGTATCGACCAAGCCGCTCTCAGGATAGTTATTTACAAAAGTTTGGTAGGTTTCTATAGCCTTAAAAGTGTTCGTTTGGTCTAGAGTAGGCTTAGGGGAGAGTTTAGCATGACTTTTAGCCGACATATATGCGCACTCTTCCGCTTTGGCAGAGGCTGGATAAAGCTTTGTGAAATTATTGAAGTGGTATGCCGAAATCAAGTAGTCGCCTTGCTTGTAGTTTGCCCAGCAATACATGTAATAGATATCTTCTGTCGATTTTGTCCCTTTCAGAAGCCCCATCAATTCTTCAAAAACGGGAATACATTTTACGTACTCTTTCTTTTCATACCAGCGGGTAGCCGTTTTGATTTTGTAATCGAGGTCATTGCTTTTGAGTACTTTTTCGGGCGTCTCACAAGCTTGGATTGACAATAGCAACGCTAGTCCTATGATGAACTTAGATAGATTTGATAATGAAGAAATAGTCTTTGCCATGTGTTTTAAAAAGGGTGCAAATGTAGCCACAAAAATTAGATAATAATAGATTTATAGGCATCTGCGAGTGTAGAACGCAATTTTTGAGAAACATTCACAAGTGGTAAGCGCATTTTAGTGCTGCAAACACCCGCCAATGCTAATATCTCTTTAATCCCACCTGGGTTGCCCTCAGCAAAAAGCATATCGGTCACATCCACCAATTGATAATGTAACGCCCTTGCGGCTTCAAAATTGCCTTTTAAGCCTAAGCGTACCATTTCTGAAAATTGTTTTGGAAATCCCTGCCCCGATACGGATATCACTCCGTCAAAACCTAAGGAGAGCAAAGGCAATGTTAAATTATCATCGCCTGAAATTTTTAGAAAATCGGGCGAAGTGTTTTTTACAATTTGCATACATTGTCTAAAGTTGCCACTCGCTTCTTTGATACCCATAATGTTTTTATGCTTAGCAAGTTCAATAGTTGTTTCTGCGTCAATGTTTGAACCCGTACGCCCTGGTACATTGTAGAGGAGAATGGGCTTCGGGGCAATATTGGCCACCGCCTCATAGTGTGCTATAATACCGGCTTGTGTAGGTTTATTATAGTATGGACTCACACTCAATATAGCATCAATACCTGTAAAATCGATATTTTCGATGCTACTGAGCAGTTCGCTTGTGTTGTTTCCTCCAAAACCGGCTACTATAGGCACTCGGCCTGCCGTGTGTTTTACGGTGAAATCTAAAATCGCTTTTTTTTCAGAGGCGTTCAAAACCACCGATTCGCCAGTAGTACCAAGCGATACAAGATATTCAATGCCTCCATCGATACAGTAGTCGATGAGTTTTGCTAAGCTATCAAAGTCGATAGATTCGTTGTCAAGAAAAGGGGTTACAAGGGCTACGCCACTTCCTCTAAACTGAGCGTTTGTCATAGTTTTATTTGATTTAAAAGGGTGATCATAGATTGAAGTATTTGCTGCATGTTTGCTCCACTTTCGGGTTGTATCATCAACTCAAATTCTCTTGTTTTCGCTTGATTAAAAATACCCACTCTACAAGCGGATTTGGAGAGGTGTGCAATGTATTCTAGTGGTCTAAGTGGCGCATGATAAGCACACAGCAATACATCGAATGGTTGATTACAAAAGCTTGTCACTGCATCGTTTTGTGGCACTCCGTACCAGTTTATATCGTTTCTATTAAAGATAGTCACATCGGCTTTTTGGTGTGTGACTTTATCATTCAAAAACGCCAATACGCTGACTTCTTTCCCTTTGTTTTTTAAAAACTCCGAAGTTTTGGTAATCAAAATATCGTTGCCTACTACAGAGGAATCATAAATGATACCAAACCGTTTTGCAGTCTCAAAATTCATGAGGGTTCTTTTGGATTCAGCAAAAGCACCTCGCTGCTCTAGTACAGAGTTGAAAAATCGATCTTTTATGTTTTCTAAAAATTCCATTTATATCTCCTCAAATTGACCGATAGCGGCATATTTTTCAATTCTATTGCGAACTCTCGTTTGCGCATCTAAAGCCGATAAAGTTTTCAGCTCTTTTTGAATTGCTTTTTTGAGTGTTTTGGCCATTTCTTCGGGAGCGGTATGAGCGCCACCCAAAGGTTCATTTATGATGCCATCTATAATTCCTAGTTTGAGCAATTCTTGTGGTGTGGGTTTAAGCGCTACGGCTGCTTTTTCTTTAAAATCCCAGCTGCGCCAAAGTATCGATGCACATGACTCTGGCGAAATAACCGAATACCAAGTATTTTCGAGCATCATAAGCTTGTCGCCTACGCCTATACCCAATGCGCCACCCGATGCACCTTCTCCTATCACGATACAAATTACAGGTACCTTGAGCGAGACCATCTCGATAAGGTTGCGGGCTATGGCTTCGCCTTGTCCACGGGCTTCGGCCTCTTCTCCTGGATATGCTCCAGGGGTATCAATCAAGGTTACGATGGGTTTGTTGAATTTTTCTGCTAGTTTCATCAATCGCAATGCTTTTCGGTAGCCTTCTGGGTTGGCCATACCGAAGTTACGATATTGTCTCATCTTTGTATTGATGCCCTTTTGATGGCCTATAAACATCACTGTTTCACCCTGCATTTCTCCAAAACCGCCCACTATTGCTTTATCGTCTTTGTAGTGTCTATCGCCAAAAAGTTCAATAAAATTTTCGCAGAGGTATTGGATATAAAAAAGGCTGTATGGTCGTTCAGGATGGCGTGATACTTGAATCCGCTGCCATGTAGTCAGATTGCTATAAATCTGCGAACGTGTTTCGATGAGGTTTTCTTCTAGTTGCTCTATGGCCTCAGACTGGTCATGGCCAGTCTTTACTTCCATAGCTCTTAGCTCATCTATCTTTACCACGAGTTCCTCGATGGGTTTTTCAAAATCTAGAAATACCATGTAGTTGTTATTGGGCTACTAAGATAACTATTCGCACCGCACCCCAAAACGATATAGGAAGTAAAAATTGTGAATAACCGATTTGAAAACTTTAGAGTGAAGCAGTACGACCACCATCTACAGGTATATTTATTCCTGTGATATAGGCAGCAGAAGGTGATGCCAAAAATGCTACGGCATAAGCTGTTTCGGCAGGTTTGGCAAATCTACGCATAGGTATTTCGGACTTCATTTCGTTGGCTATATCTTCGGTGGTTTTACCTGTTTTTTTACTTTTGTTTTCAAAAATGGCCGATAGACGCTCCGTATCAGTAGCACCTGGCAATACATTATTGACTGTGATGCCATACATGCCAAGTTCGTTGGCGAGAGTTTTAGCCCAGTTGGCTACCGCTGCTCTTATGGTATTTGATACCCCCAATGCTGGCAAAGGCTGCTTTACCGAAGTGGAAATAATATTGATGATGCGGCCGTATTTGCTTGCTTTCATACCATCTAAAAAAGTTTTAACCAATACATGATTGCAAATTAAATGCGTGTTGAATGCCGCTAAGAAATCTTCTTCCTTGGCTTCGGATGCCAATCCTGGCGGTGGACCGCCTGCATTATTGACCAAAATATGATAAGTTTTTGGTTGTTTGCGTAAATGCCTCGTGAGTGCAGATTTAAGTTTTTCTGGGTCGCTATAATCAGCTACTACATAATCATGCTGCTGAAATGGACTGCTCTGCATGTTGAGTTGCACTACCGTGTCTATCAAATCTGTTTCGGTGCGGGCAGCGATGGTCACATTTGCGCCCAACGCAGCCAATTCTACCGCCACTGCTTTGCCTATACCTTTGCTCCCGCCAGATACAAAGGCATTTTTGCCAGATAAATCAAAATTCATGATTAAATTGTATTTTAGTGTGCAAAGTAAAAATTTAAGGTCATGATTAAAAAAGCATTTAATTTCAAACAATGGATAGATGAGCATCGCCACTTGCTGAAGCCGCCTGTGATGAACCAAGTGGTGTACAAAGACAATCAAGATTTTATGGTGATGGTGGTAGGCGGGCCGAATAGTCGAAAGGATTTTCATTATAACGAAACGGAAGAGTTCTTTTATCAACTCGAAGGAAATATCGTAGTCAAGATTGTAGAAGACGGTAAGATAGTCAATGTAGAAATAAATGAGGGCGATATTTTTTTACTTCCTCCTCGCACTCCGCACTCGCCTAGACGACCTGCCCATTCTGTAGGTTTGGTGATGGAAGTACACCGGCCAGAAGGTGTGAAAGATGGCTTTCAGTGGTATTGCGAAAACTGCGAAAACAAGCTCTATGAGGTCAAATTGACGGTAAAAGATATAGTAAAAGACCTCCCTGTGGTGATGAATGCCTTTTATGAAAATAAGGATTTATGTACATGTAAAAAATGTGGTACGGTGATGGAAAAGCCGATGTAAGGGAGGTGCTTTTTTAGCTCTTATTGGTGAGTGTTTAGAAGAGGGTGAATTTTTAAAAGCGCCCTGTAATGCTGCCCAAAACGAGGAGGAGTGGAAGAGCAATCATAGAAATGTTATAAAGGACGTCTCTTTGAGAAGTTCGATGGTATTAGCTTTGAAAACTACATGCAAATTGTTTAAATTTGAAATATGAAAGAAAATAACGCAACAATAGATGCACTTATAGAAGGAGGTGTTATAGGTGCGGTCTTAGGTGCTTTTTTGTCGAAAGACAAGGAAGAGGGAACAATGATAGGAGCCTTGTTAGGAGCGGCCATTTCAGCTACTTTGAGAGCAAATAGTGCAGCTCACCAAACGAAGATTCCTGTGTATGTAGAAGAAGAAGGCAAGCTTTATGCCATTTCAGCTAATGGGAAAAAGAAATTTATCAAGAATATTTCAAAACCAACGGAAATATACCCTACTGAATTCACCTTAAAGTAGCATGATTCCAGTAAAAAGAATGAGGGTTTTTGCTGGTCCAAATGGTTCTGCAAAACTACAATATTTAAAGGGATATTATCTGAAAAAAAAGTTCAATTGGGTGTATATGTAAATGCCGATGACATTGAAAGTGAATTAAATAAAACGAATGAACTTGATTTTTCAATATATTAGCTCTCTATAGCCAACGAAACAGTACAAGATTTTTTTAGATTAAGTACTTTCGCTCCTTTAAAAAGAAACGAGTTAGATCTATGGCGCAAATTATCAGTGGCAAACAACTTATTATCACTAAGTGCAGTTATTGATTCCTACTTAGCCGCGGACTTAGCCGAATTTATTCGACAACAGCTCTTAGAAGTAGGTAAGTCATTTACATACGAAACGGTAATGACCCATGAAAGTAAAATTGGATTTCTAGAGCATGCACAAAAGAATGGTTACAAAGTTTATTTGTATTATATAGCGACTGAGGATCCTGCTATTAATATCAATCGTGTAGCAGTGAGAGTGGCTCAAGAAGGACACAATGTACCTCCAGCAGTAATTGAAAGTCGATATTTTAGAAGTTTAGAAAATTTAAAAAATGCGGTAAAAAAATCGAACAGGGCTTATGTTTTTGACAACTCTGGGAAGCAAGCGGAACTAATAGTAGAAGTGGCCGATGGAGTTGATGTTAGAAGAAATGATGCAATCGAAGTTCCAAACTGGGTAGCTAATTATTTGCTTTCATAACACCATCAGAAATAGCCTAATGCAGTACCTATGTGGGTATGATGAGTGACTAATTTCGTATCTTCTTTTTAAATTAGATTGATTTAGCTTTAATGTAAAAGGTGATATTTGAAATGCTTTACTTCCAGTTTTCTAAAAAAAACCTACAAATGAAAAATCGAAACTTATTATTCTTAGCTATTCTCGTTCTTACTACTGTCTTAACGAGTTGTAAGAAAGAAACCTGTCAAAGCGTAACAGTAGTTCAAGATTGCACTGGAACCTATTTGCGCTGTGATGGAAAAGATTATCAAGTATGTAATCTTGAAAAGGTATTTTCTTTTGCAGATGGTGCTGTAGTGACCGCTACTTTCAAGAAATTAAGTGTTTGTAAAGGTTCAGCTAATGATGTATTCGTTTGTCTCATGCTTCATCCTAGCGAGGGCTGGGTAGAAGTATGTGAAATAGCGCAGTAAAGGACTGTTTTATACATTTATCTACAAAGTCGGGACGCGATGCGTCAAGCCCTTTTTTTCGTCCTCTTGATATTGGTCTTAGTAAAGATAAGCCCAGATTGAGGATCAAGCACGCAATGGCGTTCGTCCCTTAATTTATCTTGGTTTAGTAGCACGCAATGAGCATATTTTTGTGCTCTATATTTGTAATGCTAAAAACGAAGAAGCTGATATGCGTGCCGCTATGGCTTTAGGTTTTTCAATGATACGGAAAATATAATCTCAGCTACTTTTTTTGCACCATGTTCATTAAAATGACAATCATCATAAAATACAGAGGTGTCTTTAGGCAAGGAGCTATATAAATCTACAAATGGGATGTTCTTTTGGAGGCATATTTTTTTGGTGGTTTCATTAAACAAACGCAAACCTTCATCGAGTGCTGCTGTGGAATAATAAGCACAGCCTTTATGGTTTTGATAATCTCCTAGACCTCCCATCCAGAGCAGTTTTTGCTCAAAATCGGTGGGTTTAGACTTCCATATAGCCGATTGATTTAGAACAATCAGTTTTGTCTTTTTTGTAGCACATAACTGGATGATTTCTTCCAAATTTGTTTGATATGTTTTTAAAGAATTTTCAAGTTTAGGTAAGTTAGATATTACAGCTGATTTACTATTGTAGTTTGCACGCCATTGAGTCAATATGGCACCTGTCCTGTCAAGCAGAATTGACTTATTTTTGTTTTGTAACGTCAATTTTTCTTTAATATACCAAAGTAATGCAGAATGGGATACTATACCACTTTCGTTGATACGACCGGCAAAGCACATATGTAGTGTGGATTCTTTTTTGAGTATTGATAAATCTAGCTGTGGATTTGCCAATACTTTCACCAGGTCATTGAGTCCACACATCAATACCACTCCTTTGATGTTTTTATCTTCAGATAAAATTCGATTCAAATAGTTGTAGTGGTTTTTTGAAATATGCCCACTTTTACCTATTGATGCAATACGAAATTGTGACCCAAGCTTTTTTTCTAACAAGCTGTACCAGGTTTGAGAGTCATCTAGATAGGTGCATTCAGTGGTGCTGCCTCCTACACAGAGCCAGTTTTCAGTTTGCGGGCTAAAATCGTTTATAGACCTATATCCTGAACTATTAGTGCTAAATTTTTTCGACCCCGATATACCATACAAAATGGAAGGATTTGGCTCAAAGATGTAGGCTTTATTGGGCGGATAAACGTACCAGTGTTTGTCTATTTCCCTTTCTTTCCATCTAAAAAAGGCTTCAGCCGATGAAAGACAAATAAAGAGAGATGCCAATAGTAAACTTATATTTTTCATCAAAAATATCCTAAAAAATTTAAAGCAGATTATATCTCTTGTGTCTCAATTTGACTCTGAAAAAACAAAGGTAAACTATAAACCTCTGATGTCAAAAGTAACATTGTTTGTCCAAAAATCAGACCATCGTGGGGATTGGTAAATCTAAACATAAGGGAAAAGGAGTGAGCTGATTTTAATAAATTTATTTTTTTTGTTTTTTTTTTGCCATTTTCCCCACATTCAAAATAATGAAACAATGAGCAACGACTTAAATAGATTTTTAAAAGCACAAGAAACTGATTATGCGAAAGCTCTTGCAGAAATAAAATCTGGGAGAAAAAGGAGTCATTGGATGTGGTATATTTTCCCGCAATTTGCGGGCCTTGGCTATAGTGACACCGCCAAGTTTTATGCCATCAAGAATCTTAATGAGGCGAAAGAGTATTTAAATCATCCAGTATTAGGCACTAGGCTAAGGGAAATTTCCAATGTGCTACTGAAACTTGAAAATACAGATGCGCATCAAGTTTTTGGAAGCCCGGATGACTTAAAACTCAAGTCAAGTATGACTTTGTTTTCGGTAGTTGATGGTGAAGATGATAATGTTTTCAAAAAGGTATGTGTACGATATTTTGGCGGCCAAGTAGATGAGAAAGCAATTCAACTTTTTTATTGAAGTTACCAGATTTTACTATTGACAATTAGCATAAAAGATATTATATTGGAGTAAATATAAATATGGGCATAGTAAATTACATAATACACCGTTTTTTGCCCAAAGAACAACTCTCTCACTTAGCATTTAAAAGAATTACCTATGCGCTTTGGGTTGATATAGGGATGTTTGTTTTCTATTTTTCTGTTTTGATTATTCATTCTATCGCCCATATGGGTAGGATTCATTATACAGCCGATGT
>CALAYL010000059.1 GCA_937894725.1 uncultured Bacteroidota bacterium
CAATAAATCTTTTTCGCTGTTGATTACAATATAGCTGTAACCCAATTTTTGCAATTGGGCTATCAGTTGTTCTTCTAATATTTGTTCGGATTGTCTGCTCATTTTATTTCCAGATAGGTTCGTTTTGCCAATCCAATAAATTCCCTTTTCCATCTGAAGGAATGCCTAAGTACTTAATGGGAACTGTGGGATATTTATCAAATAAATTTTCTATTTTTTGTTTCATACTATTGCTTGGGTTGGCTCGTAAAAGCAAATACCGCAACACACAAAGGAAATAAAACACTCGTTTATTATTTTCATAAGGTTTGGCTATCCAATTTCCTTTAGGTTTCAACAATTTTTCGGGTTCTATGGCTAAATCTCTATTCCATAGCCTGCTGTGGTGTGCACAGATATTGCGAACATAGGTAAGTGTATGCAACCAAGACGCAAAAACAGTTGGGTGAACTTCAAAAAAATCTGCAATTCGTTTTTTATCAGCATTGTTTTTTAACCCTCTGTAAATATGTGATAATTCACCAATAGTCAACAATTCAAAGCACATCCAACTGGGAGGATTGGCTGGGTTGTTATATGTATTGATATAATGTTTTATAAATGTTTCGGGTGTTCGGGCTGTTTTTGCTTTGGATATTATGGCCTGAAAATCGGCAAATGGATTTATTAAATTGCCTATTTTGTTGTAATATGGTGTAATGAAATGATTTTGATTGTCTTGCCAATGGCTATCATTGTAGTGCAATGCCATTTGGTAAATAAATTGAGTTCTGATAGCCACTTCTATTCTTTCGATACAGTCAAACACCAACAATCGCAGCTCTCTATCAAAGGAATAGGTTTTAATGATTTGCTCGAATGTTACGTTATTTTCAAAATTATCTTTGGCATTTTGATAAGGTAAAAAATAGGCACTTAACCTGTAATAGCTTATTTCCTGTAAATAAGACAATGCCTTGGGCTCATCATTTATAATCAAATGCCTGCTTTGTAGTAGTGCTATTTGTTTTTGAAAACTAAGTGGTATTTTGTTGTACTGCTTACTCATAGAGCTATAAAAAGAGAAAACCTCCTAAGTGTGCATCGTGGAGAGGCATAGGAGGTGTATTATCGTTAGTAAAAGTACTCTTTTTTAATAAAGACCCGTGAGCTATTCTGATGGGAAGCAACACAGGTACTGTTAGTGCAAAGATAATACCTTTTTTGAATTCTGTAAACATTTTCAAAGTTAAACTTTTAATGCTATTGATTTCTAATGCTTTTAATATGTCTTTCGTCTGCTTCATTCTTTAACAAAACATTTTTTGCAATAGTCCTTTTTTCCAATTTTCTGTTTGAAGTAATAGAGTGTTTACGCTATTAATCTTCTTGTCAATGGCACTTAAAAAACTGGAAATCTTAATTTGTTCTTTATAATCAGGAATAAGTATTTCCATTTCAGCAAATACCGAAATCCAATGTCTTCCGTGAGCACCTGTTTCATAGTTTATCATTTGAAGTGCTTCATACATAAACTTTATGTCTGTATTTTCTTTTGCCTTTAATATTTTCATTGCTGAAGATTTTGCCTTAAAAGGAAAATCAACAAACTGACTTGCTGTTGTGAAATCGTCAAAAATGATAACAGGCAAATCATTTGAAAAAATACCCGAAGTCTCATCGGTATAACCTAAAATGAATGTTTTACCTGCTGTAACCACAGGAGTTTCAAATTTATCATCGTATTCTGTACTTGAAACTAAATAATTTGTAGGTTGTTCGTAATTTAGACAATTACCAATTTTTTTAATTGACCATTCAGGAAATTGTTCTCCATTCTCATCTTTGAATCTCAATTCTTGCGAAAAGAGTTTTTGCATTACGCCCTTTTTGTATTGCTCTAAAAGACTGTGTTTCTTTTTGAGTGCTTGGATTTTTTCGTCTACTGCGGTGAGGAATGATGCGATTTTGGTTTGTTCGGAAAGGGTGGGGAATGAGATTTCAGTTTCTCTTAATGTTTTTAATGATAAATTTTTAATTGTTGACCCAGTTAATTCTGAAATAAAATAATTTTGAACTGTATCTGTATGAAAAATGTGATAATAAAAATCTGTATTTTCGTTAAAATTGAAATAGCCAACACTTTTTCCAAGCATTACCCTCTCATTGTTATATTTAGCAATATTTCCAATTGTACCATTAATAGATATTAAAATTGTGTTTAGATTTAATCCTTTATTATTTTTTTCATAAATACTAACATCTACTTTTTTTGTGGTTTCACTAATTTCTATTTTACCATTTGTTAGATTATTTCCATTAATAAAATAAATATCAGAATTATCTGAATATATTGGTGTTCCGTGTAAACCGTCTCCTATTTTTTCCGCCACTTCCCCCAATTTCTTCTTCTCCCAATTATCTTTAAACTCGGGGAAACGCAGTGTGGGTATGTTGTCTGAACCTTGATTATTTTGATTGCCTTGATTTTTTAGTTCCATTTTTTTAGTTCATTTTTTTCATAATCATGTAATCCTGAAATCCTTTAAATCATGGTTCAGATTTTTCTTATCATGTAATCTTTTAATCCTAACAATCATGGTTCAAGACTTTTTGTTGTTATGCACTCTTTTAAATTGAAGGCTTTTTGCACCAAAATTGAGTAACAAACCAATTTCTAAATCATATGCTTCCACATAGTTCATTGCCTGTGCCAAGTGTACATCTTCCAAATTAATGATTGCTTTCAATTCTACCATTATTACATTTTCTACAAAAAAATCCACACGTCTGGTTCCAATTTCATGTCCTTTGTACTGTATTTGCATTTCGTGTTCTCTACTAAATTCCAATCCTTGTAATTGTAATTCGATAGAAAGTGCCCTTTGGTAAATAACTTCCTGAAAGCCATTGCCAAGCTGTTTATGCACTTCCATTGCACATCCAATAATTTTCCTTGTTAAATCCTCATGTTTCATAATCAAGTAATCATTTAATCTTTAAAATCATGGTTTAAAAAGGTGTTGAGATATTCAGTTCAGCACAAAATTGTGCAATGGTTTTGTCTGTGATTGCAATAGTTTCGTCCAATGCTTTTATTTCTTGGGCAATGGCTTCAATGTCAATATTTTCTTCTGCTTCAAACGTATCTACATAGCGTGGTATGTTTAAGTTGTAGTCGTTTTTAGCAATTTCTTCTAAAGTCGCCTTTTTGCTGTATTTGGGTGTTTCGGTTCTGTTGCGGTAAGTTTCAACAATTAAATCAATGTCTTGCTTACGCAATACATTTTGGGTTTTTACTTTTTCAAAATGTTGGCTTGCATCAACAAACAAAATATCATCAGGATTTTCTCTGCATTTTTTGAAAACCATAATACAAGTAGGAATACTTGTGCCATAAAATATATTGGCAGGTAAGCCAATGACAGTATCTAAAAAGTTTTTGTTTTCTATCAAATACCTGCGAATGTGTTGCTCTGCACCACCACGAAACAAAGCACCGTGAGGCAACACAATTGCCATAGTGCCATTGTCTGCCAAATGGTAAATCATATGTTGCACAAAAGCAAAGTCGGCTTTGCTGCTTGGAGCCAATCGTCCGTACTGGCTAAAACGGTCATCACTGGTAAACAAAGGGCTTGCACTCCATTGAGCCGAAAATGGTGGATTGGCTACAATGGCTTCAAATTGTAGGTCAATGTGCTGTGGGTGTTCGAGTGTGTCGTCTTGCTTAATATCAAATTGGCGGTAGTGTACACCGTGCAAAATCATATTCATACGGGCAAGGTTGTACGTAGTACGGTTCATTTCCTGTCCGTAAAAATTACTTACATCTTCCACCTCTCTTGCCACCCGAAGCAACAAAGAACCCGAACCACAAGTGGGGTCATACACCGATTTTAGTTTTTGTTTCCCTGTGGTTACGAGTTTTGCTAAGATTGAAGAAACTTGTTGCGGTGTATAAAATTCACCTGCTTTTTTTCCTGCTCCACTGGCAAATTGTCCAATCAAATATTCGTAGGCATCACCTAAAACATCCACTTGGTTAATGTCGGATAATTTAAAATCAATTTTGTCAAGGTGCGTCAGCACCTTTGCAATAATTGCGTTTCTTGCTTCGGGAGTTTTACCCAATTTAGAACTGTTCAAATCCATATCCTCAAAGAGATTTTCATAATCTTCTTCGCTTTCAGTACCCATTGTACTCAACTGAATATTAATAAGGATTTTTTGTAAGTCCTCTAAAATGAAATTGGTTTTGTTTTCGTCAAATTTATCAACATCATCTTCATTTTCGCCTTTGCCACGTTTGGCAACTTCGGTGAATAATTCTTCGGGTCTTAAAAAGTAGCCTAATTTCTCCAAGGCTTCTTCTTTGATTGCTTCAATGAATTCTTTTCCGTTTTCTGTCTTTGGAGTTATGTCTTTGAATTGAATGCCGTCTTGTTTCAAAATTTCGTCAGCAAAAATGTTCATTTTCTCGCTTAGATATTTATAGAAAATGAAACCCAAAATGTAGTCACGAAATTCGTCTGCATTCATTTTGCCACGTAGCGTATTGGCAATGTTCCAAAGTTGGGCTTCTAGTATTCTTTTATATTCTTCACTCATTGAGATTGTCGTTAAATGTTTAGGTTGCTAAGCTAATTTATTAAAACTTTTTTCTCCCCACGGTTTTTCAGCCTCTGTTGGTATTATCACCAACAGCATTTCCAAAACGCCCTTCTCCTTTGATTTTTTGAAATCGAAGTGGCGATTGTACCCGCCCTCAGTACTAGGATTTTATTTAGCAATATCTATGAATTTCAAAAAACAATGTTTATTTTAGAATATATAAATGAAATATATGAAAAAACTACTCTCATTTGCCACAAGCATTTTATGTAGCACTACATTGATATATGCTCAATCTTCAACTATTGGCTGTATAAGCGACCAGGTCAATAGAGCTGTTTTTGAAACAAGCCAAGAAGCTCGTGATGCCCGAGAAGCACTAGAAAAATATACTGCTGAATATATCGCAAACTATAAAAAGACTACGAATAGTAGTTCCCGATCTGTTGATTCTGTAATGGTTGTGCCTGTAGTGTTTCACATCTTGCACGAAGGTGGATCGACTAATCTCACAGATGCTGATATTATAAATGAAGTGGTGCACATGAATCAATATTACAGCAAGTCAAACCCTGAATTGCCTACTACAAAATCAGATTATATAAACCTCGTTGGTGATGTGCAGATTGAGTTTAGATTGGCAGGCAAAGACCCAGATGGCCACTGCACAAATGGCATCATCCGACACTATACTCAAGCTACTTACAACGCTAGCGACAACAACAAACTCAATCCTTGGCCACGTGAGCAATATCTCAACATTTGGGTAGCTCAAACCCTCAAAGGGAACCAACAAGTACTAGCTTTCTCTCGTTATCCATCATCAGTTATAAATTATGTAAACAATCAAATCATAGATGGGATTTTATCAAAAAATACAGAGATAAACACTACTGGCAGAAGCCGATCTACAATAGCTCATGAAGCGGGTCATTGGCTAAATTTAAAACACGTATGGGGCGATAATAATGACGCAGGCCAATCTTGTGGTAGTGACGATGTAGATGACACTCCCGAAACAAAAGGAAATCTAGGCGGTTGTAATCTCAACAGAGCGGTATGTAATCCTCCAATAATAGAAAGCGAACAAAACATCATGAACTATTCGGATTGTCCTGTTTACTTTACCGAAGGACAAAAATTGCGCATGAGAGCAGCCTTGTCCTCACCTATCGCTGGGCGTAACAATCTTTGGTCTGCTGCAAACTTAGCAGCTACAGGTACAGGTGTTTTTCCAGCTGCCGATTGTGCTATTCCAGTAGCTGATTTTGGGGCAGATCAAAGATTTGTATGTCAAGGCACCCCAATTATTTTTACTGATTACTCCTACAATGCAGCTGTGACAAATAGAACATGGACTTTCCCATTTGATGCAGATATTTTCACTTCTACCTCTGCTTCGCAGTCAGTCGTGTTCAATACTCCAGGTTGGAAAGAAGTAACCCTTACAGTTGAAAATGCCAATGGCACATCTAGCAAAACAAAAAGTATGGTATATGTATCGGACCCTACAAATGAAGTCGCTGCGCCATTTTTTGAATCATTTGAAGACTACAGTGCTACAAAAGACCAATGGGTGAGTGTAAATAACGATAATAACCGCACTAAGTTTGCTCGTTTTGAGACAGCCGGTGTAAATAGCTTTAAGAGCTTCAAATTAAATAACTACGATGGCCGATATGAAGGCGATATAGATGATTTGATTTCCCCTACTTTTGACTTATCTAGCTTAAACTCAAACGATTTCAAACTCTCATTTCGCTACTCGTTTGCTACATTCAATCAACAACAAGTAATAGACCCTGAGGTAGATTCTCTTGTGCTTCAAATATCTAACAACTGTGGTACGAGCTGGAGAACGGTTTATTCCAATGGTGGATTTGGGTTATTTAATGCCGGCTATATATTAGGCGCATATACTCCAGGCACTAATGAGTCATTCTGGAAACTGGTGAACATCAATCTAGCTTCTACCTTAGGTGGACTTACTAGCTCATATCTCAAGCCAGGCATACGTTTCCGCTGGAGAGTAACTTCTGGTGCTTTGTCAAATAATTTTTATTTAGATAACGTAAATTTAGGAAACGCAGCAGATCCTACAGGCATCAGCGATTCGCCAAATCAACGGCTAGGACTAGATGCTTACCCAAATCCAACTACATCGAATCTTACCGTAGGCTTCACTCTTGAATCAGCTAGTAATATTAAATTGTATATCGAAGATATGACTGGAAAAATAGCTACAGAAGTAGTGCAAAAAGAATTGAGTTCAGGTACTCAAACGGTAAATCTAGATACTGAAAAATTGGCCAAAGGCGTTTATATATTGCGCTTAGAAACTAACGCAGGTATCGCTAGTCAAAAAATAACTAAGTTTTAATACGGTAGTAGGCCCAAAATTGAAAGGCACATTTAAAAGGTCAGGAATGTACATCGTGTACTTTCTGACCTTTTTTAGATGTTCCCGCTTGAGGAGAGGTGCAAACTCAAATCAGAAAAAAGCAGAATAAAAATCAAATTCTAAATACTTTAATACTCGTTTTATATATTTATTGAGCCTACTTACTAAACCTCTATAACCGGATCAACAAAAGCACTTTGTCTATGATTTCTCTTTGGAAAAAAACCTTACTTAACCATAAAAAAATCTACACCGACTATACCATTGCAAAAGATTATCGTGCTTTCTTGATATATCTTAGACGAAACATCAAAGACTTTGTACTGATTTCTGTAGGTATTGTTTTTGCAGCATTTGGGTTTAAAGGCTTTTTATTAACCAATAAATTTATTGATGGAGGAGCTACGGGCATTTCGCTACTAATATCCTCACTCACCGATATACCACTGCAATATTTGATCATTTGCGTCAATGCCCCATTTATCATACTTGGGTACAACACTATGGGAAGAAAGTTTGCAATAAAAACAATACTTGCCATCATAGGTCTTTCGCTATGTCTTACATTCGTTACTTTTCCTAATGTTACAAATGATAACCTTTTAGTGGCGGTCTTTGGCGGTTTTTTTCTTGGTGCGGGTATCGGGTTTACGATTAGAGGTGGAGCTGTGATAGATGGCACCGAGATACTTGCCGTATTTTTAAGTCGAAAACTTGGGCTTACGATTGGGGATGTCATTCTCGTTATTAATGTGGTGATTTTCTCTACCGCTGCATATTTTTTAGGGATAGATATTGCTCTTTATTCAATGATTACCTATTTGAGTGCTTCAAAAACACTTGATTTTATAGTAGAAGGTATAGAAGAGTATATAGGCGTGACCATAGTCGCCAACCGCAGCGAAGAAATAAGACAAATGATCGTTGATAAACTTGGTAGAGGAGTGACGACATATAACGGTAAACGCGGATATGGTAAACGAGGCGAAATCAAAGAGGTAGATATTATATACACCGTTATTACTCGACTTGAGCTCAATAGACTCAATACTGAGTTGGAAATTATAGAACCAACTGCTTTTGTAGTAATGAATAGTGTGAAAGATACAAAAGGCGGAATGATAAAAAAACGACCACTGAATCATTAAACTTCCCATTTAGTCACTATTTTACAAAGCAAAAAAAATCCATTGCGTTTCAGCAATGGATTTTAGATTAGTTGAGTTGGAGTGATTGATTACATCATGCCGCCCATACCGCCTGGCATACCGCCACCGTGCATAGCGCCCATATCAGGCTTGTCAGATGGTTTGTCGCAGATCACTGCTTCGGTAGTCAATAGCATTGAAGCAATAGAGGCTGCATTTTCTAATGCTATACGAGTTACTTTTGCTGGATCGATTACCCCTGCCTTTTTCAAATCTTCATATACATCTGTGCGAGCGTTATAGCCAAAGTCTCCTTTACCTTCTTTTACTTTTAGGACTACTATACTGCCCTCTACTCCTGCATTTTGTGCAATCTGACGAAGTGGCTCTTCGATAGCTCTACGGATAATTGCGATACCTGTATTCTCATCATCATTTTCGCCTTTTAGTTTATCTATATCGGCTTGTGCTCTCAAAAGTGCTGCACCTCCTCCAGCTACTATACCTTCTTGTACAGCTGCGCGGGTTGCATGCAATGCATCATCTACTCTATCTTTTTTCTCTTTCATTTCTACCTCGGTAGGGGCACCTACATACAGTACCGCTACACCTCCGCTTAGCTTCGCTAAACGCTCTTGTAGTTTTTCTTTATCGTAGTCCGAAGTTGTTTTTTCGATTTGTGCTTTTATCTGATTGATACGAGCTGTGATTTGCGCTTTTTCGCCCACACCATCTACGATGGTGGTATTGTCTTTGTCTATCACCATCTTTTCGCACTGTCCTAGATATGACAAATCTGCATTTTCTAGCTTGTAGCCTTGCTCTTCGCTGATGCAGATACCGCCTGTAAGAATCGCGATGTCTTTCAACATTTCTTTTCTTCTATCGCCAAATCCTGGCGCTTTTACAGCCGCTATTTTCAAAGTGCCTCTTAGTTTGTTTACTACCAAAGTAGCAAGGGCATTGCTTTCTACATCTTCTGCTATGATTACCAATGGACGACCTGTTTGTGCCGCTTTTTCAAGTACAGGCAAAATTTCAGGAAGGTTAGAAATTTTCTTGTCAGTGATGAGAATATATGGATTATCCATTTCGCACTCCATAGACTCCGAATTGGTAACGAAGTATGGCGACAAATAACCTCTATCAAACTGCATTCCTTCTACAATTTTCACTTCTGTCGAAGTTCCTTTCGCTTCCTCTACGGTGATTACCCCTTCGGTGGTTACTTTCTGCATAGCATCGGCTATCATTTTACCAATCTCAGGGTCATTGTTAGCTGAGATAGTTGCTATTTGCTCTATTTTGCTATTGTCAGAACCTACTTTTTCGGCATTAGCTGCTAGGTTTTTAACCACTACTGCTACTGCTTTGTCTATTCCACGTTTCAAATCCATCGGATTAGCGCCAGATGCCAATGCTTTTAGCCCTGGGCCTACGATAGCTTGAGCCAATACTGTAGCGGTGGTAGTACCATCGCCAGCTTGGTCGGCTGTTTTTGACGCTACTTCTTTAGTAAGTTGTGCGCCCATGTTTTCGATTGGGTCTTCTAGCTCTATTTCTTTAGCTACAGTTACCCCATCTTTAGTAATATGTGGTGCACCATATTTTTTTTCGATAATCACGTTTCTGCCCTTAGGTCCTAATGTAACTTTCACGGCATCTGCCAGTTTGTCCACACCAGCTTTTAGTTTGTCTCTTGCTTCTTTTTCAAAAAGGATTGTTTTTGACATAGTATTCTGTTTTAGTTTAGTTTTTTAAAAAATTAAAATCAAAGGATAGCGAAAATATCAGATTCGCGCATGATGAGATACTCTTGACCCTCTATAGTCAACTCTGTACCTGAGTACTTTCCATAAATAATAGTATCGCCTACTTTTACGGTAGTTGGTTCGTCTTTTTTACCAGGCCCTGCGGCTATTACCGTACCTCTCTGTGGTTTTTCTTTTGCCGAATCGGGGATGATGATACCGCCTGCTGTTTTGGTTTCAGCCTCTGCTGCTTTCACTAGTACTCTATCTGCTAGTGGTGTGATTTTTACATCTGCCATAGTGCTATAATATTTTTAAGGTTTAATAATTAACAAGCCTAGTGGCGAATAATGTGCCAACAACCAATTCTGCTCATTTTGGCAGAAAAGCTGTCAGCACTTAATTAATTTTAGTAAACAAATTGACAGAATGGCAAATGAAAAACCAACTATCAGACTTCTAAAACAGTTAAATATTTTTACATTAGAGCAAAAAATAAGGATTATGCGATATTTTCTAATTTGCATTGGATTGCTTCTTTTAGCTCCATTTCAATCGTGTCAAAAGTGCTTTACCTGCCAAAATGTGTGTAAAACTTGTACACTCACTGATAGCGCAAATGTGGTGCTAGTTTCAGCTACATTTTGCTCCGATTCGGCAAACTTCTATAAAGCAGACTCGCTCAGAGCCAGAGGCTTCAGCTGTGATACTATAGCATCTAGCTTTAGCAAAGATTTTTGTAATAATAATGCAGGTGGCGATAATTATAAAACCTACTACAACGAAAAGCAGTTTCGCTGCAAAAACAAATAAGTAATGGAAGAGATTCAAATCGAAAAATTAGACCATGCAGTCGTGACCATTCGCCCCAATGGCCCAGTGGTGATAGAAGGTAGCTTTATAGTGATAGATGAAGATGGAAATACAATGGAAAAGCGCGAGCGGCTTTCTATCTGTCGCTGTGGCATGAGCCAAAAAATGCCTGTATGCGATGGGGCACATAAGGCAAAATAGTCAAGAACCTCACTGCTCATGGATAGCCAACTTCCTTCGATAAGTCTAAATAAATATATCAGCGACACGGGTATTTGTTCGCGTAGAAAAGCCGATGAATGGATAGCCGCTGGGAAAGTAAAAATCAATGGGAAAAGAGCCCAAAAAGGCAATCGTGTTTTTGATAATGATAAAGTAACCGTAGATGGCAAACCACTCAAAGGTAAGCCCGCTAACGTATATATCGCACTCCACAAACCACCCGGCATCACTTGCACTACCGACCTCAAAGACCCTGATAATATCATCGATTATATACGACATCCAAAACGAATTTTTCCTATTGGCCGATTAGATAAAGCTTCTACTGGCTTGATTTTATTGACCAACGAAGGCAATATTGTAAATCAGATTTTGAGAGCAGAAAATGAACATGAAAAAGAATATGTAGTCACTGTAAATCAACCCATCACTCCAGACTTTTTGAAACGAATGGGTAGCGGTATTCCCATTCTAGGAACTAGGACAAAACCCTGTAAAATCAATCAACTTTCTACTTTTGCTTTCAATATTATCCTTACCCAAGGACTCAACAGACAGATACGCAGAATGTGTGAATATCTAGGGTATGAAGTCACTGCGCTCAAGCGGGTTCGTATCATGAATATTCAACTCAACAACATTAAACAAGGTGAATGGCGTGACTTGACAGAAAAAGAGTTGAAAGACTTGAAGATGAGCATAAGCCCAACTAAGCAAAAATACTAAGTAAAAATCACAAGGTAGAAAACGCCCCTTATTCTTTCAACTTTAATCCAAAATCAATAGGAATTTTTTTCCGTTTTAGTGCATCTTCCCAGTCACAAAAGAAACCTTGCTGGTGGGGTGGAATAGTCCATCCAACTACCTTATGTGTGTCTCTTTTTTCATTTAGAAATAAAATTGAATTCGATTTAAGACCTAGGCTCAAAGAGTCTATACCAAAGAAAAGAAATAATAATACCATCAAAAGCAAGATAATGAAAATGCAGCTTATGCCTACAATTTCGCAATTCTTTTAACTAAAATAGACTTATCCGCTAGTATTATTTTTAGAAAATAAACTCCAGAAGCGAGTGCAGATAAGTCAAAAGTACTATTCTTAGATTCATACACTTGCACTCCGTGTATATCGATGATATTAGCCATAGCTACTTTAGTTGTCGATGTATGGATATTTAAAATAGTACGAAATGGATTTGGATAGATGTCGATACTCTCCGTATTGCTAACATCTATCGCCAGTGGCAGCTGGTGTATCACTCCCACCGCATCAAGGTCAAATCCACTCGATTCAAATGGTGTAGGCCAAGGATCATTTATTTTTTGACCACGACTATCAAAGCTAGCAAAATTCGAATCTATGGCTCCCACTACATCTATGATGCGAATATGGGTTATATTCTGAATATTTAAACCTACAGAATCCCTAAGTTCTGCCAAGTCAAAAGGCACACCATATCCACCTCTATATTTCCCAGCAAGGTTATTTATTTTGGTGGCATCTCCTTTCAGGTCAAATGCGCCAATCTGTGTGTCTGTAGGAAGATTACAAACAGCAGAAAAACGTACGAAGCGCTGTCCATCACTGCTTACTTCTACGAAAGCTAATTCCAAAAATTGATCGCTAAAAGAGTTTTCAAAAATAGCAAAATCAGCCCCTACTCCATTGATAATTGGCGATGCAAAAGTGAGCAAAATCGATCCACCATCACCTAGGCTGACAATACCATTTTCACCTGCCTTACCAATAGCTGAAAGTGAATCGCCCACGCTAGCATAGCCTAGTGATGGATTAGCTATATTTTGGTGTCCTCGGGTGATTTGGGTAGTTGTAGCCCAAGCTACGAAAATAGCACTATCTTTACTGATGGCCGTAGTGGTAGTACTACCTACAGGACCAGCAAATTGTGCATTACTTTTTGCAGCAATAAAGCATACGAATACTACAAAGAAAATCCTAGCCATTCAAAACATTCTCTAATGCTTGATTGTAGGTGTTTTTCCAGCTATTGATATTGCTCCACTTTTCATCATCTACTACAATCAGTTGTCCTTTTACTTCACCCAAAAGAGAGAAATCTATCGCTGATTTCATCAAGGTGCTGATAAATAAATCTTCTCGATTTTGAGGTACCGTAACAACAATTCGAGATTGACTTTCGCCAAACAAAAATGCATCTTTTCGGATACTATCATCTGTATCTATTTTAAAACCCAAACCGCCTGCCATTGCCATTTCTAATAACGTAGTAAAAAGCCCACCTTCCGATACATCGTGTGCCGAATTGATAAGGTTGGTTTGTATCAAATTTTTAGTAGCTGCATGTAATGCAAGTTCTTCGTCCATATCAAAATATGGAGTGCTTGAATTATTGATAGCATGTATCAAAACGAGATATTGCGAAGAAGATATATCTTCTCTGCTTTCACCCAATAGATAGATTTTATCGCCCTCATTTTTAAAATTGAGGGTCATTGATTTATATTTATTTTCAAGTAATCCTATCATTCCTATAGTAGGTGTAGGGAATACTGCGCCTCCATCGGTAGATTGGTTGTAGAAACTCACGTTGCCACCTGTAACTGGCGTGTCCAATGCCTCACAAGCTTTGCCCATTCCTTTGATGGCTTGTACAAACTGCCAATATACTTCTGGATTGTTTGGATTGCCAAAATTCAAACAATTGGTAATCGCCATAGGCTCACCTCCTGAGCAGACGATGTTTCGAGCGGCTTCGGCCACAGCTATCTGTGCACCTACAAATGGATCAGCCCATACATAGCGAGCATTGCAATCGACTGTCACGGCTAATGCCATATTGGTATTTTCCACTCTCACTATGGCTGCATCAGAAGGCGCATTTGTACTCATATTCACTACACCTACCATGGAGTCATATTGCTCATATACCCATTTTTTTGAAGCTATATTGAGCGAAGAAATAAGTGTACGAGCTGTTTGCTGCAAATCTTCTGGCTGTGTGGTCACGTCCATACTAAAGTGCTTATTTCCTGCAAAATAAGCAGGCTCTCTATAACTTGGGTCATAGACTGGCGCACCACCACCCAATACCAATGATTCGGCTGGTACTTCGGCTACTTTCACATCATTCATAAAATAGGTCAATATACCGCTATCATTCACTTCCCCAATATTAGTACAATGCAAATCCCATTTGTCAAATACCGCTTGCACAGCAGCTTCTTTGCCTTTTTCTACTACTACAAGCATACGCTCTTGCGATTCAGAAAGCAGAATTTCCCATGGCTTCATATTAGCTTGACGAGTAGGTACTTTATCGAGATAAATTGTCATACCCGCATTGCCTTTAGCACTCATTTCAGAAGTAGAACAAGTGATACCCGCAGCACCCATATCTTGCATTCCCACTACCGCGCCTGTTTCCACTAGTTCGAGCGAAGCTTCGAGTAACAACTTTTCTTGAAAAGGGTCGCCTACTTGCACGGCAGGCAGGTCGTTTATGGAGTCTTTAGAAATATCTTTTGATGCAAATGCAGCTCCGTGGATACCGTCTTTTCCTGTAGCTGAACCAACGATAAATACCGGATTCCCTTTGCCTTTAGCTATGGCCGAAATCACCTTGTCTTTGTTTACAATCCCCACCGACATAGCATTTACCAACGGATTGGTTTGATAGATGGGGTCGAAGTACACCTCTCCTGCCACAGTAGGTACGCCAAACGCATTGCCATAGTCGCCTATCCCTTTGACCACTCCACGAAGTAGGTATTTTGTACGCTCATTTTCTAAATCACCAAAGCGAAGCGAATTGAGTGCAGCGATTGGACGAGCACCCATAGTGAAAATATCTCTGTGAATACCACCCACACCTGTAGCCGCTCCTTGATATGGCTCCAGTGCAGAGGGGTGATTGTGCGATTCGATTTTGAATGCACAAGCGAGCCCACCACCTAAATCAACAAGCCCCGCATTCTCTTCACCAGCTTCAACGAGTACATGTTTCCCTTTTCGAGGCAATGTTTTGAGCCATTTGATAGAGTTTTTATATGAGCAATGTTCACTCCACATCACTGAATAAATGGATAACTCATTAAAATTGGGCGTTCGGCCGAGAACTTCTTCTATTTTCTTAAACTCTGCTTCTGAGAGTCCGAGTGCTGTTGCTTGTTCTAAAGTAGCTTTTTGTAGCGAATTGTCTGCTGCCATGAGTCGTAGTTTTTGTGCGAAAGTAATCTTATTTACACTCTTTTAAAGATAGATTTTAAAATGCTGTTGATAAAAAACCAATCTTCTTTTTTGGGTAAAAGGATTTTGAAAGATTGTTGTGTACTTCTTAGATAATCGAAGGTGAGTAAAAAAGATGAAATCATAAATGAAACACTAGCCGCTGCTGCTGCACCTGAAAAAAAGTAAGTTGGTATCCATACAAAAGCGGCTATAACCAAACCTGCGAAACTTACTGTATTTATCATAATCAGCTTTCGATACTGCCCTATTCCTAAATAATAACTCTGGAAAACAAGATAAAAATTGTACACAATAACACCTGGTATATACCATTTTAAACTTTTGTTGATACCTACATAATAGCTGCCGAAAAGGAAATGATATACTACATCGGGTAAAAAATAAAGTATCATACAAGTTAAAAAAGTAATCAAAGCGGCTAGCTTAGCAAAACTATTGAGCAATACGACATTAGACAGTACATCCAATTTTGACGATATAGATGAGTAAAAAATAGACTGGGTAGATCGAGCAAAAATCCAGGCTACTTCAAATAAGGATACGCCCACAGAAAAATAACCTAGATCTGTTTTGTTTTGAATAAAAAGGAGGAGGTAGAAATAAAAACGTAAGTTAAGTAGCTGTAAAAATTCGACCAACTGAAACCCAAACCCAATTTTAAAAAGACTGAAATCAAATTGTCTTTCTTCTTTGTTAATTACAGCACTTTCATAGGCAAAAAGCACATACAGGCTCAATCCAAAAGTAAACAAAACACCTAGCAATACCGCATAATAATATTGAAGTAAGCTTTGCATATCGAGTAAAAAGAAAAAAACCAAAGACGATGCTAAGGTCATTAACACGGGTAATGTTTGAAAAAGATTATACAACCGTATATTGTTTTGAGCTAGGAATACAGCAGAATGAACACTCAAAAGTGAGCTCAATAAACTGATTAGCACAATAAACAATCTATCGGTAAGACTGTAAAAATGGAATCCACTTAAAAACAAAAAACTGACAACACAGACTACAAATGCCCATAAATAAGCGGAATATAACATCGAAAAAATATTTTTTCGATGAAAAAGATAAACAAACGACTGTCCTCCTACTAGACTACAAAAAAATACGACAAACGACACTGTAGTATGAAGTAAAGTAGCCTCCCCCTTGGCAGTTGGACCAAGATATTTAGCTACTATCAAAACCAATAAAAAATTGGAGATAGCAGAAACTAAACGAACTATGGATGTTTTTAAAATGCTCTTTTGCAAAGTTATTTTGTAGTTTCGGCTGAAAGTTACAAATCCATAATCGTATTCAAAACGATGACCTATCTACTCTTTGCTTTCCAACTCGGCATCATCGTACTTATTATACGATATCTCTCCTTTTTTCAGCAAGCTAGTTTATCACTATTTGAACGATTAGTTTTCTTTGGCATCAAGGTTTTGTTTGGTTTTTTACTGATAGCGGTATATACCCAATTTTACCCTCAGCGCAATTTGGCAGATGTGTTTAAGTACTTTGATGATGCCAACATAATATTTCAAAATGCCCAGACTGATTCGTTGTCTTTGATTCATTTTATCACTGGTATAGGCTTTGAGCGAAATAGCCCTGAATCTAACACCCTGCTTCAATACACACATCATATAGATAAAAAAGGAGCTGGGCTTCTAGAAGCAAATCATTTGTTGATTATTCGACTCCACCTACTATTGCGCTACATTTCCAATGGCAGCATATATATACACAGTCTTTGGTTTTCATTTTTCTCATTTACTGGCTGTGTGGCTTTATATCGTAAATTTGTACCTTTTTTTGAAAAAAGAAAATGGCTACTCAAAGTACCATTATTCCTACTCCCATCTCTTCTTTTTTGGGGAAGTGGATTGCTAAAGGAAAGTATTGTCTTGCTCTGTGTAGGGGGTATTATTTACCAATTAGATTTTGATTGTTTAAAAAATTGGCGCTATTCAAAAATCGCTATTGTTTTGCTTTTTTCTACACTTCTATGGTTCATCAAACCTTATATAGCGTTAAGCTTTGGGATAGCCTATCTTTTTACGTATCTCTATCCATCTCGATTTAAATGGCTATTAGTCATTTTACCTATCAGCTTTATACTTTTTGGCAATACGATTGCCAATTCGCTAATAGCTAAACGAAATGAATATACCCGTCTAGCCATCAGTGTAAATGCGGGCAGCATACTCGATACTACCTTATATAAAGAAGAAGGGATGCTTGGACTTGCAAAATTAAGCCCTAGTTTCTTTAAAGCTTTATTGCTATCGCCTCTGTCTTATAGTCCAACTCAAAAAAGCGAAATTCCCTTTAGTATTGAAAATCTTTTGTTTTTGATATTGCTTTTATATTTATCAGTGAATGCTTTTAGTAAGAAAATCACCTTACCTAAGACGATGGTCTTCATTATTATTTTTGCTCTACTCCAGTTAATTGTTATTGGCTTTTCTATTCCTGTGGTGGGTGCTATTGTTCGCTATAAAATCACAGCCATGCCATTTTTATGGATTTCTGTTGTCTATACTATTAATTTAATAATTTATAAATGTGAATAATTTATACTAAAAATTGTAATTTTTCAACATTTAGAATAAAAAACACGCCAAATACTACCTTTTTATATTCCAAAATGTACCTTTACATGCATAAAACAAAAATATTTATGTCAAATCAAAGAAAACGTGCTATTGAAACTATTTTAAATAGAGAAATAATATCTCCAAAAGCACACTCTACAAAAATTACAGATTACTACGCATCCAATGTGTTTAACGACACTTCGATGTGCGAGTACTTATCGGCCGATGCATACAAGGCGGTAAAAGAAGCGATGCACTCAAGCAAAAAGATAAGCAGAGAGATAGCTGACTCTGTAGCTGCTGGTATGAAATCGTGGGCACTTGCCAAAGGCGCAAACTCTTATACACACTGGTTTCAGCCACTCACTGGGCTCACTGCCGAAAAACACGATACCTTTTTCACTCCAAAAGGTGATGGCGCTATAGAAGCCTTTGGTGGAGATGCATTAGTTCAACAAGAACCAGATGCTTCCTCGTTTCCATCGGGAGGTATCAGAGCTACATTCGAAGCCAGAGGTTACACCGCTTGGGATCCAGGCAGCCCTGCATTTATCATGGAGATAGGCGAGGGCAAAACGCTCTGTATCCCTACTATATTCATATCTTACACAGGTGAAACATTAGATTATAAAGCACCATTATTAAAATCTACTGCTTTTTTAGAGCAAGCTGCGCTGCCTGTGGTTCATTTGTTTGATAAGGATGTTACGAAAGTAACCGCTACGCTTGGTTGGGAGCAAGAATATTTTGTAATAGATGAGGCATTATATTTCGCTCGACCAGATTTAATGTTTACTGGCCGTACACTCATAGGACACTCACCAGCCAAGGGGCAACAACTTGAAGATCACTATTTTGGCACAATTCCTGAAAGAGTTTATGCTTTCATGCTTGATCTAGAATTAGAATGTCATAAACTGGGCATACCGATCCGTACTCGACACAATGAGGTAGCGCCCTCTCAATTTGAATGTGCTCCTATGTTTGAGGAGGTAACCATAGCAGTTGATCACAATCAATTATTGATGGACTTGATGGAGCGAGTAGCTCGCAGACATAAGCTCAAAGTGCTATTACATGAAAAACCCTTTGCCGGAGTGAACGGGAGTGGCAAACACAACAACTGGAGTATGAGTACCGACACTGGAAAAAACCTCCTTTCTCCAGGCAAAACACCTAAAACAAACTTGTTGTTTTTGACCATTTTTGTAAATGTGTTGAAAGCCGTGCATGAACATGCAGATCTACTCAGAGCCTCGATTGCATCGGCAAATAATGACCACCGTCTAGGCGCAAATGAAGCCCCTCCAGCTATCATTTCTGCATTTATAGGCTCATACATGAGCAGCGCATTAAATGAAATCGAAAAGCGTGTTGCCAAAGGCAAATATGATGAATTGTCCAATGCCAATTTAAAACTTGATATCCATAATAAGATACCAGATGTAATGCTCGACAATACAGATAGAAACAGAACCTCCCCTTTTGCATTTACGGGAAACAAATTTGAGTTTAGAGCCGTTGGTTCTACTGCCAACTGCGCTCAGCCTATGATTGTGATGAATGCAATTATGGGTAATCAACTTCTTGATTTCAAAGCTACTGTAGATAAAAAAATGAAAGAAGGTGAGTCGAAAGAAGGCGCCATTATGCGAGTCATAAGAGAATACATTACCGAATCAAAAAATATTGTATTTGAAGGAGACGGTTACTCTGAAGCATGGGAAAAAGAAGCAAAAAAACGTGGTCTAAACAACGTAAAAACAACTCCGTATGCGCTAGATTTTTACACTTCCAAAAAAGCAAAAGAGCTTTTCAAAAAATGCGGTATCTACACAGAACGTGAACTTGAAGCACGATACGAAATCTTAAATCACAGCTATATACTCAAAATAGATATCGAGGCAAAAATATTGATAGAGCTTGCTACTAGCAATGTACTTCCTGTAGCGATTGAATATATGAATAAGTTGATTACTAACGTAAATGGACTAAAAGAAGCTGGACTACCCGCATCTGCTATCAAAGCACAGAAAGATGTACTCACCCAAGTAGCATCTCATTTAAACAAACTCAGCGATGCTATTGACAAATTAAAAGCAGCTAACAATGTAGCCCATCTTGCAAAAACCACCTCTCTTCAAGCTAAAGCCTATTGTGATAAAGTAAAACCTCTTTTTGATGAGGTGCGCAAACATTGCGATGCACTCGAACTATTGATAGATGATTCGCTTTGGACATTACCTAAATATAGAGAAATACTATATGTCAGATAAAAAAACAATTTCTTTGCAAGGTAGCTTCGGCTACCTTTTTTTATATCCTTAAGTCCATTAATATAGACGGTAGATGCAATGTACACATACTTCGATATTATTGAAAAGAAATTTAGTTGTACTTTCAGTTTCAAATGAAAGAAAAAATCGCCCATTTTATAAGCTATATCCAAAACGAAAAACGCTATTCACCCAATACGGTGCTTGCCTATCAAAAAGATTTGGAACAGTTTGTTCTATACCTGGATGAAGAGTATGAAATCAACGAGATAGCCCTAGTCAAACATCCCCATGTCCGCAACTGGATGGTGAATTTGATGAATCAAAAAATAACACCTCGCTCTATAAATCGGAAAATATCTTCGCTCAAATCATTTTTCAAATACATGATACGAGATGGTCAACTCGACAAAAATCCAATGACGAAAGTTATTTCACCAAAAACGAGTAAAAAACTACCTGTATTTGTAGAAGAAAAGCATCTCGAAGTCTTGTCAAACGAAACTATAGCCGAAGATGATTTTGAAGGCAATAGAAATCAGCTTTTAATAAACGTGCTCTATGCCACTGGGATGAGAAGAACAGAGCTACTACAGATAAAAAACACCGACATAGACAGCTATCAAGGACAGATAAAGGTACTGGGAAAGGGTAAAAAAGAACGTCTTATACCACTCCCAAATTTATTGTTACTACAAATACAATCATTTAAGCAATTAAAGGAAAATATATCTAGCGAATATTTGTTTTGTCAACTAGATGGTACTCCACTGCTCCCCCACCAAGCCTATCGCATCGTAAAAAAAGAACTCTCCAAAGTTACTACCTTGGCCAAACGCAGTCCACATGTGCTAAGGCATTCATTTGCCACACACTTACTCAACAATGGTGCAGACATCAACGCGGTGAAAGAACTATTAGGGCATTCAAGTTTGGCTGCGACACAAGTTTATACTCACAATACTATAGAGAAACTAAAAAACGTATATAAGCAAGCCCACCCAAGGGGATAGTCTATTCAACTTTAGCTACACTAAAAACCGCGTCCTTTTTACTTCATTTACATCTGCTCTCTACGCATGAAAACGCACAATCGCAATCTTCCATTTATTAAAGAAAACTGGTCGGGCAATCCCATCACCAAAAGCAGTCGCTATCGAAATATTGAATTTCCTTTTTTGCCAAAATTAAAAGACGTAATCAAATGGCAAACAGACTCAAAGCCTTTTAAAGCAGAAAAAAAAGCAAATCAAGTCGATATAAGAGTAAATACTCAAGGGGAATTTTTAAACACTAAAAAGGACGGTATTTGTTGGCTCGGACATGCCAGCTTTTTGATACGAATTGACGGACAAGTTTTACTAACCGACCCTGTTTTTGACTCTCCTTCGTTTTTGATGAAACGATTTAGTGCCCTACCTTTTTTGCCCTCAGATATAGGCAAAATCGATTATTTGCTTATATCGCACGATCATCGAGACCATTTAGACATAGACAGCCTCAAAACAATTTCTATTCAAAACCCCAAAATCAAAACACTTACTGGCTTAGGCATAGAAAACACCATTAGAGCCGCACTACCCAATGCACAGATTCAAGAAGCTGGTTGGTATCAAGAGTATAGAAGCGATGATTTGGCTATTTATTATTTACCTTCTCGCCATTGGGGCAGACGCTTTTTGACAGATACCAATACCCGACTCTGGGGTGCATTTATTGTGAAAAGCAAAGATAAAACCATCTATTTTGGGGGGGACTCAGGCTATGGCAGCCATTTCGAAGAAGTCAAAATACTTTTTGGGCAAATAGACATAGCCATATTAGGCATCGGAGCCTATATGCCCGAATGGTTTATGGGACCAAGCCACACTTCACCAAAAGACGCACTCCAGGCTGCGCAAGACCTAGGTTGCAAAAAACTTCTACCGATGCATCACAGTACTTTTGACCTAGCCGATGAACCTATGCATATGCCCCAAACAGAGCTTATGCAGCTATACCAAAACAATAAATTCGACTTCGAAATTCTTAATCCACTCATAGGTGATATGCAATATTTGTAAAAAACGAGTTGCCCACTTTTTAATTACTGAAGAATTACTAACTTTATTAAAACGTATTATTTAACCCAAAAACCGTAAATCATGAACGTTAAAATCAATGCCGTAGGATTCGTAGCTGATGTAAAACTAAAAGACTTACTCACTTCCAAGCTCGACAAGCTCAACACCTTTTTTGACAACATCATCGATACCGAAGTCTTTCTCAAGTTAGATAGCAACCAAACAGTTAAGGACAAAATCATAGAGTTGAAAGTGCATATTCCTGGAAAAACACTTTTTGTTTCAGAGACCACAAAAAGCTTTGAAGAAAGTCTTGATTTAGCAATAGACGTGATGTCTCGCCAAATCAAAAAAGAAAAAGAAAAAATGAAAGCACACTAAATTTTAAAAAAAATTTGTTTGATAATTTTTTTTGCCTAATATTGCGCTCTCTTTTGAAAAAAAGGGGGCGTTCTTTTTGAAACTAAACAATAAGCCGAAGTAGCTCAGATGGTAGAGCTACTGATTTGTAATCAGTAGGTCGGGGGTTCGATTCCCTCCTTCGGCTCACCAACTTTTTAGAAAGTTGGGTAGGTGGCCGAGTGGTTAAAGGCGACAGACTGTAAATCTGTTCACGTGAGTGTACGAAGGTTCGAACCCTTCCCTGCCCACATATAATAAAATGCTATCTTTAGCACAAATTATAAAAAACAAACATAATTAAACCTATGTTTGAGTTCTTTGTCAAGTAAAAAAACAAGCGGGAGTAGCTCATTTGGTAGAGCGATAGCCTTCCAAGCTATAGGTGGCCGGTTCGAGCCCGGTCTCCCGCTCAAGATCTTAAAAGAGTAATTTGGTTCTCTTTTAAGATCGAAAAAAGAAAGTCGAGGTATATGAACTCTATACAAAAGAGAAAATTGCCAAACGATGAGAGCCATCAAGCCGTTGTAGCTCAGTGGTAGAGCACTTCCTTGGTAAGGAAGAGGTCGCGAGTTCGATTCTCATCAACGGCTCAATCTGGAAAAAGTAACATTTTTCGATAAAAAAACAATTTTAAAAACAACCAAAAAAAAACAATAGCAATGGCTAAAGAAAAATTCGTAAAAGACAAGCCGCACGTAAACATCGGCACCATTGGTCACGTTGACCACGGTAAGACTACGTTGACTGCCGCAATTACTACAGTATTAGCTAAGAAAGGTCTAGCAGAATTGCGTGACTATTCTTCTATCGATAACGCTCCTGAAGAAAAAGAGCGTGGTATCACTATCAATACTGCTCACGTAGAATATCAAACAGAAAACCGCCACTATGCACACGTTGACTGTCCAGGTCACGCGGATTATATCAAGAACATGGTTACTGGTGCTGCTCAAATGGATGGAGCTATCCTAGTAGTAGCTGCTACTGATGGTCCAATGCCACAAACACGTGAGCATATCCTTTTGGCTCGTCAGGTAGGTGTACCACAAATCGTAGTGTTCATGAACAAAGTTGACTTGGTTGACGATCCAGAATTCCTAGAACTAGGTGAAATGGAAATCCGTGACCTTTTGACTTTCTACAAATATGATGGCGACAAAACTCCAGTTATTCAAGGTTCAGCACTTGGTGCATTGAACGGTGAAGCTAAATGGGTTGAAAAAATCGATGAGTTGATGAATGCTGTAGATAGCTATATCCCAGTTCCTCCACGTATGGTTGACCTTCCATTCTTGATGCCTGTTGAAGATGTATTCTCTATCACTGGTCGTGGTACAGTAGCTACAGGTCGTATCGAAAGAGGTCGTGCTTTGACTGGAGATCCAGTAGAAATCATCGGACTTTCTTTTGACAAAATGACGTCAACTGTTACAGGTGTTGAGATGTTCCGTAAAATCCTAGACGAAGGTGAGGCTGGCGATAACGTAGGTCTTCTTCTCCGTGGGGTTGACAAAGAGCAAATCAAGAGAGGTATGGTAATCTGTAAGCCAGGTTCTGTAACTCCACATACTGTTTTCAAATGCGAAACATATATCTTGAGCAAAGATGAAGGTGGTCGTCACACTCCATTCTTTAACAAATACCGTCCACAGTTCTATTTCAGAACTACTGACGTAACAGGTGAAATCACATTGCCAGAAGGTTCTGAAATGTGTATGCCTGGTGATAACATCACCCTACATGTAGAGTTGATTTACCCTATCGCTCTCGAAAAAGGACTTCGTTTCGCTATCCGTGAGGGTGGTAGAACAGTAGGTGCTGGTCAGGTGACTGAAATCATTAAGTAATATTTACAATACAATCAAACATACTACAACGATTAAGGGAGGCCAAAAGCCTCCCTTTTCTTATTCTAAAGTTTTGAAACCTTTTGCTCTTTATTGTACTTTCCAAAACTCGAATATGTATATTTGCCCCCTTTTAAAAGAATAGACAAAAAGTATATTTTGAAAACAAAAACACTCGCAAAAGATAAAGTATCAGTGATTACACTCGGCTGTTCTAAAAATACGGTGGACAGCGAAGTGATGATGGCACACCTATCGCACGGAGGCTATGATGTGATACACGATAAATGGAAAAAAGGACGCAATGTAGTCATCGTAAATACTTGCGGATTTATTGACAAAGCCAAAGAAGAATCGATAAACACTATAATGGAATATGCTGATGCAAAAAGCAAAGGCAAAATAGAAAAGCTCTATGTCACTGGTTGCCTTTCTCAACGCTATAAAGATAACCTTGAAACAGAAATACCTGAGGTAGATGCCTATTATGGCACAGCCGAATTGCCGCGTTTGCTCAAAAATTTTAAGATTGACTATAAGCACGAGCTAGTAGGTGAACGCTTTTTAAGTACTCCAAAACATTTTGCCTATCTAAAAATTTCAGAGGGATGCAATCGTACTTGCTCGTTTTGTGCTATTCCGCTGATGCGAGGTAAGCACATATCTGTAAGCATCGAAAACCTTGTTGAAGAAGCTAAAAAATTAGCGCAAAAAGGCGTTAAAGAATTGATACTAATTGCGCAAGAACTGACTTATTATGGAATCGATATTTACAAAAAACGAAAACTACCCGAACTACTTTCTGCTTTGGCTGATGTAGAGGGTATCGAATGGATAAGACTACACTATGCCTACCCAGCACAGTTTCCGATGGAAATCATAGACGAAATGGCCAAAAACCCTAAGGTTTGTCACTATCTAGATATGCCTCTCCAACATGCAGGTGATAAAGTACTCAAATCAATGCGTAGAAATATCACTAATGATGAAACACGCGACCTAATCAAAGCTATTAGAGCAAAAGTGCCTGACGTTTCGATTCGCACGACCATGCTGGTCGGTTATCCTGGTGAAGCGGAGCAAGATTTTGAAGCGTTGAAAAACTTTATTGAAGACATGCGTTTTGAACGATTAGGCGTGTTTCAATATTCGCACGAAGAGAGCACTAGAGCGCACACACTCGAAGACGACATTTCGACCGAACTCAAAGAGGAACGAGCTGCAGAACTTATGGATATACAAGAACAAATTTCGCTCGAACTAAACAAACTAAAAATAGGCAAAACTTATCGCGTACTTTTTGACCGAAAAGAAGGGAATTACTTTATTGGTCGCACCGAATATGACTCTCCAGAAGTGGATAACGAGGTACTAGTACCAGCCGACAAAAACTATGTACGTGTGGGTGATTTTGCCAATGTAAAAATCAATACTGCAGAAGCCTTTGACCTATATGGTGAAATCGTAGATTAATATGAAAGTATATCTTGACAATGCCGCCACTACGCCTCTTGACCCACAAGTGTTGGATGAAATGATGCCGTATTTAACCACTCATTTTGGCAATCCAAATTCGATACATGAATATGGCCGAAAGACACGATCGGCTATCGAAAAAAGTAGAAAAATAGTAGCTCAAACATTGAACGCCTCTACTGCCGAAATCTTTTTTACTTCATGCGGTACAGAGAGCAATAATATGGTTTTAAAACAAGGCGTTACCTCATTGGGGGTAAAGCGAATCATATCCTCTCCTACGGAGCATCACTGTGTGCTACATAGTGTCAAAACCCTCGAGAAACAAGGTATAGCTGTCGATTGGCTAGAAGTGAATAAATTTGGAGAAGTGAATATCGCTATGCTCGAAGATATACTTACACAACCCAATAGCCCCACTACACTCGTATCGCTTATGCACGCCAACAATGAGATAGGCACAATGCTCGACCTAGAGGCGGTAGCTCTACTCTGCAAAAAACACTATAGTTATTTCCACTCTGATACTGTGCAAACCATTGCACACAAAGAAATTGACCTGCAAAAAATTCCGATTGATTTTATCAGCGGTTCTGCACACAAATTTCATGGCCCAAAGGGTATTGGATTTGTTTTTATCCGAAATGGAGTAGCACTCCAACCCTTTATTGATGGAGGGGCGCAAGAACGTAACATGCGTGCAGGTACAGAAAATGTAGCAAGTATCGTAGGCTTAAGCAAAGCCTTGGAAATTTGGCAAGCCAATAAAGAAAATCAACTAGACTATCTCCGCAAACTAAAAGACTACATGATAGCGCAGGTAAATGAAAAATTACCCTCAGCCGCTTTCAATGGAAGAACTGATCACCACTCGCTCGACCACGTGCTGAGTGTATCTCTCCCTGAAAACACAAAAACGGACTTGCTGCTTTTTAACCTCGATATAGCAGGTATCTGTGCATCGGGGGCAAGTGCCTGTGCATCGGGTAGTCTGGGCGCATCGCATGTGATGGAGGCTATCAAAGCTCCTATTGATAGGCGTACGGTACGTTTTTCGTTTTCAAAAAATACGACTAAAGATGAAATTGATTTGGCTGTAGATGCACTGGGGAAGATGGTGTAGGACACTGTCTTAATGAGGTTCCTAAGGCTTTGACAGTGTAGTGTCCGTTATAAAAGTGTGATCTGTTAGTGTCTTGAGAAATGATACCAAGTCTGCCTTTTCCTGGGTAGTGAGATCGAGACCATTTACCTTTTCGGGAATCAACATCAGCGGATCTATATTCGGTGAATTTTGGTGAAAGCCGCTGTTGTAAAACTCAACTACCTCTTCGAGCGTTGTAAATCTACCGTCATGCATAAACTGAGTGCGCAACCCGCTATTTCGCAGTGTAGGCGTTTTGTATTTTCCGGCATCAGCTTCAATTCCTGTAACATCGTATCTACCTTTATCCCATGCAGGAAAAACGCTATCAAGCCCGATATTATGGAAACCATTGTCGGTAAAAAGACTCCCTGCATGACAATGAAAACAATCGCCTTTTTCACTAAAGAAAATACGCATCCCATTGAGCTCGTTTGCTGTCAATGGAAATTCCCGTCTGCGATATTGATCATACTTCGCATTGCCTGAAATCATGGTACGGAAAAACTGCGCTAACGCATAGGCCACATCCTTTGACACAATAGTATTCACCCCGTAGGCTTGCTTAAAAAGTGTTTTATATTCTTCATTTGCATTCAACTTGCTAATGTCTGAGCCAAAAAAATCATTGACTTCAAACATCATCATATCCTCTAGACTACACTGCTTCTCCCCTTTCCACAAAAAATTGGTATTCCATCCTAAGTTGATATGCGGCAAAACGGTGGTTCCGCTGCTAACCTCTGTAGTAAACCCCTTTGATTGAAAATGGCAGGATGAACATGACTTGCCATTATTAGATAAAATTGGGTCGTAATATAACTTTCGACCAAGTGCTATACGCTCCACTGTCATCTTGTTATCTTCCGGAATATTCATTTTCGGGAAAAATTGTGGAATTTTCAGGACAACAGGGGTTTCTTTCAAATCGGCCTTATCTTCTTTTTTCTTACAAGAAAATAAAACAACCGATAATACACATACCAATAAAAAAAAATGCTTTTTCATCTTCGTTTAATAAAATACATCTACTCCGTTTGCACTCAATTTTTGCATTGCGGTATTGTTGCTCATCGAATACTGTCCGTCTGTTACAAAATCATATACTTGAGGGTGCTTAAACCATTCATTGATATTCATAGTCAAGTTGAGTGTATTGTTTTGATCTGCTTTTACAGAAAATGATTTAGTAACATGAACCATTACTGCATTACCATTTCGACCCAAATGCAGTGCAAAGCCAGTATTGCTAGATGAATTGGTAAAATAGCCTTCAAATTTCATAAAATGATAGCCTCCACCCATCATATCTGGCCAAGCCATATTGGTATTATCTACCGTAGCTTCCAAGGCATTGCTTTTATTTTTTGCTGTATCTAATCCGAGGGTAAAATACAAATCGGTATAGTCGCCTGCGGGTACATCAGTGAATGTAAGTAGATTAGTTTCACTACGCTTTGCATTGACATAAAAAATGCCTTCTACCGTATGAAGCTTCCCTTTACTATCTTTCATACTAAACGAAGATAGATAATATTCAAGCTTTGAAATTTCATAAGGATAGCCTGCTTCGCAGATATAGTCTTTGACATCAAAGGCTAAATCCTTGCTATCTACTTTATAGGCAATCTGGACACCTACTGTGCCCGAGCCTTGTTCTTCTTTCTTGCATCCAGCCAATAACATTAGAGCAAAAAGTGCTACTAATTGAATTTTTTCCATAACTTATATTTTAAAGTAAAGTTAAACTGAGTATCCCATTTTTATTATGACTGTTGTCACAATACTTAACAAGAAATAGTTATTTTTTTTTATAACGGAGACTAGTCGCTAACACAATAAAAGGTCAATAAAATATGGACTTTAAAGCACAATTAAGTATAACATTTTCCTTACACAATTTAGAGGTATATAGTTTTACAAGGTAGTTTCAGCACAGATTTCAGACGCTAATTCAAATTCCAAATTGCTATGTTGAATATGGTGCTGTGCTAGTTCTTGTTTCAAAGCTTTTTTAATATCTATAAGCTTATCAGCACTTTCTATTTTAATATGTGCTGTCAAGGCATTTTCACTAGTGCTCATTCCCCAAATATGAACATGATGAATATCTAAGACACCATTTACTGTCTGTAAATGCGCTTTTATCTCGTCTGAATCTATAGCGGCTGGCACACCATCTAAAATGGCAATAGCACTATCCTTAAACAATCGCCATGTGCTTAACAATACGATAATGGCAATGGCTACTGCGGTGATACCATCCAAAGCAAACCATTGAAAGTAATGAATTAAAATACCACTCACTACTACACCCAAGGAAACTAATGCATCTACCATCAAATGCCAATAGGCTGCTTTAAGATTTAGGTCGCCTTTCTGGCTTTTCTGAAACAATAAAGCGGAAACGAAATTGATAACAACCCCAATTCCTGCTACCCACATGATTGTAGTACCACTAAGTGGGCTAGGATTAATAATTTTATGCAACCCTTCCCAAGCAATAGCACCAATAGCGAAAGCCAACAAAATGGAATTAATAAAAGAAGTAACAATAGAGCCTTTTTTAAATCCGTAGGAAAAAATTTTAGATGGCTTAATTTTCTGTAACCTAAAGGCTAAGAAAGCCAATAAAAGCCCTGAAATATCGCCTACATTGTGGGCTGCATCGGATAGTAAAGAGGTAGAATTGATTTGCCAACCATAAATAATTTCAACAATCACATAAGCCGTATTTAATGCAATACCAACCATAAATGAACGATTAATTTCCGTAGTATCGGTAATGGTGTGTGAATGATTATGCGACATATTTTTTTTGCAATATCTGAAAAATAACAAAAAGTATAACTACTTCAACACGGTTATCTT
>CALAYL010000060.1 GCA_937894725.1 uncultured Bacteroidota bacterium
GTTTATCCAAATCCAGTAGCGGATGTATTGAAAATAGATTTTACTAAAAATGAAAGTGAATTGTATTTTGAAATGGTAGATGTATCTGGTCGTATAGTTTTGACTGAATCATTGACTAGCAAAGCAGCAATTGATTTGTCGAAAGTTGAAAACGGAAACTATTTCTATCGTATATCTAGTGCAGGTATCGTAATTAAAAGCGATGGTTTAGTGATTGCTAAATAAGACAACTCCCTATATTATTTAAGCCGGATATCGATTTTCGATAGCCGGCTTTTTTATTAAACCATGCCCCTTTGGTTACAAAAGAGGTCTTGTCAAATAGGGTCAACATCAATCGCTATGCGCACCGACTTAAACTCTTTTATATCGAGCATTTTTTCTTGTATCTCCTTGATTTTTGCTTTCAAAATGGTAGGTGACTTTGAGAAAGACGCTGTTTTGAGCAATACCACTTTGATGTAATAATTATTGACTCTGCCTATATAGGGCGAAGTAGGGCCTAGCACTTCTGCCACTTGACTCGCCTGCATTTCATTTGCAAAAAAATGAGCGGCATTTTCGCTATTCAAAATGTGTTTATCCGAAAAACTGAGTTGAATCATTCGACTATAGGGTGGGTAGTGAAAATGCTCCCTTGATACCGTTTCGTTTTGATACATATTCATGTAGTCATAGGCTTTTACCGCTAATAAAATCGGATTGTCGGGTTGCCAAGTTTGAATTACTACTTTTCCATTGCCATCTTTGCGCCCCGCTCTACCACTCACTTGTGTGAGGAGTTGAAATGCCCTTTCGTACGATTTATATCCACTTTGGAAAAGCAAATTGTCAGCTTGCAATACGCCTACTAAATTTACGTGTTCAAAGTCTAAGCCTTTAGATACCATCTGTGTGCCAACTAAAATATCGACCTCTCTATTTTCAAATGCAGCAATGATGTGTTCGTGTGCATGTTTGCCACGGGCAGCATCGAGGTCGAGCCGACTCACTCTGGCTTGCGGAAAAAGTGTAGCAACCAACTCTTCGATTTTTTCGGTGCCATTGCCTACTATATCGAGGTCGGCTACTCCACATGAGGCACAGTGGTGCACTATTTTTTCTTCATAGCCACAGTAGTGGCACACTAATCTATGCTGAAATTTATGATAAGTGAGCGATACATCACAGTTTTTGCATTTATAGATATGTGCACAGGTTCTACATATTTGGTAGGTTGAAAATCCTCTGCGATTGTGAAACAAAATGACTTGTTTTTTGAGCGTAAGTTCCGTCTCTATGAGTTTGATGAGATAGCTAGAAAACAAGTCGCTATACTCCGTTCGAGGCACCACTTTGTGCATTTGGAAGATTTCTATCTTAGGCAACTTTGCTGCGCCATATCGGGTATCAAGTTTGACGAGGGTATATTTACCTGTTTCAGTGTTTCGATACGATTCTACAGATGGAGTAGCCGAACCTAGTAGCACATTGGCTTGGTGCATTTTGGCTAATACAATGGCTAAGTCGCGGGCATGGTAGCGTGGCGCTGGATCAATCTGTTTGAATGATGAATCATGCTCTTCATCTACCACGATCAGCCCTAGTTTTTTAAAGGGTAAAAAAATGCCCGATCGCACGGCCACTATCACTTGGTATTCTCCAGTCAATACTTTATTCCAAATTTCTACTTTTTCATGGTCATTAAATTTGGAGTGATATACGCCCAATTTTTCGCCAAAATGGCCCTTGAGGCGATTGATAATTTGAGCCGTGAGTGCTATCTCTGGCAAAAGATAAAGACACTGATTCCCTTCGGCTATTTTTTCGGCTATCAGTCTAGTGTAGATTTCTGTTTTTCCACTCCCAGTTACACCAAAAAGCAATGCGGTTTTATCTTCTTTGAAACTGTTTTTTATACTTTCAAATGCTTGCTGCTGCTCTGTTGTGAGCTGAATAGTGTCAAATTTAGTTTTGATAAATGTACCCAGCCGAGATACTTCTGCTTGATAGGGGAGGAGTACTTTTTTTTCAACTAAAGCGGTATATATTGTTGCGCTTGCACCACTCACTTCTAACAGTTCTTTCTTTCGGATGTGCGTATTTTTTTTTGCCAAATTCAAATAACACATCAAGAGTTGTAGCTGCTTAGGTGCACGCATCAATTCATCAAAAAGTGTCTTCATTTTTTCCTCCACTTCATATTCATCATGGAGGGTCACATAGGTTTCTTTTTTAGGTTTGTAACGTGTAGTTATTTTCTCTTCACCAAAAGCAATGCCTAAGCTGAAAAGCTCTTTGAGATAGGTATATACGTTTTTTTTATTGAGGGTAGATTGTATTTGGCTGAGGGTTACGGTAGCTTGCGCTCTGAGCATTTGTACTATTACAAACGCCTCGGCAGAAATAGATTCAAAATCACCTTCATAATACTCGTTTAGCACAATCAAGGTTTCACTATTGAGTTTGAGTCCTATGGGCAGAGCGGTATTCATCACTTCACCTTCAGTAGATAGATAGTAATCAGCTATCCAGTGCCAAAAGTCCACCTGCCAGGGTTGCACTATGGGCAGTTCATCTGCAATCGTATCTATGAGTTTGGCCGCAAAAGCGGGCTTACGTTGATGGAGTTCGGTAACGATGGCGGCATAAAATTTATTTCGTCCAAATTGAACAATGACTCTATGTCCGACCTGTATAAAATCGACTAAATCAATCGATACCACATAGGTAAATCGCTGTGGTAGCGCCAAGGGGAGTAAAACATCTGCATATAAAACCATACTACTCATAGCAGGGTAAATATAGGTTTTAAAATTTTGTGTAGCGCAGTTACTTCATGTACATTAAGCAGACGGCCTTACATATTCAGCGGCCGATTGTCGGTTGCTATCAAGCAAGCTTCCTTAAACGCCTCTGTGTAGGTAGGATGTGGATGGCTCATACGCGATATATCTTCGGCCGATGCGCGATACTCCATAGCTACTACTCCTTCTATAATCAAATCGGCAACACGAGGGCCTATCATGTGTACACCCAAAATTTCGTCTGTAGCTTTGTCGGCCAATACTTTGATAAATCCATCAATATCGCTTGATGCTCGCGCTCTACCTAGTGCTCTGAATGGATATTTTCCAGATTTGTATTCTTTGCCTGAGGCTTTGAGTTCGGCCTCAGTAGCACCCACTCCGGCTGCTTCTGGCCAGGTATATGCTACACCAGGTATGAGGTTGTAATGAATATGAGGTTTTTGACCAGCTATTACTTCTGCCACAAATACGCCTTCTTCTTCGGCTTTGTGGGCGAGCATAGCGCCTTTTATCACATCGCCTATGGCATACACTCCAGCTACATTGGTTTCTAAATTTTCGTTTACCGCTATTCGTTTGCGCTCATCTAGAGTTACCCCTATTTTTTCAAGTCCTAATCCTTCAGTAAATGGACTACGACCTACCGCCACTAAACAGTAATCGCCTTTTAACTCAACGGCTGCGCCATTTTTGTAAGTAGCCGTTACTGTCACTTCTTTTCCTTTTACACTAGCACCAGTCACCTTGTGCGAAAGCAAAAATTGCATTCCCTCTTTTTTGAGCACTCGTAGAAGTTCTTTGCTGATGTCTTCATCCATTGATGGCACTATCTTGTCGAGGTATTCAAGTACAGTTACTTTGGAGCCTAGTCTGTTGTAAACAGAACCTAGTTCTACGCCTATCACCCCACCTCCTATGATGATAAGGTGCTTTGGTATTTCAGTCATCGATAGCGCCTCTGTACTTGTGATTATGCGTTTTTTGTCTATTTTGATAAATGGCAATGACGTAGGTTTTGAGCCGGTAGCAATAATAACCTTTTCGGTTTCTAGTTCAGTTACTTCCCCCTTTTCGTTGGTTACGGCAATTTTATTTTTTGTAATAAATGAACCTACTCCTTCAAACACATCTATCTTATTTTTTTTCATCAAAAAAGATATGCCATCGCAGGTTTGCTGTACTACTGTAGCTTTTCTCTGTACCAATGTTTTGAAGTCGATTTTTATTTCCCCTACAGTAAGTCCGTGTACGGAGAAATTGTGTGTAGCATTGTAGTAATGTTCAGATGAGTCGAGCAATGCTTTAGATGGAATACAACCCACGTTGAGGCAAGTGCCACCAAGGGTTTTATACTTTTCGATAATGGCTACTTTCATACCTAATTGAGCGCAACGAATGGCTCCAATATAGCCCCCTGGGCCCGATCCTATCACTACTACTTGATACTTTGACATGTGTTTTATTTTGGGTACTAAATTAGCCTAAAACACAGCAATTCAAAAGCTCTAACTGTTTAAATCTGCAAAAATCGAATAAGCGCTGATAAAAAGGCTGTTGGATTTTCGGCATGTAGCCAATGGCCCGCATCGGGTATCTCCTCTATCTCATGATTTGGGAATAGTCGAAGTATGTCGCTGTAGTTAGTTGAGTTGATGTAGTTGGAGGTTGCTCCCTTAAGAAAGAGGGTAGGGGTCTGAACGCTTTTTTCATGTGTGGGAAAATCGGCAATGAATAGATAGTTTTTGTAAAGACTATCTACATTAAATCGCCAGGTAAATAGGTTGTCGTCTAAGCGGGTGAGTCCTTTCATTAGAAAAAGCAAGGTACCCTTGTCGGCTATCAAAAGGGATAGTTTTTCTTGTACTTCCTCTCTCGATTTGATAGTGCTAAGATCTATAGATAGTAATGCGTTGAAGATGCTATTGTGCTGGTCTGAATAGCCGCTTGGAGCTATGTCGGCTACGATGAGTTTGGCTACTTTTTCGGGATGGTTTAAGCAAAAGTGCATGGCAGTTTTGCCACCCATAGAGTGCCCTAAAATATGCGCTTTGGTGAGCTGGTGTTGTTCGAAAAAATCGAGTAAATCTGATGACAGTATGTCATAATCAAATGCTTGGCTATGGGGCGATTTGCCATGGTTTCGCTGGTCGATAAGATATACGGTGTAGTTTTCAGAAAGCTGCTTGGCTATGCTCTGCCAATTGTCGAGTGAGCCGAGTAGTCCGTGCATAACGATGATTGGAAAGCCATCTCCGAGTTTTTTGAAATTGAGCAGCACGGTTTAGAAAAGTTTTCGTCTTTTGGTCAAAAAAGGAAGTAACACCTCTCTGAATCCCGCTTCGATATCGGCCTCTATTAAGTCTATTTGGAATTGCCCACAGCGCATTTTCAGTTCTTGTTTAAATGCTTGCATCTGTGTGGTATAGTGTGCTCTAACATCAGCAGCTTGGAGCTTTACTTCTTCTCCATTTTCCATATCTACAAAAACATAAGGTCTGTTTTCAAAAGCAAAATCTTCTTCGAGTGGTTTGTCTTTTACATGAAACAAAATGACTTCGTGCTTATTGAACCGGAGATGCTGGAGTGCGGAGTATAATTCTTCTCTTTGCGCATCAGCCATATGGTCAAACATATCGCTAAACAAGATGATCAGACTCCTTCGATGCGTAGTCTCGGCTATTTGATGCAAACATTTAGTGATGTCTGTATCTTCATTTATAAATGGATTTTTGATTAGGTTTTCGAGATTTGAAAACAAGGCATCGAGGTGCTTAGTACTACTCTTGGCGGGGGTATTGACCATGAGGTGATTTGAAAATACGCTCAATCCTGCCGCATCGCGTTGTCTTTTCAAAAGATTGATAATGGCCGCAGCGCATAGCACCGAAAACTTCATTTTATTGCCATAACCTTTTTCATCTTTAGGAAAATACATAGAGCTAGAGGCGTCTATCACAATCTGGCAGCGGAGGTTGGTTTCTTCTTCATAGCGTTTTACAAACATTTTGTCGGTACGCGCAAATACTTTCCAGTCGATGTTTTTAGTGCTTTCGCCAGGGTTGTAGAGTCGATGCTCTGCAAACTCTACCGAGAAACCATGAAAGGGTGATTTGTGTAATCCAATGATGAAGCCCTCTACCACTTGGCGGGCGAGAAACTCAATATTTTCAAAATCTTTGATTTCGGATAGTCGTTGCATAGCTGCGAAAGATAAAAAAAAGGCTACACTTTATCTAGTGCAGCCTTTCTTTAAAAATCGAATAGGATTATAGATGTTTCTGAAGAATAGCTTCGATAGATGCTTTAGGTACTGCGCCTACGGTTTTGTCAACAAGTTGACCACCTTTGAAAAATAAAATAGTAGGGATAGAGCGGATACCGAATTGCATAGGCACATTTGAGTTAGCATCTACATCCATCTTACCGATGTTGGCTTTGCCTTCGTATGCTTTTGAAAGTTCTTCTACTACTGGCCCTATCGCTTTGCAAGGACCACACCACTCTGCCCAAAAATCGACCATAGTGAGTTTATCTGATTTCAATACCTCTGTGTCGAAATTGCTGTCTGTGAATTGTAATGCCATATTGAATATTGGTTTTAGTTTTAATTAATGATGATAAATGTAACAAAATGATGCCATGTAATGAATCACTGACAAATTTGCAGATTTACTTTAACGTTTTTTCGATAGCCTTAGTGAGCGTTTTGTCGAGTGGCTTTGTCAACGAAGAATAGACCTCTACCAGTTTACCGTTTGGGTCGATAAGGTATTTGTAAAAATTCCACCAAGGTTGCGATCCGTTTTTGCCGTTTTGAGATTTGTCGGTCAAAAAGTCGAATACTGGATTTTTAGATTTTCCGCGTACATTCGATTTTTCCATAATCGGAAATTTAACGCCATAGTTGATTTTGCAAAATTCGGTGATGCCTTCTTTTTCAAGAGGTTCTTGTCCCATAAATTGATTCGATGGGAAGGCTAGTATCTCAAGCCCTTTCGGTTGATACTTTTCATAAAGCGTTTGTAAGTCTTTGAGCTGTGGTGTAAACCCGCATTTTGAAGCGGTATTGACTACTAGTACGGTCTTTCCTTTTAGGTCTTTAAAATCTATTTCTTTCCCTTGTAGGGTTTTGGCTTTGAGATCGTGAAATTTAGTCATGTGATAGCGGGTTTAATATATTTGTTTGAACAAAGATATTGTAGATAAGGTTTATCTAGCAATTATTTCTTTGTTTTTAACAGCAATGCAACTTGCCATTCTATCCATCTATATATAACGGTGGAGGTGTTTTGTTTGTTTTTGCTTTGCGATTGAAGTTCTTTTTTGATTTTAGCCACTTCGGTTTTAAACTTGGTTTGTTGCTCGCTGATAGTAGATGTAATGATAAGACGGTGAATGAGTTTTACGAGTGGTTTATCAACGGTATGTGCATTTTTTCTAAATCTAAAACTCTGTAAGATGTTTTCAACTTCGCGTAGGGCATTGTCGATGTCTTTGAGTTGAAAATAGACCATAGCATAGATGGTTCTAAAGTAATAATAGTCGTGTACTGGGCGTTGCGAAATATCTTGGGTAAGTTCTCGAAAGGCAAGCTCTGCCTTGTTTTCAAATAATAGTGCAATAGTGTTGAAATAGAGAAAGCGATGTTTTAGTTTTTCATTATTGACTATAGCGGCAAGGTGAAGATTGTATTGAGTCGTAAACTCATTGTAGCGCGAAAGCATCAAGAGATTGACACAATAGTTGAATAATACTTCGATATTAATTTCAGATTTTGATTGAAGGGAAAATACCCTACTATAGGTCTTATCTGCATTGATAAAATCAGACATCAAAAAATACTCTAGCCCCAGATTGCCATATAAAGCGTGAATATCTTTCTTTAGTTCGGTTCTGTTTTTTACCACTTTGGGATAAAGTACAAGAAGTTCTTGAAGAAGATTGATTTTTTCATTTCCATCGAGAAGATAACTCTCACTTACTTTTTTGTAGTAGGTGGTAATGCTTTCAAAAAAGACATCTTTTTCTTTTGTAGGTTGATGGTGTGTTAATTCCTTATATTCGTTAATATTCATAGCTTTTATCACCCGTTTTGCAAATGATTTGCTCACATCTAGTCTATGACTTCGTTCTAGAAAATACTTTTCAAGATATTGTTTTTCTTGCTCCACGGCATTGGCTACTGCGATGTAGTTTTTTACCGATACTTCATGGAATTTTGTGAGCCAAGTAGATTTTAGTTCCATCAATTTGCTCAGCACTTCAAAGTCGGAAATTTCTTTTGCTGATTTAAATACTTCATTCCATAAGTTCTCAAAGTCCTCTACTTTACTAGTTTTGAGCATACGTTCGAGTACTTTTATTGTGTTGAGGCTTTGCCTTTGCTCCATTTCATTTTGGACTTCCGCTTTAGCTATAAAATCAAGTAGAATGGCATTGAGAATCCTCAGTTCGTTGCGAAAAAGATAGTCCTTTTCTTTTGTGTAGGCAATACCATAGGTTTTCTCGAATAGCTTTTCCTTTTCCCACTCGTTGCTATTGTTCGCACTATTGATGGCTTTCCACAGGTTGAGCAATGTGTCTCTGTTGCGATTTACTATACTGGGCGTGATTTGCTTTATTTCTTTATCTGAAAGTAATCGTATGATAGCTTGGATTCTCATGTTGCGTGTATTCTGTCACAAACTAGCAATTTTCACTTATTAAGTATATGCTTTGAGTTACATATTTGCATTGTAAAATTTATAAAATATGAAAACAACACATTTACAGAAAGGGCTTTTTGCTACAGCTATAACATTTTTTTTTCAGCTCGCAAACGCCCAAACCTTGCTCAAAGAAATAAGGACGGGTCAAGATGGAGCAAACATTTTTCAACAAACATTGACCAAAGGAAATCAACTTTATTTTTTAGCAGAAGATGATGCCTTGCGCAACTCGATTTGGAAAACGGATGGCTCTGTGGGTGGTACTACTGCGGTAGTAAGTCTTGATAAGTTCTATACCTACGCGCTATTAGGCTTCAAGGGCAATGATTTGTTATTTATTGGAGGATACCTAACGGGAGATACGATAGGTGCTGCTTTATACAAAGTAAATACGCAAACAACTACGTGGAGTCTAGTGAAAGACATCAATACCGTAGATAATGATTTTATTTATTTTGGAGGAGGTAGTGCTCAATTCGACAATGGAGATATATTTTTCTTTGCTAATGATGGGGTGACTGGTTTTGAGCCATGGATTACCGATGGTACAAATGCGGGTACTCGGCTAGTAAAAGATATAAATCCCACCACTAATTCGATATTGGGTACAAGTCCACTAAAATATTTTGCAAAGCTAAACAACGTACTCTATTTCGGTGCGGGAAGAGATACTGACGGAGCTGAACTTTGGAAATCAGATGGTACCGCAGCTGGTACGGTATTGGTCAAGGATATCGAAACGGACAATTCATTCGGTACGTATCAACTGGGCTCGAATCCTGCTTTTTTTACGGTGTATAACAATAAGGTTTATTTCTCTGCTAATACATTGACCTATGGCCGTGAGCTTTGGGTCACAGATGGTACAACAGCTGGTACGCAAATGGTGGTAGATTTTACAACAGGAAATGCTTCACCAGAAGAACTCACCGTGTATAATGGATACCTCTACTATCGTGGATATACGAACAACGATGGCTTTTGTTTAATAAAATCTAATGGAACCGCAGCAGGAACCTCAATCGTAAAGACAGCTACTGCGGGAGGTTTAGAAAACCCTGAAGATATTGTACTGTTTAAAAATAAGCTCTACATGTCTGGTGCTGACAATAATGGCAGCTATGGTATTTTTTCTACAGATGGCAGTACCTTTACTAAATCTGCCGTGGCAGATAGAGCATTTCACCTATTGGCTACATCAAATTATATTTATTATAAGGCTTTCGATTCAAATAGCTTATTGAATTTGTTTAGCACAGATGGGGGAGCTACTCAAACTAAACTAAACAGTTCGACTACTATCGAAATCGATGACCAAAAACCATTGTACATCATCAATTCGTGCTTGTTATTTAGTGCCGATAATGGCACATCTGGTCAGGAACTTTTTTCGATTTGTAATCAACAATCCCAACCATTAGCTATACAAGATAAGTGGAAATTTAGCGATGTCGATGTGGCTGTCTATCCAAATCCATCTACTGGGCAATTTACTATCGAAAGTGAAAGTGTAGGTATCGAAAAACTAAGCTTGTTTAGCATAGATGGACGAGTAGTTTATGATAATACAGCAATTCAAATCTCAGGAAGTATCAACATTTCACTGGCCGATAATTTGCCAACGGGAATGTATGTGTTAATGATACTAACGAAAGAAGGATATACACTCAAGAAAAATATCTCCATCGTAAAATAAGCCCACTTGTTACTTCAAAACAGCAATTAACATCCCGTCTCAAATGAATAACGCCATGAGAGACGGGATTTTAATTTTCGCAAAGTATTTCGTTTAGCTTAGTTTGAAACAGCTTTGAGTCCTATAATAGCACTGATGAGCATAATGATAAAAAAAATACGCCAAAAATCAGCGGGCTCTCCAAACACAAAAATACCGATCAACACAGTGCCTACTGCCCCAATACCTGTCCACACTGCGTATGCTGTACCTATGGGCAATGTTTGGGTAGCTTTATATAGCAAAATCATGCTGAGCAATAGACAAGCCAAAAAACCTATAAACCAAGTGGTACTTTCTGTGCCAGTAGCTTCTTTTGCCTTGCCTAGGCAGGCCGTAAATCCTACTTCAAACAAACCTGCGATGATTAACAATATCCAATTCATAATGTAAATATGCCATTACAATATTAGTAAATTGTAAATCGCGAGCTGGTTAGAAAATTAATTGATAGTGCTAAATCTCAAACCTTTTGCTTTAATGCCATCGATCAACGCGGCTAATGCAGCCGTAGTGTGAGGAGCAGATTCATGTAATAAAACAATGTCTTTTGATTTTACATTGCTAAGCACTTTTTCTAAAAGCATTTCGCTGCTTTTTGCCACCGTATCATAACTACGGAGAGACCATCCTACTGCGGTTAGGTTGAGTTGATTTATCGCTTTAGCGATAGTTGGATTGGTAACTCCAAATGGCGGTCTGTAAGGAATTGGAGCATTTGTAAAAGTCTGCAGTAAATGTTGATTTTTGGCGAGGTCGCCTATTATTTTTTCAGCACTCCAAAGTGGCGAAAAGTTGTCATGTGCAAAACTGTGATTGCCTATAGTGTGCCCTTCTGCTACAATTTGGCGAACAATATGTTCATTCCCCGCTATGTTTTCACCTATCAAAAAGAAAGTAGCTGTGACTTCTTTTTCTTTTAAAATGGCTAATGCTGCAACTGTGTAAACTGGGTGTGGCCCATCATCAAACGTAAGCGCAACGCTGTTTTCGGATACCAATTTATTCTTTGCGCTGATAAAAAAATTGAATTGAATAAAATACGCACCTGCCACCACTATCATAGACCATAGCAATAGCAAACCCAATACCAAGTAAATGTTTTGTGTGAGCCATGCTACTATGCCGATGATGAGTATCATCGCTATTCTCAACCATTGATGTTTACTCATGCCGATACTAAGGTAAACGAAAAATAGTGTTTGTAATTGTTGATGAGCAATACCTGCTGGGGCGTACGGTTATTTTCTTTCAACAAAACAGTTTGAGGAATGCTTTTTTGCGCTATCATTCTTGCCGCTAGATACAAGCCGAATGAGCTTGCTGTCATATATTCACCAGAGAGATGTTTAAAGCCCACGATGTTTTGTTTTTCAAAACATTGTTGGTTTAGCTCATGCAGCAACTGATCTCTTTTTTTATCTCCACTCAAACCTGATACCACGGTATCTATATTTGATAAGTCAAAATTGTGAGCAGCTAAAAACATCGTTAGCGAAGTAAGTAAATCGTTTGTATTACTTGGTTTGTAGCACATGCTCACGCCTATCAACGCAGCAATACTTTGTGCTGTTTTATTTTTTGAAAGTGAAAAAAATGCAGCGCCTTCACCAGCAAATACACCTTCTCCATTTTTGTTTTGGAGCATATTGAGTGAGCTATTTCCAGCTTTTTTAAAAATATTAAACCTTCCCATTAGCGCATAGCTATAGTCGCTAATTTCATCAAAGCTACCTACTAAATAATGTTGCGAATCGACTTCATCTTCAGCAAACATGAGTGCTTCGAGTAGGGCACTTTCAAAAGAAAACCCTTTTTGCGAAAATGTATTGTTTGGCGCATGACATTTAAGTTGCAATGCAATGATGCCACTTACGGTATTATGTGTGGATTGGATAAAAGGGGTGGGACTTACTACGCCTTCATCGCTTTCGACTATGTTTTTTAAAAATAACTCAGAGTCTTGCAAACAGCCAAAGCCTGTGCCAGTGCTGATGAGATCATACTGATTTACGCCCGATTGTTCAATCGCAATTTTTGCAGCAACGACTCCATATTTGAGTACACGACTCATTCTGCGGATAGTCTTTGGGTCAAAAAAGCTATCATAAGCTGGTTCTACACAATGTATTTTTGTAGAGTCGTGATAGATTACTTCTTCAAAAAAATAGGTAGTATCGAATGTTTTTTGAGGTGAAATACACCCCATACCTTGTATATAGAGTGGTTTCATAGCGTTGATTTTGAAAAAACAAGCGTAGTGCAGTTACCGCCAAAGCCAAAAGAATTTGACATGACATGTTGCACATTTTTAGATAGGGGAGTAGTTATTGGCTCTGCTTTAGTACCTACCATCTGTTGCGAAAAACGCAAGTTTGCAGGCAGTCGATTTTCCTCCAAAGCCATAGTTGAGAAAATAGCTTCTATACCACCACATGCCGCCAAAGTGTGGCCAGTCATTGATTTCGTAGAGCTATACGGAGGTATGTTTTCACCAAACAGACGCTCTATAGCCGCTGCTTCCGAACTATCATTATTTTGTGTGCCAGTACCATGCAGGTTTATGTAGTCTATATCAGCTGCTTGAAGGCCTGCATTTTTTAATGCGCCTTGCATCGCCATAAAATTGCCAATACCTTCTGGCGATGAAGCTGTTTGATGATAAGCATCGTTAGCATTACAGTAGCCCGACAAATAAATATTCGGCTTTGTTTTCATCTTGTTAGCAAGTGTTTCAGAAACTAGCACTACATAGCCCGCACCCTCACCCAAATTGAGTCCTTCGCGAGTATCATCAAAAGGTCTGCATTTATTTTTATCAAGTATCATGAGTGAGTTAAATCCATTGACAGTAAAGCGCGACAGCGAATCGGCCCCCCCAGCTATACACCAGTCGAGTTGACCATGTCGAATCAATCGAGAGGCATAAATAATGGCATTGGCAGCCGAAGAACATGCTGTACTGATAGTGGATACTACATCCTTTATACCTAGTTTTTCTGCTACTATTTCTGTCGATGCACCACAGTCATGATGCACTACCTGATTGAGCTTACCCATACTTCTGTCTTGCAAAAAATCGATGATAAAATCTTCTGATTTGTCCATGCCGCCTACCGTATTGGCCGAAATAAACCCGCCTCTAAAACTCATTTTGTTTGCTAATTCAAAATTAGCAAAGGCCTCTTCTGCGGCCAACATGCTCAATAATGCAGTACGTGTAATTGTAATGTCAAGACCCGCTTTTTCAGCCAAGGATTCATTGCTGAGATGCACTTCGGCAGCCGGAAATGGTTGTTTTGTATTTAGTCTAGAGAGTGTAGTTATCGTATCTTTTTCCCCAAACAATGCCGTTTTGTTTTCGCTAAAGTCGTTGCCCAAGGCAGTGATGATACCTCTAGCGGCTATGTATATCTTTTGGGGCATTGGTTCACTAATCTTTTTTGTGGGCAGTGATATACTCAGCCATAGTGTTTACCGAAAAAAAGACCTTTGGCCCTTCTGAAGCATCGGCTAGTTTCAAGCCATACTGCTGTTGCAAAAGTACAATCATTTCGAGCGCATCGATTGAATCTAAATTGAGCCCATCTCCTTCGCCAAAAAGCGGAGTTTCATCGCCTATGTCATTAGGGGTAAGGTGTTTCAAATTTAGCTGCGCTATGATTTGTTCTTTCAGGGTTTGCTTTAGGGTTTCCATTTTGCTATTTTAATAACAATTTTAAAAAAATATTGGTTTAAATGTTGATTTTTCAATCAACATGGGAAAGATAGAGTTCAGATTCGAATGAATTTGGCGATACATTGACCCATCCATGAACACAAATGCTTGTTCGCTCAGTAAATAGGGCATAAATCAAATCAAGTTGTTTTGCAAAATCAAAGTGATCAGCTACAAGACAATAATTTTCACCCTTTATTTTATGTCGGATGCAGATTTCGCCTATCATCACATTGGGTAATGTATATACAAATTGTGCGGGACTAGGGGCGGTGTGCATACTGTCAAAATAGTCTTCATCTGCCTTTATACAGCCTTCTTTCGTTTCGATGAGTACGGCTCTTTGTTCTTGTGGTATGCTAGTGATATCAATATTTTTGAGCAAAAGTTCAGTGGTCAAAAAACAGAGTTGTGAGACCTCATCCATTTTGAAAAATTTTGGATATTGAATATCGAAGGCATTGTAGATGCTCTCCAAATTAGGTATCTCATTTTTAAAAGTGAAAACTAGCTTTTTGTTTAATGTAACACCAAGATTGTTAATTTTACAACTAGTTGAAGTCCTTACTATCATTGGAATGAAGCTATTCGCTTATTTACATCTATTAGATGGACAAGACGTTTTACATTTTTGTCATGTTCGGCTACATATGGATTGGTAGTATCCCACACATAGCCTGCGAGTACTGAGCAAATCTGTGAAGTAACAGTAGGGTCAGTTTGGTCTGCATAAAAAATAGTTTGCAACGACCCATCATACCAAGCTAATACATAGGTTCTGAAAACATCTATGCCTTGCATCATAACGTCCATGTATTCTTTTTCCCAATCCACTGATTGACCTTGGAGTTGTTTGACAACCAATTCGGCTGCCATATGAGAAGAGGTAACCGCCAATGTCACACCCGATGAAAACACTGGGTCAAGAAATTCTGTTACATTGCCAGTAAGTACATAGCCAGTGCCATAAAATTTATCTGTGGTCGAAGACCAGCCTTGTATAGTTCTAGGTTCAAAAATAAACTCACTGTCTTTAAATCGTTCTTTAATGATACTATTGCTCGCGATAATGGCCCTAAGTTTTTCTTCATCGGTACCTTCAAACTGATCGAAAAACTCACTCTCGGCTACAAAACCACATGAGGTATTGCCATTTGAAAAGGGGATGCACCAAGCCCAAACTTCTTTGTCATGGTCTAAAATCCAAATACGATCTGGTTCCGAAAATTCTTTTCTTCGAGCATCTGTCAAGTGTGTAAAAAGTGTTTTTCGTGCCTTAATTCCTGATGGTCTATCTTTTTCAAAAAGTCTTGGTATCACACGACCCCAGCCCGAACCATCTACAATAAAACGAGCATTTATTTCAGCTTCGTTACCTTCATTGTCCACTACTTTTGTGATCGAATAGTCATCAAAAAAATCGATACCAACTACCGTGGTTTGATAATTGATAGATACGCCCATTCGCCCCACTTCGTTAGCTAGTGTAGAGTCAAAATCAGCTCTAGGTACTTGCCATGTCCAAGTCCAGCCTTTTGTAAACTGATTGCTAAAATCAAAATCCATAATCTGATTTTGATTATTGATGAATTTAGCCCCTGTTTTCTTCTGAAAACCTTGCTTTTCTATGGCTGGTAGAAAGCCCGCGGCATCAAGCGCCTCCATGCACTTAGGTAAAAGGCTTTCGCCTATTACAAATCGGGGAAATTGCTCCTTTTCTACAATACATACATTAAACCCTGCCTTGTTTATTATCGATGCGGCTACAGTGCCGGCAGGTCCTGCACCTATTACCAATACATCTACTTGCTGCTGTTTCATATACAAAATTAGGATTAAATATTTGAATAAACAATGGCACCGTTGCAACCTCCAAAACCAGATGCTGTTTTCAAAAAGTGCTTTTTTGAAGTAGTAGATGCTTGTGTAGCTACGTGTATTTTCCCACTCACTCCGAGTTCATTGAAATTTAACGACAAAGGGACTATGCCCTGTTTTAGGGCATGTATGCCAATGATTGATTCTATTAGCCCAGCAGCGCCAAGGGTATGGCCTATTTGCGGTTTAAGGCTATGGATAGGCACTTCGGATAGTCCTGCGATTTCAAATGCTTTAGACTCCATCTCATCATTATATGCGGTAGCGGTACCATGTGCCGATACAAACGCCACATCGTTAATCGTTATTTTGCTTTCTAGAACTGCTTTATTGATTGCCATGGCGAGTTCTTCGCCTGTTTTGGATGGGCCAGAAATGTGATTTGCATCATTAGAAATACTTCCTCCTAAAACACTTACATCGCTTTCGAATGTGGAAGAAAGTAAAACAGCACAAGCCGCTTCACCAAGGTTGATGCCTGTTCTGCTTTTATCATAGGGTTTGCAGGCCTCGTTGGCGGTGGCATTAAGTGTTTGGAAGCCACTCGCCACAAAATTGGTAATACAATCAGCGCCACACACTATCGCATTTTCATACACACCATTAGCTATTAATCGCTTGGCTACCACCATAGCTGCAATGCCAGATATGCAAGCGTTTGAGACTACGATAGGTGTGTTTTTGAACCCTACTTGGTGGCTGATTTTTGATGCAGCATTGTGAAGTTCAAGTCTATTGCGCAATGCTTTATTGCCTATCAGTTCTATATTGCCTTTGGTTGTAGATAATATCAAAATTGTTTTTTCGACACTATTTATATTGTGTTTTTGAAGTAAATTCTCTATAGCTGTAATGCAGAGTTGTTCAAAAAAAGTAGTGTTATTTTCTGTGGATTTAATTGTTGTTTTTTTTCGTTGAGTAGTTGAAAAAAGCGATGCAAAAAACGACTTATTGGGAAGTGATAGTGCTGGAATGTGCGATATATTTGTTTTACCTTCAAAAATAGCTGTTGCGTTTTTTTCTGAAGTGTCGCCCAATGGACTGTAGATACTATCGGCTACCCAATATACCTTTCTCATAGCAAGCCTACTTGTTTTTGCCATTCAATAAAAAAAAGAGGTAACGTCATGTGTAGCTCTTTTGTAACGGGGTCGATAAATACCTGTACTGTTCGACCAGTACATACTATCTCATTCGTTTCTTCCTTTACGATTTTGTATTCAAAAATAATTTTGGCAGCTGGGCTATGTACATAGGTTACTTCTATTTTGATTTTATCTCGAAAGCTGAGTGTCTTTTTATAGTCAACCGATGCGTGAACAAATGGCACCGCAAGTCCTTTATTGTAAAATTCGAGAAAGTCGAAATTAAATTTCTTTGTAAACGCTTCTCTGCCGTCTTCAAAAAAATGCAAATAATTGGCATGCCACACAATCCCCAAAGGGTCGCATTCATTGAATCGTACTACTGTTTCGGCAATAGCAGTGAGTGGAAAAATGGAGCTTTTTTTTAGTATGTGCATAGCAATTAAACCTTCAGCAATGAGTAATGTTTAATTTCTCTTTCGAGCATCATGCGCTTCTTTAAACTCCTTGAGTTTTTGCTTGGTATGTGCAGGAAAATCGCCTTGCATCATCCATGAAAAATAGCTTGGCTCTTCGCGCAAAACTTGCTCTACCGATTTGCCTTTGTGTTTGCCAAAGTTGATAGTAGGTTTTCCGTTTTGATATACGAATCTGCGCCCACTGTCAATGATGATTTCATCATTGCTGATTTCGTGTAGGTAGTTTACATCGTTTTTGATGCTATCGTATTTCGCTATTTGTGCTAACAAAATTTCGTAGGTGGCGGTGATGTCGGCTTCAGCACTGTGTGCGTTTTCGAGCGCTTTATTGCAGTAAAATTGATAGGCAGATGAGAGGTCACGCTTTTCAAAGAGCGCATAAATTTTATACACATCTACTAATGCTCTCTTTTCAATATCAAGTGCAATGCCTGAGCGCATAAATTCTTCTAAAAGCATAGGTACATCAAAGCGATTTGAATTGTAGCCTGCAAAATCACATGGGTCAAGTAGGTCAAAGATTTCCTTTGCCACTTGGTCAAATGTAGGTGCGGTAACTACATCCTCGTCATAGATACCGTGTATCTGCGATGCTTCTAGCGGTATGGGCATGGTTGGGTTGATACGCTTTGTCCATGTGTCTTTCGATTGGTCGGGATTGATTCGGATTATACTGATTTCTACAATGCGGTCTTTGGCGATGTCCACTCCAGTAGATTCAATGTCAAAAAAAGCGAGTGGTTTTTTGAGGTGCAATGCGTTTGTGTCGAAAAGTTGAGTTTGATTCACTAGTTTAATTTTTTTGCTAAGATAAATTTTAAAAAGACACTATTTTATTTTGCGAGTATTTCCTTTGTGATATTGGTTATATCTAATCCTCCAAATGTGCCACTTGTCATCAACAAGAGTACCGCATAGTCATAGTTTTGCGCCATCAAAAAACTAGCCAATTCAGTTTTGGATTGCAGCACTTGCAATCCTTTTTTTTGAAAAGCGGCAATCACTTCATTTTTATCTATAGGAGGCATTTTTTTTAAAGCAAGCGTTTCCTTATCAATATATACTATGGCGGTATCTGCGGCATCCATACTGCCAGCATATTCTTGCCAAAAATCTTTGTTTAAACTACTAAAAGTATGTAATTCCATCACTGCAATGATGTTTCTGTTTTTGTATTGTAAGCGGGCTGCATCTACTGTTGCGTGGAGTTTAGATGGTGAGTGGGCAAAGTCTTTATAGATAACGGTTTTTTCACTTTCACCTAGTTTTTGTAAGCGATTTGCCGCTCCCGAAAAATCGGCTATAGCTGTATAAAAGTCAGCTTTTTTTACCCCTAGTGATTCGCATACAAGTCTTGCCCCTTCTATGTTTTGAAGATTGTGCTCACCGAAAACGGAGATAGCATATTTTTGCTCATCGGCTATGATGTATGTTTTTTCAGCTATGACCTCAAAGGTTGGATTTTTATATCCCTTTACTTTTGCAGGGCCTTTATAGTTGGCAACTAAGTAGGGTAACTCTTTGTCATGTTTGTAATACACGATGGTCTCCTGGACTATATCCATTAATTTTGCGAATTGCTGCCTATAGCCCTCATACACTGGAAACACATTGATGTGATCCCAAGCTATACCGCTGATAAGGGCTATGTGCGGAGCGTAAAACATAAATTTCGACTCCAAATGTAGAGGCGAAGCGAGGTACTCATCGCCCTCTAAGACGATGATGGAGGCATCCGTAGTGAGTTTCACGGCACTATCAAATCCTTGCACCGCAGCACCTACCATATAGTCAAACGCTAGACCTCGATTTTTTAGCACGTGCATCACCATCGAAGTGATTGAGGTTTTGCCATGACTACCAGCTATCACCACACGTTTTTTCGCTTTCGCAAACTCATATATAAAATGAGGAAACGAATATATTTTGATGCCCAAACGCTGTGCTTCTAGTAACTCCACATTATCGATACGGGCGTGCATACCCAATATCACTGCATCAATATCCTGCGTTATTTTCTCTTTAAAAAATCCAATGGCATCAGGTAAAAGCCCTGCATTAGCAAGATTCGTTTTGGCAGGATCGGCTATTTTGTCGTCAGAGCCCGAAACGGTGTTTCCTTGTTTTTGAAGTGCCATGGCAAGATGGTGCATAATGGCTCCCCCAATAGCGATAAAATGGATACGCATTAAATTGAATTTTAGCTACTGCGAGTTTAACTATTTTCAGCTAATTTATTTTTTTAAACTCAGCGAAGTGCTTGTTTGAATGAGTTATTTTCCTCTATTCTCAACTGCCCACGCTTTGTTGTTTTTGGCTAATTCAAATGCTGGATTTATGATTAGTGCTTTATCACAATACACTATGGCGGAGTCCCATATTAGCATTGAATTGTAAGCTGCGCCTATGTTATTAAATGCTACCACACTTTTAGGGTCTTTTTTCAATACCTCTTTTGCATTTTGTATTGATTTTCGATAGTCGGCTATCTCGTAGTAGCGATAGCTTAGATTTGTGTAGTATGCCTCGTTGTGTATTTCTTTTGCAGCTTGAGTTATAGCCCAATTCAGATTATTTTTTAAGAGTTGGAAATCTGGGTCTATGTTTATTCCCGATTTGGCTAAAGCGATAGCCTCGCTATAGAGCTCAAGATTGTTGTATGCCGCTACGAGATTATTGATACAGCTCAAATTTTTTGGGTCTAATTGCAACACGTATTTCAATACTTTTATACAGGCTACATACTCGCCTTTTTCATATAAGCTTAAACCCAAACTTAGTGCGGCATCTTTGTCTTTTGGCATGGTCGAAAGAGGGTTTGGTACTGATCTGTTATTTAAATTGCCTACATCAAAAACAGCCGAAGAATATAAGCGTGGATTAAGTATAAGCGCAGTCATAGCTGCCGTATCTATTCCGTTTGTATAGAACGTGCCATGAGGTGGCCAACGGCTATAAAGCGAAGTGTCGAACTTAGCTTGAGTCAGCATATATACATACACATCCCAATCTAAATTGTCTTGTCCGGCATAGATGAATGTCAGATTTTTCGATTCGTTTTTTATAAAGTTTTCGATTTTTATGGCATCGCCATAACTCAGCGCTACAGTGAGTTTTTTATCAATATTCATTCTGGAAAGGGTGTCATCGAGCCACCTTACCGCAGACTCTGTAGTGTAGCCCCAATAGTCCATTTCATAGTTTTTGTAGGCTCCATTTGCGCTACCTACTATAGGCGAAAAATACATGGCTTGAAATGGATGGTTTTTGACAGAAAAGTAAAAAGGTTCTGCTATACACAGCAAGAAAAAAAGATAAAAATGAAAGGCTTTTTTTTGTGCGGCCAAAATCAGGTAAAACTCATATAACCCAATAGCAGCAAAAGCCATAAGAGGTGGTAACATAAAGAATAGATGACGACAGCCATCGTAGATATTGCTTTTTTTGATAAAAATAAAAAGCAATGGAGCGAAGAAGGTAAAGAGTAATCCACTGAGCAATATGAGTAAGAAATAATCTTTGGCTTTGATTGATTTATGGATGGCAAGTACGCCCGCAATACATCCTATATAAAGTACAGGTGGATGCCCTATGAATAGCCATTTTAGGACAAAATACCAGGGTTTTTGAGTATCCATAAAGTGTTTTCCCTCAAATAGTTGATAGGAGTTGAGGTAATTGAAATTATTAAACACTTTGAGCGATAACAAAGGATTTATAAGCGGCTGCTGTGCTGCCCAAGGCCATAATAGAGAGCATAAAAAGTATGCGGCTACTGCAATGAGAGTAAAGATGCTCATTTTTTGTACCGCTTTTATTGTCGTGATTTGTTTTTTCCAAACAAAATAAAGCAGTACACATCCACCTATAAACAAGAACATGAAAACATAGAGTATAGATCCCATCCGTATAGCCATCGATGCTGCCAGGGATAGGGTGAGTCCTAGGGTATCAAACCAATTTATCTTGGGTAGTTTTTTAAATAAACGAAACATAAAAAGCAGAACCAAAGCCGATAAGGTCATTAGAGGTATGTCTTTCGGATTGTTGGCTAAATTGCCAATCAGTCGAGGTATAGCAAGCGAAACGAGCAATCCTAAAATAGCGGCTATCCAGCTTCCACTCAACTCAAATACTAACAAGCCAATAAACACAAATCCAAATGCGCCTACTAAAGCAGTAAAGTAATGTTTAAAACTGTAGATAGATTCGTTTGGCATCAAATGCTGATGAATATAAGCAGAAAGAAAATCAAAAATTCCTCCATAAACATTGATGGCGATATTGGCATTGTGACCACTAGGACTCAAAATCCAATCGCCAGTGGTAGAGTCTATCGGAGATATGGTAGCTAGACTCTCCTTGCCTTCAAACCATTTTAGTATTTCGGCACCGTGCTCTACATGCAATCGTGCATCTTCGGTGATATTGGCATCCTTAGCATAATAGCTCAAGCTCAAAATCGCTACTACAGAGAGAAGATAAAATAGGCGTTTAACGAGTTTATCTGAAAGCATAAATAAGGTGTTTTTGGGCGAAATCAAAGTGGCTACTTTTGTTTTCAAAGCTAGTAACTTTGGTTGTTATTTTCATTAGTGTAGGGCTTGGTCTCCTGCTCTGTAATAATTATTATTTAGGATAAAGTGTTTCGATATGTTGAATATGATTGGCTATCATTTTTTGTAAAATTTCGAGCTTAATATCGTCTAGCTTTTTTATGTAAATACATCCTTTACCAGTTTTGTGTTTGCCTAAACTTTGAAGCAACTCTTCTCGTTTTTCAAATTGACCCGAAAGATAAAGGCTGATGGCAGACGCCCTTGGTGAAAATCCAACTATTGGGCTGTCGCCTTCATGTCCACTATCGTATTTATAATGATAGCTTCCAAAGCCAACAATACTTGATCCCCACATTTTTGGCTCAAGCTGTGTTTGTTTTCTTATCAGCTCTATAAGTCGAAATGCATCATTTCGTTTGGTTTCATCTTTTACACCATCAATAAAATCTGTAACGCTTAGCGCAGTTTCAGTCGTTTTGTTTTTTGCCATGGATTGGTATTTTTTTTGTTTTCAAAATCGAAAAATTCAATGTTTGTAATCCACTAAATCTATATGTTAGAATAAAGAAAATAAATGAAAAAAGGAAAACGTGAAGTATTAGAATCAACTAACGCTCAAACTTTTTAGCAAACTGCTATTACTATTGAAGATGTTTGGGCTTTAATTTTTGGCTTGACAAAGTGGCTATTTCGGCAATTCGCTTTTGCCTTGTCTCTGGTCTTTTTGCAAGAACAAGCCATAGCAGAATCGCTTTTTTAACAGACATACTTAACCCTAGAAAATAGTCTTCTGCACCTTTTTTGTTTTTTAATTCTCTTGCTAAGTCTTCGGGTATTTTCAACTCTTCTACCTCGTCCAGAATTGTCCATGAGCCGTTTTGCTTTGCGATTTCAATAATGTCAAAACCAGCTTTAGTCATTAGCCCTTGGTCAATAAGTTGTTTGATTTTTTCCTTGTTCACTTTCGACCAAGTGCCATTTGATTTTCTCTTGCAAAAAAATTGCATAAATTTATCGTTATCAACTGGTATTCTCTTACTGTCTATCCAACCAAAACAAAGGGCTTCATCAACTGCGTCACTCCACGAAATAGTAGGAATGTCAGTTTTCTTTTTATAGCAAACTAGCCAAACAGCCTGTTTTGATTTGTGATGCTTATTTAACCATTTTCTCCATTCTGCTTTACTAGTCGGACAAAAGGTTTCTACTTCTTCTTTTTGCATTTTTTTCTTGTAGTTTTTAAAAAATGATTTTCCATCTCGATAGTACTTAAAACCATGCTTATGCTTGTTAGGAAAGCACAAATCCAAGTTTTACTTAAAATTTAGGTTTTAGCTAAAGTTTACATATAGCGATATGGTGATTTGCCTTATCTGTTTTGTTGAGTGAACACTGTATTTTACGAGGTATAAAATGCATTCATTCTGTTCACTTTTCCTTGATCATTAAAGCACATTACTTCAATAGCTTTTTTGTTCATCACAGATTTATAAAACAACGCTACAGAGTTTATTCCATCGGTCACTTCATAAAGTTCAAAATGCAAATCAGGCATTTTTTCTAACGCCCTTTTCCAATATTCTCCTACTTGTTGTTTTCCTTTCAATGATCCACTGTCTATGCCCGTTGCCAATTTTATCATTGGCGTAGTGATTTCTATATCTTCAGCATAGTGTGAAAGTATATCTTCTAGGTTGTGCGAATTCCAAGAATTTATCCAGTTTTCTGCAAATTTTCGTGTATCCATTTTTAGCTTTTTATTGGCTTTAACTTAAGCGCGTAATTGTTTGTGCTATCTTGTTGATAAACATGAAACTTAGTAGTGTCGCTAACATTGTTTCCAGTCCAATTATTTAGGCCTTTGTTGTATTTGTCATTTACAAAGTTGAACCCATACGAAGAATAGTCTGCTCCAAACTGAGCATTACAATTCATGAATGAAATTGGCAATGCAATGAGAATAAGAATTTTTTTTTTCATTTTGAGTAGTGCTCTTATCTTATGTCAGACTTTTTTTATGCCGTTGTATTGGCGGTAGTGGTTTGTGATTAGTTAGGTATTTCCTGTGTATTTTGGGTCAAAATCCACCGTCCATTCAATCCCATATTTGTCTCTAAACATTCCAAAATAGGAGCCCCAAGGGCTGTCTGCAATAGGCATTTCAATTTGCCCGCCTGAAGAAAGTCCGAAGAATAATTTTTCAGCTTGTTCTTTACTATCGGCACTAACTGAAATTTTACTTCTGTTTTCGTTTTCATTTACTTTTCCCATACTCTCTGGCACATCATTTCCCATAAACACATTCTTGCCAATAGGTAAGGCAATGTGCATTATTTTATTTTCTTCCCTTTCAGCTATTGGAAATTCAGGGCTTGCCATATCCTTGAAACGTGTTATTTGTGCAAACTCCCCACCAAAAACTGATTTATAAAAATTGAATGCTTCTTCTGCATTTCCATTGAAATTGATGTAAGGATTAATCTGTGCCATTTTTTTAATTTATGATGTAAAATAGGTTTTTTTAAATTTATACCTAGTCTTTTCTAATCTTAGCGTTCAGCTGCATACTTCGTTTTTTGTCACCCTTTTTACTCTCCTCAATCCATTCCCCATATTGCCTGATAGCTAAAGCACAAGTTGCCTTACCAAAATCACACTGAAAACTTGAGTGATATGCGTATTTGTCATTATCATATTAGGCCTGCACCCAACGCGAGTGAAATAATAACTAGCATTATAGCAACTGCCAGTTGCAAAAACTTTAGCGTTACTTTTTTTAAAAGTTTGTTGCCGATGTATGCGCCAACGATTGCCGATAATGTCGCATAGATTACTAATGTTATGTTGTCGGAAAGTCCAGCTTTAGTGAATCTTGTGGCATACACACTAAGTCGTGTAAAATCAACGAAAGTTGAAACAACAACCGCGCTCGCCACAAATGCCTCTTTAGATAGTCCAGCTTTGATAAGAAATGCACTTCTCAATGCTCCTTGATTGCCCGATAGTCCACCAAAAAAGCCACTTAATGCTCCGCCAATCGGAAGTTTGTCTTTGCTAAATTGCAGTTTGCTAAAATATGGGATGAAGTCAATAGTCGCAAAAATGATGAGTAACAAAGAGATGATAAACTTTACAGGATACACTTCAAACGTCCGTCCAAACATTTGATATGCATAAAGCGGTTTGAGGTCTGTGATGTTGAGCAATAACCAAGAACCAAGCAGCGCTGCAATAATAGCTGGAATGCCAAAACGAATAAGCACTTGCTTGTCTGCTTGTCGTCCTACTAGCAGAAGTTTGAAAAGGTTGTTGCAGAAATGAACAATACCAGTCAATCCGATAGCCAAGTCAATAGGAAAGAAAAGCATAAATATAGGAGTCAAGATTGTCCCTAAGCCAAATCCTGAAAAGAATGTCAGAATGGCTGCGAGAAAGGCAGTAACTGATATGATAACTATTTCCAATTTTTACTGTCGTTTTGATGATACATGGTCGATTCGTCAAGTTTTACCGCTAATGGCAGCCCGTGAAAATACTACCCACAACTGAGATAGCAAAGCTTTGTGGATTATAGTTTTGAAAAAAGGCTTTTCAAAACGACTCTATCAAAAGCAAACACTTCAATTTTAAGCCTACCAATTTTAAGAGTCAAAAATAGTGTTTCAATAATTAGCGTGTCTTAAAACGCCTCTATTGAAGTCGTTTAATGCTTTAGATTTCTGCTTTGGGTGTTTTTAGAGTGATTGTGCAACAGCTATTGCTGTTAGCG
>CALAYL010000061.1 GCA_937894725.1 uncultured Bacteroidota bacterium
AGTGAATGATTGGCTCTTAAAAGGGACTCATAGTGCCTTGCATTAGTCACGATAGATTGCTGTGTGTTGATATGTGATACTGAAAATAACATTTCTTGTTTGAGTAATGCAATATTAGTAGACTCTTTTGCAGAAATACCAATCACCGCAGCGGCCAATGGTTGAAAGTCTATTAACCACTGCTCCCAATCTTTTGCTGAATGCAAATCAATTTTAGTTGGACAAAGAATTATTTTAAGACTATCCCTTGAATAGGTATTTATAGCGGCACGTACCTCCTCAATCGAAGTATCGTTTATATCAAAAAGATAAATCAGCACACTAGCTTGTGCTATTTTTTCTAAGGCTTTGGCTACACCTATCGCCTCTACAGTATCAGTCGTAGTTCGGATTCCAGCAGTATCTATCAAGCGAAATTGAATACCTTCAATCGTCAAAATCTCTTCGATGGTATCGCGCGTAGTACCGGCTATCTCACTTACAATGGCTCGCTCATCGTTAAGCAAGGTATTTAGCAAAGTAGATTTACCAGCATTCGGTTTGCCCACAATAGCTACTGGTATCCCATTTTTAATAGCATTGCCAAGCTTAAATGAATTGAGCAGTTCTAACACTTTCAACTTTATTTTTTCAACTAACTTTTTCAATTCTTTTCTATCCACAAATTCTACGTCCTCTTCGCTAAAATCTAATTCCAACTCTATCAAAGCGGAAAAGTCAATCAGTTCTTCGCGCAACGCTTTGAGTTGATTTGAAAATCCACCACGCATTTGATCAAGAGCAATACTGTGTTGCATTGCAGATTCAGAGGCAATCAAATCTGCTACAGCTTCAGCTTGCGCGAGATCTATACGTCCGTGCAAAAATGCACGCATCGTAAACTCCCCAGCTTCAGCCAAACGAGCGCCATGATTGAGTAACACTTGTAAAATACGTTGCACGATATAGGTAGAACCGTGGCACGAAATTTCAATAACATCCTCTGTGGTAAATGATTTAGGTGCTTTGAAAATACTTACCATCACTTCGTCTATGAGCACATCATTTTCATAAATATAGCCGTAATGAACTGTATGTGATGCTTGAAGGGAGAGTTTCTTGCCTCTAAATACTTTTTCGCAAATAAAAAAACTATCCGCACCAGAAAGACGAATCAACCCCAAGGCACCTACTCCTTGCGGGGTAGCTATGGCTACTATGGTATCTGCTTTTATCATTTACATCAACGGTCTTACTTCTATCAAATCACCTTCATCAAATGTAGGGCACTCACTAGCTATAGCTTTTGCCTCATCGATATTTTCCGCCTTTATAATATAAAATCCGCCAATGCCTTCTTTCACATCTCTAAGTTTATTTTCTACTAGCTTACCGCCCTTTTTTTCAATCAAAAAACCCGCTGACTCTAAACCATAACCATCTATAAAAACACCCCGACTTGCTAAATCCTTTGCCCAGTTGGTGTGAGCTTTTATAAGTGTTTCTAAGGTATCTTTTGGCAATGGATATCGAGATAAATCTTCTCTTATAAAAAGTATAAATTTAGACATCGCTTATTTTTTTACAAACGTACATTAAATGCCGAAAGCGTTTATAATTTACAAGATAAAATCTTACTTTTCCAAAATAGACCTATGAAAATTTTAATGATATGCCTCGGGAACATTTGTAGATCGCCTTTGGCAGAAGGCATTTTGCGGCAAAAAGCAAATGCATCAAATTTAGACTGGCAAATAGACTCATGTGGTACAGGAGGCTGGCATGCAGGCGAAAAGCCAGATATTCGTAGTATCGAAGTTGCTCAAAAGAATGGCATTGATATTAGTAAGCAACTAGCGCGAAAATTGAGATGTACAGACATAGATAACTTTGATATACTTTATGTAATGGACAAACAAAACTATGAGGACGTAGTCCGAAATTGCCATACTGAAGAAGAAAAACAAAGGGTAAAATTGATATTGTCTGAAGTAGAAGCATGGGAAGATGCAGAAGTACCAGACCCTTATTTTGGCGAAAAAGATGGCTTTGACAAAGTATTTGCAATGCTTGACAAAGCATGCGATGCGATAATTGAAAAATATAAATAAAGAGCGATATAGTATGAAAGTAAAACCTAGCTTGCCGAGCGGCACCCGCGATTTTTTGCCACAAGAAGTAGTAAAACGCAAATATATTTTCAATACAATAAAAATGGTTTTGGACAAATATGGTTTTCAAGAAATAGAAACACCCGTACTTGAAAACCTAACTACGCTCACGGGTAAGTATGGCGAAGAGGGCGATCAACTTCTGTTTAAAGTGCTAAATAGTGGCGACTTTTTGAAAGATGCAGATGCCCAAAGTTTAATAAATAAAGACAACAAAGCAGTTGTGACTAAAATAGCTGAGCGTGGGCTTCGCTATGACCTAACCGTACCCTTAGCGCGCTATGTAGTACAACATCAAAATGATTTAGTCTTTCCATTCAAACGCTATCATATTGCTCCAGTATGGAGGGCAGATAGGCCGCAAAAAGGCCGCTATCGCGAATTTTATCAATGTGATGCAGATGTTATAGGAAGTAATTCATTGTTGAATGAAGTGGAGTTAACACAAATTTTTTCTGCTGTATTTTCGGACTTAAGATTAAATACAGAAATCCGCATAAACAATAGAAAAATATTAGAGGCTATTGCAAGTTATGCCCTATGCCAAGACAAGCTCGAAGCTATGACGATTGTAATTGATAAAATTGATAAAATCGGGATTGAAGGTATTGATTCTGAACTACAAAAAAAGAATTTTACACAAGAACAAATTGCAAAAATAAAAACGCTTCTAGTTGTTAAAAACCTAGACGATTTAGCTGTATTTTTTGAAGCTATCGAAATAGGCAAGGAGGGTATCCGCGAGCTGCAGTTTGTACAAAAACATGCTGAAGTTAAAAATCTTGTTTTTGATATTACGCTGGCACGTGGCTTGAATTATTATACGGGAGTAATATGGGAAATAAAATCCTTAGACACCGTTATGGGCTCAATAGGCAGCGGTGGCCGTTATGCTAATCTTACTGAAATGTTTGGAGGAAAGGACATGAGTGGAGTTGGTATTTCATTTGGAGTAGAGCGTATCTACGATATTATGCAAGAGCTAGATTTATTTCCAAAAAATATTATACAATCTACTCAACTACTATTCGTTCATTTCAGCGAAGCTAATCGTGACTTTTGTTTGCCATTTGTACATAAGTTAAGAGCCACTAATATAAGTTGCGAAATATATCCAGACAAATCTAAAATGGAAAAACAAATGAAATACGCTAATGCTAAGGAAATACCATTTGTTGCAATAGTTGGAGATGAAGAAATGAATCAAAATTTATTTTCATTGAAAAATATGCAAACAGGTGAGCAAGAGAAAGTGACATTTGAACAGATATTAATCGCAATCAAGAATTAAATGTAAACCTAAAAAAAGCCCATTCCTTAATTACTATTTTTGCTAAACTATATTAATCTAACCTGATTTTTTTGTAGTTTCTCTCACTATTTAGCTTTTTACTTTTAGAATATATCCGCCCACTGGAAAGGAATTAGTATCTCCCACTACGGAGTCAGACAAGAGTTCCTAACATACTACTTCCCAATCTAAATGATTAAACGAAACCAAAGAAGTTGATATTGTATTTAGTACAAGCCTTTTGGATAAAACATTATAAGCAAGTACTATAATATCTTTGGATGGCTCTTCAAATCAGATAGTGATTTTGCTACAGCCAGGAGGATAATTAAAAGCAATACTATCATCTTTATAACATTCTACGGTACATATTTAATCATCAAATAAGATACTTAACTGGTATTAAAAGCAAATATCTTCTATTGAAGCAAAAGGTATAGATTAATGAAACTCTCGGAGTAAAACATCTTTATTCAAGTTACTTAGATTAATTTGTTTGCGTACTGAACCATTCGAATCAGTACACATTCAGTTACAGAGTCTACGAAAAATAGGAAAACTAAATCAAAACAATGCTTTGTATGGTATTAAGTATATGAACACCACCTTTGCAGATTAGAGTCTAATATAAAAAATTGCAATATGTGATATACTAAAAAAAATTAGAAATCAAAATCCACAAGTAACACAATGCTACCAAAAACATGTTTTAGGAAGTACGTCACAAAATAGAACTATAAAGTCAACATGCAACACATCGAGCTTAAACGACTTAATCTAATGTGAGGGTAACTTAAAAAAAAACGGTTGTTGGATAACCAACAACCGTTTAAATAAGGAGGCGACTACCTACTCTCCCAGGTTTTATCCTAGTACCATCAGCGTGGAGGGGCTTAACTTCTCTGTTCGGAATGGGAAGAGGTGAACCCCCTCGCTATAGTCACCATTTTCTTGATACACTCTGCCGAACTCAGAGTAATAATTTTGACAAATATTAGTAGCTAATAAAAAGAACAAATACAATTAAAAAAGTAGAAAGCGAACGGGCTATTAGTATCACTCGACTTTGCTGTTACCAACTTTACATCTATGACCTATCAACGTAGTAATCTTCTACGACCCTTAAAAGAAATCTCATCTTGAGGTGGGCTTCGCACTTAGATGCTTTCAGTGCTTATCCCTTCCAAACGTAGCTACTCTGCAATGCAGCTGGCGCCACAACAGATTCACCAGCGGTTTGTCCAACACGGTCCTCTCGTACTAGAGTCAGATCCTCTCAAATTTCTAACGCCCACAACAGATAGGGACCGAACTGTCTTGCGACGTTCTGAACCCAGCTCGCGTGCCACTTTAATGGGCGAACAGCCCAACCCTTGGGACCTTCTCCAGCCCCAGGATGTGACGAGCCGACATCGAGGTGCCAAACCTCCCCGTCGATATGAGCTCTTGGGGGAGATCAGCCTGTTATCCCCAGCGTACCTTTTATCCTTTGAGCGATGGCCCTTCCATGCGGAACCACCGGATCACTATGCTCGACTTTCGTCCCTGCTTGACTTGTCAGTCTTACAGTCAAGCACCCTTATGCCATTGCACTCTGCGCACGGTTACTAAGCGTGCTGAGGGTACCTTTAGAAGCCTCCGTTACTCTTTGGGAGGCGACCACCCCAGTCAAACTACCCGCCATACAGTGTCCTCTTTTACCAGAGTTAGAATCTAATCAATTAAAGGGTGGTATTTCAAGGTTGACTCCACGAAAACTAGCGTCTTCGCTTCAAAGTCTCCCACCTATCCTACACATCAATTAATCAAATTCAGTGTAAAGCTGTAGTGAAGGTGCATGGGGTCTTTCCGTCCCGTTGCGGGTAACCGGCATCTTCACCGATACTTCAATTTCACCGGGCTCGCGGTTGAGACAGTGCCTAGATCGTTACACCATTCGTGCAGGTCGGAACTTACCCGACAAGGAATTTCGCTA
>CALAYL010000062.1 GCA_937894725.1 uncultured Bacteroidota bacterium
TGACTTGACTAAAGAAGATTTTGGATTTGTAACAACATGATTTTAAAGCCTAAAGCAAAACGTTAGTCAGAATGCTATGAACGACACTGCAAACCTTCAACGAACTGTAAAACCGAAAAAAAAGTTTAAATTTGCAGGACAAAATTTCACAATAAAAGAAGATGAATTATTACGACAGAATTAGAGAATTAACAAAAACTGTTCCTGTGGAATTGGTGGACTTTGAACAACCAAGAGACCAAGCAAAAACACCTACTCAAGCATCTTCTAACTTCATTACAAATAAAGAGCAAGGCGATTGGGCTGAAAACCTTGTTACGAGAGCAATAAATGAAACTTCTAACAACTTTGTAGCAGTAAAATATGGTAAATCTGACGATTTAGTAGCAGGAGAAAATGGCTTTGATACTTTTTATCAAGACTTTCAAACTGAACTCGACACCATAGGTAAAAGGCCAGATTTGCTGATTTTCAATAAGGCAGATTTTGACAGCAATTTAGGGTTTGACATTAGCCAGATTTCCCACAACCAAATAACAAACTATGTAAAAAAAGCAGTTGCAGGTATTGAAGTAAGGTCAAGTGCATTTTTAATTGACAAGTATGAAGAAGCAATGCAAGTACGAACTGAAAAGTTTACAGAGATTGCTTTACTAACAAAAGACCAAATTCTTGCCGATTTTTTAGACGTTTTGCAACATCCTGCAAGGCAGAATTATATAGATTTGCTTAATGGAATAACAGCAAAAACTTTAAATGTAACAGATTTTAGAGTCCCGAGTTGGAGTTCCTCAGAAAGATTAATTCAAGTAAAAGACCTTTTTAGACAACTAAAAACTGCCATCAAGGAAATTCAAAAACGAGATTACCTTTCTATTACGCCAAAGGTTGAAGACATTAAAGTTGTTTATAAATGGATAGAAACTTTTAATGTTCCTCATTTCTATTTTCAAGTATTCTTCGACAAAGTATATGGAATTTCATTTGAGCAAATCCTTAAAATCATTTCAGACCCTGACAATGATGGTGTAATTTTTTCGGTTGAAACAGACACCAAAAACCAAAATAAGACAACGATAAAAATCAACTCAAAATCGGGTATTCCAATTGCCTCAAAAGTTGATGAACCCCTGCACGAAAGTGTAAGGAAAGAAATGGACAGAGGAAGATTGTTGTTTTATGTAACTTTTAAAGGAGGAACAGCCTATCTTGATATTGAAAATTTGAGAACTATTTTAGAAATCAAAAATGCAAATTTCTAATGATAGTAACAAAAGAACATATCACTAACAATTCTATTGAAAACGATTATTCAAAATCGACTTCAATAGAACATCGTAAAAAATTTGCACAATTTTTTACACCTTTTCCGATTGCAGATTTAATGTCAAAATGGATTTTGCAAAACAGCGACCTTAAAACTGTTCTTGAACCAGCATTTGGATTGGGTGTGTTTTCAAGAGCAATTTTAAACCATAAATATGATATTGAAATAAAAGGTTTTGAAATAGACACTACAATTTATGAAAATGCAAAACAATATTTTGGCGATACTGAAAACGTAAATCTTCTTTTACAAGATTATATGTATAACGATTGGCAAAATAAATATGATGGAGTTCTTTGCAATCCACCCTATTTTAAATTTCACGATTACGACAACAAAAACGTCCTAAAAGAAATAGAAACCAATCTCAAATGCAAATTAAATGGTTTTACAAATCTTTATACTTTATTTCTATTAAAATCAATTCATCAATTAAGAGATAATGGACGTTGTGCCTATATAATTCCTTCAGAATTTTTAAATTCTGATTACGGAAAATTAGTCAAAACTTATTTAATAAAAAGCAAAACATTAAGACACATAATTGTAATTGACTTTGAAGAAAATGTATTTGATGATGCGTTAACAACAGCATCAATACTACTTTGTGCAAACGATAACTTAACCGATCGAGTTCAGTTTACTAACATCCAATCGTTGCAAGATTTGAGTAAAATAGACGATATTATTACTGATTATCCAAATTTTTCAGATACAGAACAAACATATAATTTTTCGGAACTAAATCCCGAAATCAAATGGAAAGCCTATTATCAAAAACAGAATAGCATTAAGTTTAAAAACCTTGTGCCTTTTTCAACTTATGCAAAAGTTGTTCGTGGCATTGCAACAGGTTCAAATGAATATTTTACTTTTAATTCATCAAAAGCAAAAGAATTTGAAATAGAAGAACAGTATTTATTACCTTGTATTTGTAGTGCAAAAGATGCAAAAACATCTTTTTTCACTACACAAGATTTTGAAGAGTTAAAGCAAAATGACAAACCTATTTTTCTTTTTAATGCTCAAAACTCAACCGATAAAAGCATAAATTCTTATATACAAAAAGGCGAAAAAGAAGAAATAAATAAACGATTTTTGACAGCAAGTAGAAGTCCTTGGTATTCGCTAGAAAATAGAAAACCAGCACCTATTTGGGTTTCTGTTTTTAATCGTACAGGCTTACGCTTTATCAGAAATGAAGCAAATATTTCAAATTTAACTTCTTATCATTGTATTTATCCAAAGCAGACAAGTTTGTTTTCAGGAATAGACATTGATTTACTTTTTGCTTATCTTTTGACAGACACAGCCAAGCAAATTTTTGAAGATAACAGCCGACAATATGGCAACGGACTACAAAAGTTTGAACCTAATGATTTAAACAAAGGAATGATGCTTGATTTAGGATTACTTGACACACACACAAAAAAAAAGATTTTAGACTTATACAAAGAGTATAGATTTGTAACACTTGACAATCAAAACGGAGACAAAATAATTAACAAAATTGACAAATTACTAGTAAAACTGTACTCGGAAGAAAGCACTTCGCCTAACACAAACTGCGTAAAAACCCAAATAAGCAACTCGATTTTTAACATATGATTTTTGTTGTAAGGTATGCCAGATTTGAGGATATCAAAAACCTGTTTGAGGATTTTGCTGCTTACCGATAAATAAAAAACTTGAGCATTTCTTTCCTTTTAATAGAAAAGACTATATCTTGTTTATGACAGAAACAAACTATATTTCAACATAAAACCTCCTACATAGCTATGAAAAAAACATGGATCAACTTTTCTATTCTACTCTGTTTTTTCATATTCAAAAATGGATATGCAAATAATCCTGTCTATACCCAACGGCAGGCTGATTATATCACTACCTCCATAGCCAATGGTACAAGCGAAAACAATATTTTGAAAGCTAAACTAGGACTACCACTTGATACTACCGAACTCAATGATATACTGCAAGGCATATCTACAGGTACTACTAGCGATTTTGATATTATTAAACTCATTCGCATTCTTTACTTTACAAACGGTGTTTATGATGCACAGATTTTACCCGTTTTAAATTCTGTGCCTTATTGGATAAACAAAGGTGATACAGTCAGAAACTATTGGTCCGAAAACCACATGATTATGTGGATGAGCTCAGATTGGCTACTGCATGAAAAGTATGGAAGAGCTATAGATAATACCCTCGATGCTCGATTGCGACATTATTTAGAGCTAAAAGTAACTTATGGTTTTTACGAATTTTTCTCAACGGTGTATGCTCCATACGCCCTGAGTGGTTTGCTAAACTTAGCCGACTTTGCGCAAGATGCGCAAATCAAACAACTGGCTACCAAAGCCGCCCAACGACTACTCACAGATATGCTCTTGCTTACCAATAATCAGGGTACGTTTTTCCCAACAGCTGGCAGAAACTATACAGGCAAATATTTTCCACCCTATGGACAAAATCACAACCATCTGATTTATCTGCTTACTGCCATGGGCGATATACCTTCAAACGCATCGCAAGGAGGCGCATTTTTGGCTACTTCGAGTTTAGCCATAGATTCGGTAGTAGCCTCTTGGAAACCAACCATAGACACGCTCTACACTATCGGACATAGCTTGGATAGCGGACTGGTGCTTAATAGTGGTATGTCGAGCGTAGATAAAGTAGTTTTTCAATGGAGTTCGGGGGCTTATTTTCATCCAAAAGTAGTACTCGAAACGGCTAAACTATTATCAGATTCCAATCTTTGGAAACATGTGGACTTCGCCCTTCTGCGCCCCATCGCCAATCTACCGATTAGTATCTATGAAGATTTGGCAGAAGGCTTGGGGGTGATTTCGAAAAGCTCGGTGATAAGCGGACAGCAGCTTTCGATTTATAAACACCATAGCATCTCACTATCTTCTATACGCGATTTTTGGAAGGGAAAAGCAGGTTATCAGCAGTTTCCCTGTGTGGCAAATGTAGGCTCCACGGCTGTTTTCACCGCCTCTGGTCAGGTCAAAAAAAATTGGACGGCTCGAAATTCTAACAATGCCAACACGCATTTGCCGTATGTGTTTCAGAAAAAAAACGTGGCTTTGCTGATGTACAGACCCGAGCCTACTCCTGATATTATAGGCCCAGCGTTTTCGTTTAAGGATGTAGCATTGCATTGGCGAGAGCAAGATTTTGATGAGACTGCTACTGACAGTCTTTGGCTTTTGGGCAGACAAAACGAGAGCTATGTAGCTGTAAAAAGAAGCTGCGTGAGCCAAACGGATAGTGTATGGGCATGCGCTACAGATGTAGGTCAAACCTGGGTGATAATGGTAGGTGATTCGGGCTTACATGGCAGTTTTACGAATTTCAAAAATGTGGTACATGCGGCACAGTTTCAAGAAAAATGGTACTATGATACTGCAAGCTCACAGTATGTGTATTTTGCCAAAATATCGGTAGATAGTGTGACTATAGATTATGCCTGGGGGGTAGATAGCATGCTCACTACAGGCATCAGCGAAACTACAAAGCAGCCCATCGCCTTAAGTCTTTATCCAAATCCAGCAGCGGATATACTCCATATAGCGGGAGTATCGGTGGCAGACTACCCATCAGTGAGCATATACAACTCGCTGGGTATCTTGGTCTATAAAGACAAAACGAGCGCAACTGTTTCTACTCGAAATTTTGCAGCAGGAGTTTACACTCTATGGCTAGAAGGAGATAGGAAGCTATCGCAGCGTAAACAGTTTGTGGTGAACCACTAAGTTATTACAAAGGATAAACCCTTTTTTTTTAAAAAATCACGCTTAGATGAGTTGGCCTTTCAAATCGCCAATCAAACATTTCTTGACTTGCCAAAAAAATTGCAAATCGAATAAAAAAGCAATGAAAAGGAAAATATTATCAATGCTTTTCCTTTGTTGATGCTAGCTAGTTGCTGCTATAAAAAATTGGTTACTCCGGGTATATCCATTTACTATCCTGACTTGAAAACTTCGTTATGTGTAATAATACTTATCACTGATAGTAGTGATATATCCAACATCCTAGACACAATATGAAAAGATCATGCTGCCAATAATAATGGAATGAATACTTTTATAGAATTTAGAGCGCCATTTGAATACAACTATGTTATACAAATAGAAAACACCAATCACAGGGATACTATCTTAGGTATTCGATTTGACCCTAGTGGTGGCCTTTGCAATAACGGCTATAAAAACTATCGCTATTTGCTAAATGGAGTCAGGAAAACAGACTTGAAGCTAGTGATTAGATAAATCACCCAATAATCTGCTCAGTTGAGATGTGCTGATTAACACAGACTAAGCACTTTCCCCAAAAAAAATTAAAACACAAAATACTCGAAGCGTTTTTTCTTTGCGCAAAATATGTACATTTATAAATGGGCATTTACCAATCCAGCATCAATACAAATAGCGACACCTTCAAAGCCAACTTAGAGGCCATGAATGCATTGATAGCAGAGCTAGAACAAAAGAAAAACGAATCGCTCTATCAAGGCAAAGAACGCCATATCGAAAAAGCGCGAAGCCTTGGCAAACACACGGCTCGTGAGCGTATCGAACTATTGCTCGATGAATATTCGCCTTTCATGGAGCTACTCCCCTTTGCAGGGCTAGACGGCAAAAATAAAGAAGGAGGCACTACCAGCGTAGGTGGTATAGGGCTAGTTCATGGTCGTTTAGTGCTTATCATCTCTAATGTAGGTACAAACAAAGGCGGAGCTATCAACTTAGCTACCTTAAACAAAAGTTTGCGTCTAAGCGAAATAGCAGCCGAAAACGATCTGCCAGTTATCACTATGGTCGAAAGTGCAGGGGCTGACCTCACTGAGCAGGCTAAAATCTTCAATTATGGAGGCGCTTCTTTTCGTCAAATCACCCAACGTTCAAAAGCAGGTGTAGCGTCTATCTCCATCGTGTTTGGCAATGCCACAGCAGGAGGAGCGTATGTGCCAGGTATGAGCGATTATGCCATTTTTGTAAAAAATAATGCGAAGGTATTTTTGGCGGGGCCTCCCCTAGTCAAAATGGCGACCAACGAAATAGTGGACGATGAAAGCCTTGGCGGAGCAGAGATGCACAGCACCATTTCGGGTGTGAGCGACTACCTAGCCGAAGATGAATTTGATGGCATCCGTATAGCACGAGATATTATAAAAAGACTGAAACCAGCAGATACCAATGCCTCCCCTACACAAAAAATCGAAGCACCTAAATATAGCGAAGAAGACCTACTGGGCATCATATCGGCCGACATCAAAAAACCTTGGGATATACACGAACTTATTGCCAGAGTAGTAGATGGGTCAGACTTTACAGCATTTAAACCTGATTGGGGTACTACCCTCATCACAGGTTGGGCAGAGATACATGGCTATCGTGTGGGCATCATTGCCAACAATGGCGTGCTCCTCTCCGATAGTGCTAATAAAGGCGCACATTTCATCCAACTTTGCAATAAAAACTTGACCCCCATTATTTTTCTTCAAAACATCACAGGGTTTATGGTGGGTAAAGAATACGAGCAAGGAGCAATCATCAAAAATGGGGCAAAAATGATTAATGCCGTATCGAATAGCGAAGTGCCTACGATTACCATCATTACAGGCGCGAGCTATGGTGCTGGCAATTATGCTATGAATGGCAGGGCATATAATCCACGTTTTCTTTTTAGCTATCCCAATTCAAAAATAGCAGTAATGGGCCCAGATCAACTCAGTGGGGTAATGGAAATGATACAACGCCAAGCCATTGAAAAAATGGGTGGCGAATATGATGAAGAGCAAGCACAGGCATTTCGTCAGCATCTTATAAATGAGGCAAACAAACAATCAAATGCCTGGTATGCTAGTGCCCAATGTTGGGATGATGGCGTGATAGACCCTCGTGAAACTCGCACCTACATTGGGTTTTGCTTGGCCGTAATCAATAATAAAAAAATAAGCAGCACGAATAGTTATGGTGTTTTTAGAATGTAAAAGTGAACTAACATGACTGCGATAAAAAGCATACTCATAGCCAATCGTGGCGAAATAGCCTGTAGGATTATCCGTAGCTGCCAATCGATGGGCATACGCACTGTAGCGGTGTTTAGCGATGCAGACAAAGATGCCCTACATGTAAAAATGGCGGATACAGCTATTTACATAGGCGAAAGCGAAGTGCATAAATCCTATTTGAATATTGATAGAATTATTGACGCAGCTAAAATTTCGGAAGCAGATGCCATACATCCTGGCTATGGTTTTTTGAGCGAAAATGCTGATTTTGCAAAACGACTGAGCGAAGAGAACCTTATCTTTATAGGTCCCAACCCCAATGCCATAGACCAAATGGGGAGCAAAACCAACGCCAAAGCATTGGCTGAAAAACAAGGAGTACCTACTGTGCCTGGCTATAAAGGAAACGACCAATCCTTTGAAAAATTCAAAACAGAAGCGGCCAAGATTGGCTTTCCAATATTGCTCAAAGCGTCAGCTGGTGGAGGAGGCAAAGGTATGCGCATCGTACATATTGAAAGCGAGTTATCCGAAGCCTTTGATGCTGCTAAGCGTGAAGCAAAAAGTGCCTTTGGTGATGATGAATTGCTGATGGAAAAATATTTTAACTCTTCTCGTCATATCGAAGTACAGATTTTAGGCGATAAGCATGGCCATGTAATTCATTTATTAGAACGTGAATGCACCATACAGCGCAGGTATCAAAAAATTATCGAAGAAAGTCCTTCTCCCGTTTTGACCGAAACAAGCAGATCGGCTATTTGCAATGCTGCGGTGAAACTCGCACAGGCATTGAACTATGACAATGCTGGTACAGTAGAATTTATATGGAGCGAAGGTGATTTTTATTTCTTAGAAGTAAATACCCGATTGCAAGTAGAGCATCCTATCACTGAGGCCATCACAGGGCTTGACCTAGTGAAACTACAAATTGAAATAGCCGCTGGCAAACCACTTGAGTTAAAACAAGAAGATATAAAAGCAAATGGATATGCACTAGAATGTCGATTGTATGCGGAGGATACTGCTAATAATTTTTTACCTACTACGGGCAAAATCCTCCAATGGCAAACTACCCAAATAGAAGGCATACGATATGATACAGGCGTATATGCTCAAAATGAAGTATCTATTTTTTATGACCCTATGTTAGCTAAAATAATAGCACACGGCAAAGATCGCCAAGAGGCTATTCTGCGAATGGAATATGCGCTTAGTAAAATGATTTGCTTGGGGACTACGACCAATCTTTCTTTCTTAAAAAATGTAGTTGCTCAACCACATTTTTTAAAAGGCGAATACGACACTCACTTCTTATCACTTCATTTTAGAGAAAACAGTCAAACCCTTTCTATCAAACAAAAAAACTTAGGTTTGATAGCCGCTACCATTACTCATTTTCAAACCCATACCGAAGCAAAAAAGTTACTAAAAGAGGTACCCGCTGCTTGGCGAAATCAATTTTTCTCACCTCAAAAAATAAGCTTCGAAATAGACAAGGTAAAAACGGATGTTTTTTTAAAAAATAATCAAAGTAAGCTAACTGTTACCATTGCAGATGAACAATTTGATATTCGTATTTTATCTTCAACTGCGCATAGAGTAGGCATTCTCATCAATAATCAAGTACACAATTTCCATTATGCCATTTGCGAAAATGAATACTATATACAGCACAATTCATTTGCCCAAATCAAACTAACAAATGTCGATAAACTACCATTAGCCATTAAAGAAAAACAGAAAGGAGAATACATATCTCCTATGCCTGCGTCTATCGTGAAAGTATTGGTATCAATAGGACAGCATGTAAAGGTAGGACAATCGCTGATGATATTATCTTCGATGAAAATGGAAAATACCGTAGCTGCCGAAGACGATGGCGAGATTGAAGAAATCTATGTTAGTGAAGCACAAAATATATCCGCTGGAAAATTACTACTAAAACTTAAAACGTTATCTTAATCATGTATTATTCAAAAGAGCAAACCAGTTCATTTCATCAACAAAAATTCGCCTTTCTAAATGTTTCAGAAGCTGCCAATGTACTCTACGTGGGACTACACAATCCTTCACGTAAAAATGCACTTAGCCCTTCTCTACTAAACGAACTAGCCTATGCCATGGCTTATGCACAGCACAATGATGCGGTCTGGATGGTCGTGTTGCAATCCGAAGGAAATGTATTTTGCTCAGGAGCAGATTTAAAAGCCTTTAGCGGTGTAGATTCTGAAACAACATCTTCTATTCCTGCCCCTGAAAAAGAAATCATAATAGGACAAATTTTCATATCGCTACATAAACCTTCGATAGCAAAAGTAGAAGGCCATGTATATGCTGGTGGTTTCTTATTATTGTGCGGTGTACGTTTTGTATTAGCAAATCGAGGTTTAAAATTTGGATTACCCGAAGTGAAACGCGGCTTATATCCGTTTCAGGTTATGGCCGCATTGATGGAAGTAATGCCTGCTCGTAAAGTACTAGACTGGTGTGTAAGAGGCTACAATCTACCTGTAGATGAAGCGGCACAATTAGGCTTAGTCACCGAAGTAGTCGAAGAAGGAAAAATGGACGAAAAATTGAATGAATTGATAGATGAATTGAAGCAAAATTCACCTACCGCTATGCAGATGGGTATCACTGCCTACGAAGCTATAAAACAGAGCGCCTCTCCTGCCCAACATGCCGAAATGAAAATACTTTTGGGACAACTGCTGCAATCGGAAAATGCCATAGAAGGCATCACTGCCTTTAAAGAAAAACGAAAACCAAACTGGAAATAATAATATGACAAAAAAAACGATTATCACTGCTGCGCTTACAGGCGTACTGGCAAACAGAAGCCAGTGTCCATACATTCCCTACACACCTGAAGAGATTGCAGAAGAAGGAAAACGAGCGGTAGATGCAGGCGCTAGCGTTTTACACATACATGCCCGCAAGCCAGATGGCATGCCAGCTTATGATATTGAGACGTATCGACAGATAGGCGAAGAGGTGCGTAAGCTTGTGCCCAACGCCATTATAAACTATTCTACTGGCGCCATTGGCATCACGAGAGAAGAACGTATCCATCATATCACGGCACTCAAACCCGAAATGGCTGCATTGAATATGGGGAGTATGAACTATGGCATATATTCTTCAAAAGCGAAAGCTTTTTATCACGATTTTGTATTCCCAAATCCCTTTAGTGATATTCAATTTTACCTCGAAAAAATGAAGGAAGCAGGTACTCTACCCGAGATGGAAATCTTCGACAATGGTCATATTAACAATGCCAAACCCTTTATAGATATGGGTTTGCTCCAAAAACCATACATCATGAGTTTTGTAATGGGAGTGCTAGGCGGCATACCAGCTACTACCCAAAATCTTATGCACCAGATAGCTTCAGTACCCGATGGTACACATTGGCAAGTCATCACCATAAGTAGAAAACAATGGGCTATGGCAGCCGTAGCATTGAGTGTAGGGGGCAATTTCAGGGTAGGACTTGAAGACAATTTTTATTTACCCAATGGGGAAATGGCAAAAAGCAATGGTGAACTAGTGGATGCAGCCACTAATCTCACTCGTATGCTTGGGCAAGAGCCTGCTACTATTGATGAAACGAGAGCAATGTTTGGTTTACCGATAATTTAAAAATGTATGTTTCAAGCTGATTTATTTAAAGAAAAGATAGTAGTCGTATCGGGCGGTGGTAGCGGTATTGGCTTTGCGATAGCTAAAAAGTTTTTAACGCTTGGCGCAAAAGTAATCATCACTTCACGCAATGAAGAAAAATTAAAAATCGCGGTCAACGATTTGTGTGCTTTTGGCGTTTGCCGATACGTCATTTGTGATATACGAATACCGGAGCAAGTAGAGGCCTTAGTAACAAATATAAAAGCGAATGAAAATAGCGTAGATATTTTAGTAAATAATGCCGGAGGCCAATTTCCATCAGCTGCCGAAAACATAAGTCCAAAGGGTTTTTCGGCCGTGGTAAACAACAATCTAAACGGCACTTGGAATATGCTCTATTATTTTGGAAACGCCTTTTTTATTCCCCAAACTAAGGGAACTATCGTCAACATCATAGCCAATATATTCAGAGGATTTCCAGGTATGGCGCACACTGGAGCTGCGAGAGCAGGAGTAGATAATCTGACAAAAACTTTGGCTGTGGAGTGGAGCAAATTCAATATTAATGTCAATGCCATAGCACCTGGTTTTATACAAAGCACAGGAATGAATCAATATCCCGATGAATTTAAAAATGGGATGGCCGATACCCTTCCAGCCAAACGACTGGGCACTGTCGAAGAAGTAGCAGACCTTTGTCTGTTTCTATCTAGCCCTGGGGCAAATTACATCACAGGAGAAACGATTTATATAGATGGAGGTCAAAGACTTTGGGGAGATTTGTATAAATTTTAAAACAAATAAAATTCAAGATAAATGATTGACTATTTTTTCACCGAAGAACACCATATTTTTCGTCAGGGACTCAAAGATTTTTTGCAACGAGAAATTGCACCCCACATTGACAAATGGGAGGAAGAACAAGTAACCCCAAAAGAGATTTGGAAAAAATTTGGTGCCATGGGCTACATGGGGCTCAACTACCCCGAATCGCTAGGTGGTGCTGGGGCTGACTTCTGGTATTCGGTTGTTTTTTGTGAAGAGCTATCGAAAATGTGGAGCGGTGGTTTTGCCATAAATCCTATCGTAACACAATATATGAGTACGCCTTACATTTTTAAACACGGATCAGACCTTTTGAAAGAAAAATATTTAGCCAAGACCATCACTGGCGAAATGGTGGCAAGCATAGGTATCACAGAGCCTGGAGCAGGTAGCGATGTGCAAAATATAAAAACAAAAGCCATCAAAGAGGGCGATTACTATATTGTAAATGGACAAAAAACATTTATCACCAGTGGCGTATATGGCGATTTTATAGTAGCGGTGGTCAAAACTGACCCTTCGAAAGGATTTGAAGGGGTGAGCTTAATAGTGATAGATAGAAATACAGCAGGCGTTTCCGCTAAAAAACTAAAGAAGCTCGGTTGGCACGCCTCGGATACAGCGGAGTTGTTTTTTGACAATGTAAAAGTGCCTGTAGAAAACTTGATAGGCGAAGAAGGGCAAGGCTTTATTTATCTCATGGGAGGTTTGCAACTAGAGCGACTTACGGGGGCAGTATCGGCCATAGCGAGTTGTGAAAATGCTATGCAATACACCCTCCAATACATGAGTGAGCGAAATGCATTTGGCCGTTCGCTTGATAAGTTTCAGGTACTCCGACATCGCATGGCGCAGCTAGCTTCGGAGATAGAGTGTACCAAACAATTTGTATATCACTGCTGCCGATTGCACAATGACGGTCACTATGCAGTGAAAGAAAGTAGTATGGCTAAACTACTGGCTACAGAGCTTAGCGACAAAGTCGCTTATCAATGTTTGCAAAATTTTGGGGGATATGGATTTATGGAAGAGTACAAAATGGCACGTATGTTTAGAGATAGCCGAGTGCTCACTATTGGTGCGGGTTCGTCTGAAATAATGCGCGAAATTATAGCTAAAATAATCATAGACGAAAAACATTATGAAAATAAAGGATTGACTTTTGATTATAAAAAGTCAGAAAAATCCACTAACATTAATCCTTCATTTAATAACCCACAAAAAAACAATAACATGGCATTTGACGCAATTCTAGAAAAATTCACTTCATTGGCAGCAGGCGCACCAGCTCTTAACAAAACATTAAAATTTGATTTGGGCGAAGGTAAAATATACATTGACGGCATGGGCGATTCAAACGTAGTAACAGCCGAAGACAAAGATGCAGATTGTCTTATCATCGTATCTACAGAAAACCTCGAAGGTTTGATGAATCGATCGATCAACCCAATGACAGCATTTATGACTGGTAAAATAAAGGTAAAAGGAGATATGAGTGTAGCGATGAAGCTACAGTCGTTGTTTGCATAAATTACTTTCAAAAAAAGTAGAAAGCCTCATCCAAACGGATGGGGCTTTTTTAATAGTAAGGCAGTCGATGTTTATACATACGCATCTTACCGAAAATATCTTATTTTCGCAACCTATGGAAAACATCCGAAATTTCTGCATAATAGCACACATCGACCACGGCAAGAGTACCTTGGCCGATAGGCTCATCGAAACGACCAAGACCATCACCGAGCGGCAGATGAAAGACACTATCCTCGACAATATGGACCTAGAACGAGAACGTGGCATCACGATCAAAAGCCATGCTATACAGATGGACTACATTCAAGATGGCAAAAAATATGCCTTCAACCTTATAGATACTCCTGGTCACGTAGATTTTTCTTATGAAGTATCTCGCTCCTTGGCAGCTTGCGAGGGTGTACTTTTGCTCGTAGATGCGTCACAAGGCATCCAAGCGCAGACTATCTCAAACCTTTACCTAGCAGTAGAATTGGGTATGACCATCATCCCCGTAATCAATAAAATAGATATGCCAGGGGCAGACCCTGAGCTAGTCGAAGATCAAATGATGAATCTCACTGGATGTAAACGGGAAGAAATCATTAGAGCAAGTGGTCGTACAGGCGTAGGCGTAGATGAAATACTCACCGCTATTGTAGCCCGCATTCCTGCCCCAAAGGGCAATCCTGATGCCCCTTTCAAGGCATTGATTTTCGATTCATTGTTCAACTCATTTAGAGGAGTTATAGCCTATTATCGAGTTATCGATGGCGCAATAAAAAAAGGAGATTTGGTTAAGTTTTTCCATACTGAAAATGTATATAGTGCCGATGAGGTAGGCGTTTTGCGACTAGATATGGAGCCTCGCCCAGAGGTAAAAACAGGTGATGTAGGCTATATCATCACAGGAATAAAAAATTCGAAGGAAATCAAAGTAGGTGATACCATCACATCGGCTCAAAGACCTTGCACCGAGGCTATTCATGGATTTGAAGATGTGAAACCAATGGTTTTTGCGGGTATCTATCCACTCGACAATGACGACTATGCTGACCTTCGCGATTCACTCGAAAAACTCCAACTTAATGATGCCTCATTAGTTTTCGAGCCAGAGACATCCATTGCACTAGGTTTTGGGTTTAGATGTGGTTTTTTAGGTTTACTCCACCTCGAAATTGTGACCGAGCGACTGGAGCGTGAATACGATATGTCAATCATCACCACTGTGCCTCAGGTGTCGTACATTGGCTATTTGACTGATGGTAGAGAATTGGTAATAAACAACCCTGCCGATATGCCCGATATACAGCGAATCGATCGACTCGAAGAACCCTACATTCGAGCTCAGGTGATTACTAAACCCGAGTACATTGGCAATATCATTACACTGTGTATGGATAAGCGAGGTATTTTGATTAATCAAAATTACCTTACCGAAGATCGTGTAGAAATGATTTTCGAAATGCCTATGGCCGAGATTGTGTTTGATTTTTATGATAGATTAAAATCTATTTCGAGAGGATATGCCTCATTTGATTATCATCGCATAGACTATCGAGAAGGCGATTTGGTAAAACTCGATATTCTTCTCAATGCAGAGCGAGTAGATGCTTTTAGTGCGATGATACACCGTACGAAAGCCGAAGATTTTGGTAGAAGAATGTGCGAAAAACTAAGAGAGCTTATACCAAAACAACAATTCACTATCCCTATTCAGGCGGCCATAGGAGCAAAAGTAATCGCTCGTGAAACCATCTCTGCTTTGAGAAAAGACGTAACAGCCAAATGCTATGGTGGCGATATTTCGAGAAAGCGTAAGCTGCTCGAGAAACAGAAAAAAGGAAAGAAAAAAATGCGCCAATTCGGGAAAGTAGAAGTACCTCAAGAGGCCTTCATTTCTGTATTGAAACTAAACGACTAAGCTACTTTCAGCCATGCAAAATAAAAAATACGCACTTATATCTGGCGCATCATCTGGCATAGGTAAAGCGATTGCTTTGAAATTTGCAGAACAAGGTATCTCCCTTTTGCTTTGTGCGAGAAGAATCGAAAAACTTAACGAACTCGCTACCGAAATTAAATCAAAGTTTGAGGTGGAGGTGTTGTGCTTTGAAGTGGATGTTAGAGAAAAAGTACAAGTAGATAGTCTATTTTTAGCTTTAACCAACAAAGATATCGTCCCATTTTTTCTCATAAATAATGCTGGTCTAGCTGCGGGAAAAGATAAAATCCAAGAAGGTGTATTGACCGACTGGGAACAAATGATTGACACCAACATAAAAGGGCTGCTTTATATGACCCGCACATTTTTGCCAAAAATGATAGCGAGAAATAAAGGCCACATTGTACTGATAGGTAGTACAGCAGGACATTGGGTATATCCAGAGGGCAATGTATATAATGCTACAAAATTTGCCGTACGAGCACTCAATGAGGGCATCAATATGGACTTAGCAGGTACTAACATCAAATGTTGTAGTATCGACCCTGGTGCTTGCGAAACGGAGTTTTCGATAGTGCGTTTTCATGGCGATAGTGATAGAGCCGCTGCGGTGTATAATGGATTTGACCCATTGCATCCAACCGATGTGGCTGATGCCACTTGGTATGTTTGCAACACACCTCCACACGTCAATATTACCAACATGGTTATCTACCCCACAGCGCAGAGAGGGGTAACCATCATTGATAGAAAATAACGATTACCATGCTAAGATTTTCAGCTGATTATAGAACCCTCTTTTTTGTATTGCTCTACTTCATTTTTGCGATTAGTCCATGGATTCTTTGGCCAATGCTGAGCACTGCTCAGATAGTTTTATTGGTTTTAATAAACTGCTACCTTTCATTTACTTGTGCAGTGATTATTCACAATACCATGCATGCCCCAATTTTCTACAAGCGGTGGCAAAATAGTATTTTTCAGGTGGTGCTTGCTTTTACTTATGGTCACTCTACATCAGCTTATGTACCTGGCCACAATTTTAGTCATCATAAATATACACAAACACCCAAAGATGCGATTCGCACCACCAAGGCTCGCTTCAAAATAAACATCCTCAATCAACTCTTTTTTTTCTTTATAATGAGTGGAGATATATTGAAAGGTGAATTGCGGTTTGCAAATAAAATGCGAGTAGAAAATCCTTCGTGGTTTAGACAATATCTTTTTGAAATGGCGATAGTGATAGTGGCCAAAATTGTATTGCTTTTTCTTAATTGGAGGTGTGCCATTCTATTTGTATTGATTCCACATCAATTTGCTGCTTGGGGAATAGTAGGCACTAACTATTTCCAACACGATGGCTGTGATGAAACAGACGAGTATAATCACAGCAGAAATTTCAAGGGTAAAGTATTGAACTTTTTTTTGTTTAACAATGGCTTTCATGGAGCACATCATCAAAAGCCAAACCTTCACTGGAGTTTACTCCCAGCCTATCATGAATTGTATATTGCATCTCACATTCATCCTGCGCTCAATAGAGATTCGCTACTAGAGTACTTGTTTGAAACCCACATATATCCAGCAAAGCGGTTAGATTACTTGGGCAATGAAATCGTTTTACCCAATTCGGTAGCAGATGAAGATTGGGTAGGAACTATAAAAGCAAAAGACCACAAAACGGATTTGGCTGCTATACAATAGTCACAGATTACTCAATGTGCTTTGTATCCGGATATTCAACAGATGAAATGAAAGCCTCGATATCCGACTTTGTTTGTTCCATCTTTTCAACCATCGGCACGTGTCCACAATGGTCATAAATTTTAACTGTGCTATTGCTCAGGTCATGTTTAAATCTAGATGCAAATTTTACATCCAACACTTCATCTTGTTTGCCCCAAATAATAAGAGAAGGTGTTTTAATTTCTTTTATCCAAGCTTCTTCTGGAAATTCATTGGAGTGAGCCATAGCGAAAAAGTTTTCCAAATTGCCCTCAATATTACCAAACATATTACTCTTGACAGCTTCATCAGGGTTTATTAAATCATCATTGTAAAACACTCTTTTCAATCGCTTTTTGGTAAGAAAAAGTGGAACTCCTTGTTTAAAAAGATACGGGGCGAATCCAAATCGAGCAATCTTCACTACGGACTTTTTGACCCGTTGTAAATCATAACCTGCTGCGGCTAAAAGCACCATACCTTTTACATTTTGTGGATTGTCATGGGTGGCCATCCATGCTATCCCTCCACCCATAGAATTGCCGACTATATAAACAGAATCGAGCTTGATATCGCGAATAAAATCGGTCATAAACGAACGATAAAGCGTCACCATTTCTTTCTCTCCTTTCGGCATTTCGGACAATCCAAACCCTGGCACATCGATGCGTATGATTCGATATTCGCTTTTCATAGACTTGGCTATTTTCTCAAAATTTCGATGCGAACCACCAAATCCATGAATCATCAAAATCGGAATACCACTTCCTTCATCTACATAATGGATTTTGGCACCATGCCAAGTATAAAAATGCGAGCCCTCTTGGCTTAATTCTTCTACTGCCTTAGCTCTTGATACAATCAAGCTTGGACGAAACAAAATACCCGCAAGCGCTACTATCAAAAATAGAACAAGTCCAATAACTACTTTCTTTATCATACTAACCGTGATTTTCTTTTTGCTTGAATAAATGTAGCCCACAACATAGATAAGCCAAAAATTAAAAGAATACTTGCCAACTGCCAACTCAATAAGGGCGTATCAAAACTGTGATAAAATACCCAACCTAACGCAATAGCATTTACAAACAGGCGAACTGTTTCAATGAGCATAGCATTTGCTTTGCCCTCTAGTACTCTGCTCCAACTAACTATCATCAAGATAATCGTAACACTCAAAAATATACGATCAAATAGTTCAATAGGTAATTTTTGATTGATGGCTATATACAACAATAAAAGTCCGATAACCACTTGCACGACCATGTAAAATCGAGATTGTGGAAATTCATTTGAGATATATTTAATTTGTTCAGTTGTGTTATATCCCACACGTGGTATGTGCCCATCGCCTACTCCCCTTGGTCGCCAACCTAACGGCATAAACCAAATCTTAATTTTGTCGATAAAATAAGGTGCTGCTACTGCATCATCCCAAAGCTGTTTCCAAAATTGAATATTGATCAAAATAGGATCCCACGACTTAGGTGGCTTGGTTACACCATAGCATACTGGCTCTACTTCAGGTTCATATGTTCCAAAGAGTTTGTCCCACAAAATAAATACTTCTGAAAAATTTTTATCTAAATATTGTGTATTGACTCCATGGTGAACCCGATGATGTGCAGGCACCACAAATACCTTCCCTATCCATCCCATTTTGTTGATAGCCTTAGTATGATGCCAATATGCTAGCAAAAGATGAACAGCTGCTACACTATACACCATTTCGGGAGAAAACCCAAGTAAAGGAAATACCCAATCAAAAAAAGCAAATTGAAAAATACGTTGCGTGAAACTCGCTCTCAAACCTACAGAAAGGTTAAGCTCCTCTGAGGAATGATGAGGCATATGTGCCGCCCAAAATATATTGACACTATGCCCTACTCGGTGAAACCAGTAAAAAACAAAATCCTGAAGCACAAGCAGCAAAATAAAATTGTACCAAACTACTTCAAATTTGTATGGGGCAAACTGATACAGAAAACCATAAAACTTAAATACAAAATAAGCGACCGCTAAGTTGACACATTGATTGCCAATACCTGTACCTAAATTGGCTATCGTATCTTGAAAAGAATACAACTTTTTGCCTGAAAAATGAGAATATAAAATCTCTGCCAACAACAGTAATAAGACCAGTGGAGTGATGAGTGCATATATATTCATAAAGCAAAAGTACTGATTGCAATCACAATAGATAGCATTATTAAACAAAACTAAGCAAAGACTAAATAAACGAAGCATTTACTCAACTAAAACCATAGCTCCCAAAATACTTAGAACTGTTCAGTATGATTAATTGCAACTCATATTATATAGAAAAAATTACCCAAATCCTAAACATTTTAACTTTTCAATTGTTTGAAAAAAATAAAGACCAACTACACTTATGCGTTTCAATCTACTCATTTTACTCTCCTTTACTTTTACATTTTTAAGTCATGGTCAAACTGGCATCATCAAAGGCCGTATCACTGAATCTGGCGGTGGTAAAGTAGTCGAATTTGCCACTGTAGTACTTGAAGGAACTACTACTGGAGCCCAGTCTGACCTTGATGGAAATTACCTTATCCAAAACCTCAAGCCAGGCACATACAACCTTGTAGTATCGGTGATTGGCTACAAATCAAAAACACTTTTTGAAATAGGTGTGACCAACTCAAAACCTGCAGTAGTAGATATTGAACTAGAATCAAGCACCCTCAATTTGGAAGAGGTAGTAGTTAAAGCCAACCCTTTTCAACGAAAAGAAGAAAGCCCTATATCTGTTCGCTCGCTAGGGCTAGATGAAATACAGCGTGCACCTGGCGCAAATCAAGATATATCTAAAGTCGTACAATCCATACCTGGAGTAGGATTTAGCACAGGATTTAGAAATGATATTTTCATACGAGGTGGCTCATCAGCCGAAAATCGCTTCTACATGGATGACATCGAAATCCCAAACATCAATCACTTCGCTACTCAAGGTTCTAGCGGTGGCCCCATTGGGATGATAAATGTTGACTTTATTCGAGATGTCAATTTTTACTCAAGCGCATTCGCAGCAAACCGTGGCAATATGCTCAGCTCAAACATGGATATTCGCCTTAGAGAAGGACGAGACGATCGCTGGGGTGGCTCACTAAGACTAGGTTCTAGCGAGGCTTATGCAACTATGGAATCGCCTTTAAATAAAAAGAAGACCGCAACCATTTTAGCCTCATTTCGGTTTTCTTATTTGCAATTACTTTTCAAAGCCTTTGACCTCGCATTTTTGCCCACCTATTCTGACCAACAATTAAAGGTAAAATGGCGACCTACAAAAAACGATGAGCTGACCGTTTTAGGGCTTTCATCTGCTGATTATTTCAAACTAAATTTAGGTGCAAACAAAACCGAATCGCAACGCTATCAACTAGCCGTATTGCCACAATACAACCAATGGAGCTATATGCTAGGTGCCAAGTACAATCACTATTTTGAAAACAATTCTTATCTACAAGTAGTGATGAGTAGAAACTCGCTTATCAATAAATATGTCAAATATCAAGACAACGAAAAGTCAAAACCCAAAACAGCCGACTACTCCTCTACCGAATCAGAAAATAAACTTAGAATAGAATACACGGGTCGAAAAAAGGGCTGGAAATACAACGTTGGTGTGGGATACGAACTTGCACGTTATTACAATCGTAGCGATTTTAGCTCACCCTTTGGACCAGTCAATTTTGAGACAAAAATCTTTATTCACAAATTTGCTGCTTTCAGTCAAATTTCAAAAGCATTTTTTAAAGATAGATGGGCACTTTTGTTTGGCTTGAGATTGGATGGCAATAGTTTCAACAACTCCATGGCCAATGTAGCCAATCAAGCTTCTCCCCGTTTATCTTCGTCTGTGTCTATAATAGAAGGTTTGAGGTGGAATTTCAACACTGGATACTATCACCAAATGCCTGCCTACACCTCGCTTGGCTATAGAGATCACACAAATGCACTGATCAACAAAAACACATTGACCTATATGCGCAATCTTCACGTAGTTACAGGATTTGATTATGCTACCAAATGGAATGGTCGATTCTCAGTTGAAGGATTTTATAAGCAATATTTCAATGTGCCATTTTCAGTAAAAGAGCAAGTCAGTTTAGCTAACTTAGGCGGTGGGTTTGGCGTGATAGGCAATGAGGCCGTTACTTCTACATCAAAAGGGAGAGCCTATGGTGCTGAGTTTTTGTATGAACAAAAATTGTTCAAAGGGTTTTATGGCTCATTGGCTTATACGTTATTCTGGAGCGAATTTACAGATGGTACAGGGCGTTACCGCCCATCTTCGTGGGATGCGCGCCACATTGTATCATTTTCTTTGGGCAAGAAGTTCAAAAAAGGATGGGAACTAGGCGGCAGAATCAGAGCACAAGGAGGTACACCTTACACTCCTTACGATTTGCCTACTTCATCACTCATAAGCGTTTATAATGCTCAACCTACGGGTGTCTTAGACTACACTAGACTAAATCAAGAAAGGCTGAAATTTTTCTATGCCCTTGACTTGCGTGTTACAAAAAAATTTGCCTTTAAATATTGGGGGCTTGAGCTCTATCTTGACTTGCAAAATGCCACCCTTGCAAGGCCAGATCAACAAGGCAATTTTACGTTAAATTTTGCTCCTGATGGAAGCTCACAAGTTGACCCTAATGATCCTAGCAGGTATCTCACTAAAATCCTTACAGATGATAGACGGCTAGGCCAACTTCTACCCACCTTAGGGATTGTAATCACCTATTAGAGATCACATCTAAATCGCTATATCCCCCAATACATCTCCTTTACACTTCGATTAGCATACATGTCGTTGATAGTGTTTAGTGCAGCGTCACCCACCTTTTCGATGATGCTATTTTGTCTTTGATTTTAATCCATAATAGCACAAAAAACCATGTCTAAGTCCAGCCCTATGTTACTGCACTAGGATATATTTTTATTATTAGTACAAATACCTATTGTTCAAGACTCTTTTTTCCTAAAGTTTTGTGTTAAATAAAAAAATTAAATTATATGAAACAAAAGCCACTTAAAGTATTGTTCTTTTGGACACTAATAATTCACTCGAGCATCTCCTTTGCGCAGCTATGGGCACCGGTATTCACAGCTTTAGATACCACTGCAGGAAACCGCATTCTGTCCACTTCAACAATAAGAGATTTTGCCTTTTATGATGAAAACAGAGGTATTGTCAGTTTTACCGATAAATATCATTTGACAGCAAACAGCGGTGCACTTTGGAGTGACTCTGGGTACGTGCAGTATACAGCACTTGGAGGGCTTTGTTACGCTGACTCACAAACTATTTTTGGATATTCGGGCATTAGGATAATAAAAAGTATAAACGGTGGTGGCTCTTTCAGTCTGGCAGCTACGCCTATTCCTTCTTTTAGCAATGCCTTTATTAAAGTTGAAGGCCGCTTTGGAATAGCTGTTGGACAAGGCTGTGGGGCAGCCTATAGCAATGATGGTGGAACGACTTGGACCAGCATTCCACAAACATCTCTTTGCAACTCTTCAGGTGGTGGCCCCAATTTATTACATATTGACATTATTGACTCTTCTACTGCGTTTATAGGTGGACAGACTGGCAATATTTTTAAAACAGTGGATGGTGGCGCTACATGGAGTAGAATTACACCACCTGTATTTGGCAACGTATCAGGAACAAATGTGTTTGCTTTAGATTTTGTAACCGAGCAGCTAGGTTATATAATTCAAGAAGCAGGTGGCAATAACGGCAATACCGTTTATAAAACAACAGATGGAGGTGTTAATTGGACGACTATCACACCACCACTTTTTGGAACTAATCTAGGGGGAAGATATGGCGCAATTTTTGCACAAGATTCAAACACTATTTATTTAGGAGCCTCTTATAATAACCCCATAGCGTGTTTGATATATAAATCAACAAATGGTGGCGCAAGCTACTCAATTGATAACAATTTTTATGTTGGGGCTAGCACTAGCAACATACAATTCAATAAGTTTCAAAGAGCTGGGAACACACTTTTTGTAAGCACTGCAAATGGTGGTAATTCCTCTTCTGCTTCTCCGAAAGACCCTGGTTTAACCAGAATCTATAAGAGAAATCTATCGGCTACTGCTGCCGGCATTGAAAACAATAAAAAACTCATCAATTTCTCATTAGCGCCAAATCCAGCAGCAAGTTTCGTAATGATAGAAGGCCTAGATTCCAAATATATTTCAGGAATCTCTATTTTTTCTATTGATGGCAAATTGATGAAAACAATACAGCAATCACAACTAAACATTGACATTGCTGACCTTAATGCTGGCATATATATAGTAAAGATTGAAACTAATAATGGACAATCAGGTGTAGCTAAGTTTATAAAATAGCAAGTTGGTAAAAAGTTTAAGAGCGGCAAAAAAATGAAAACATTTTCATGCTAATCAATCTAGCTAATTTTGCGTCAGATTAAAACAAAGAGTGGGGACATTTGTCCCCACTTTCAGAGTTTGTAATAGAAAATAGCGGACTGGATAACGACCTCTATCTCAAGTTACGCTTCGCTATACTTACAGTTCTATTGTGTCTCACAACTTGCTTATCAAGACCATTCGACTTAAAACTGCTTGTTTAAATTGTGGTATTCAATTTTTGTCATATAAGGAAAGTAAGGCAAGGTAGCTATCAGTTCCTTAGTCTTAGTCTCTTCAACATTTTGAAAGATTAATACCGCGTCTTTTTTTGATACTGAAATAAAAAAGCTTTCCAAAATATGGTCTTCTTTCCATTGATTGACAAATTTCATTTCCTCTTTTGGTAATTCAGGATTTGATTTAATTGTGTCTATTCCGCTATCAGATAGCGTTATTAAAACTAAAATTCTGTTCATAGTATTAAGATTTAAAGTCGATTAACAAAGTTAAAAAAATATTGAAATGGTGGGGGGGGGTACATACCAATTTTAAGGGTCAAAAATAGTGTTTCAATAATTAGCGTGTCTTAAAACGCATCTAATGGAGTCGTTTTTTGCTTTAAATTTCTACTTTGAATGTTTTTGGAGTGGTTGTGCAACAGCTACTGCTGTTGGCAGTAGTTTTTCTTTCTCTCGTCACGGTTTTCTGAATTTGTCAATTAGGTTATTTCCATTAATTCCAATACCTGCAATATTTGGTTTCAATTCAAGGTTGTCAAGGTCGAAAATCTTACTCCAAAAATTTTCTTTCTCACCCAAGTTGAGTTTACGCTCTTTTTTTAAACTCTTTTTTATCTTGTCAAGTTTGGCTTTGTATTCGGGTGTATAGTTTGGCTTGTTTAAAAAGTTCTTTTCAAAATCGTCCATTTTTTCAATAAAGGATAAAGGATTTGCTTCGGTTAGTTTTTTGCAGACTTCTATATGTAGCCAAATAGACAAACTATGTAATCTTGATTGATACCCTGTCAATTTTAAATCACCGTCTTCAATAACAAAATCACCGTTTTCTATAGCTAAATCATTTTCTCCTTCTTTATCAATGTCTTTGATTAGATAGTGAACGTCTTTATAAAGAACTTCAATGAAATTTTCATTTTCTGCTCTTAAAGGTTCAAGCACTTTGTCAATAAATTCATCTAAGGATTTCTTGTCAGTATTTCTGATTTCTTCAATTAGATTTATGTAATCGTCCCGCTTTAGCATAATGAAATTAATCTTAATTTATTCTTTAACTAATTTGATGGTTTGAATTTCCGAACCACTCGTTATAACAAGCATATAAACTCCTGATGACAAATTATTTAATTCTAATTGATTTGATGGATTGTTAGTAATACTAATTTGCGAAATTAACTCACCTGTAATCGAAAAGAGTTTTATTGATTTTGTTTCATTGTTACTTTCGTAAGTGAAATCAATAATAATTTTGTCTGTAAATGGATTAGGAAAAACTTTAGCATTTTTAGTTATTATATTTTCACCAATTCCTGTTGTAGGATTTGAATAGGTGCTGGTGAAAATTTTAGCCCCGTTTGTTGAGTTAACATCCATACCGCCCAAAATCATCTTGTTTCCGCTAATTGTCAGTGAATGCACGTTACCCAAATTTGTAAGTCCTGTTGTGCTAACTTCTGTCCAAGAAGAACCTTGATTTGTTGACTTGTAAAGTTTGTTTATAAAACCACTAATTCCGTTGTCATATTTTACACCATTCACATAAACGTCTCCATTACTTGCTGTAACAAAGTCAGCAGGCGAATAAGTCTGGTCATAACCTGTCATTGATAGTGTCCAATTTGCACCATTGTCTGTGCTTGTATAAATCTTAGCACCATTTGCAGAAACTACGTCCATACCACCCAAAATCATTTTGTTTCCGCTAATTGTCAGCGAATGCACATTACCCAAATTTGCAAGTCCTGTCGTGCTAACTTCTGTCCAAGAAGAACCTTGATTTGTTGACTTGTAAAGTTTGTTTATAAAACCACTAATTCCGTTGTCATATTTTACACCATTCACATAAACGTCTCCATTACTTGCTGTAACAAAGTCAGCAGGCGAATAAGTCTGGTCATAACCTGTCATTGATAGTGTCCAATTTGCACCATTGTCTGTGCTTGTATAAATCTTAGCACCATTTGCAGAAACTACGTCCATACCACCCAAAATCATTTTGTTTCCGCTAATTGTCAGCGAATGCACATTACCCAAATTTGCAAGTCCTGTCGTGCTAACTTCTGTCCAAGAAGAACCTTGATTTGTTGACTTGTAAAGTTTGTTTATAAAACCACTAATTCCGTTGTCGTATTTTACACCGTTCACATAAACATCTCCATTACTTGCAGTAACAAAGTCAGCGGGTGAATATGTCTGGTCGTAACCTGTCATTGATAGTGTCCAACTGTTTTGACTAAAGCCATTTAAGGCATAAATCAAAGTCAAAATTGATAATGTTAATTTCTTCATTGTGTCGTTTTTTAAAATTCTGACTAACGTTTTTCTTTAGGCTTTAAAATCATGTTGTTACAAATCCA
>CALAYL010000063.1 GCA_937894725.1 uncultured Bacteroidota bacterium
CCGAATTGGATTGGTTAAAGAAAAATGCTTTGACCTTGGAGCTTTGCAAATCGCTTCCAAAATTCAAAAACAAACAGCGTTTGGTTTTTGCCCCTGCAAAATATGTGGACGACCATACTTTGTTGGATTATCGCATAGATTTTTGTCAATTGCCTTACGAAATTTACCGTCTGAACCGTTGATTTTTGTGATTAAATGATTGTTATGATAAATGAGCAGTATAAATATTCTGAATTAACATCCAAAATAATTGGATGTGCAATGACTGTCCATAAAACATTAGGCAACGGTTTTCAGGAAGTCATATATCAACGTGCAATAGCAATTGAAATGGGTTTAGCAGGCATTGAGTATCAAAGGGAATTTGAAATGCCTATATTTTACCGAGAGGAACAAATAGGAACGCGAAGAGTAGATTTTTTAGTTGAAGGAGTTGTTTCAGTTGAATTAAAAGCAATTACTAAACTAGAAGATGTTCATTTAGCACAGGCAATCAATTACTTGGAGGCTTACAACCTTGAAGTTGGATTATTAATAAACTTTGGTGAAGTGAGCTTAAATTTTAAAAGGTTAACCAACAAGAAATTCATTCCATCACAAGAATCAAATAAATCACAGTTCAGACTATGAAGTTAAAGCACTATCAGGAAAAGGTTTTAAAAGAACTCAAAGAATATTTGAGTGCTTTGGCTGATGCTAAAAAAGAGTTTGAGGAAATTGCCGAACTCAAACCGCATTTGGCAAAACATATCAATTTCCCGAAAGAGGCTTGGGAAAAGGCAACAGGACGTTCTATTTATCATTCTAAAACCAACGGTTTAGACGAGCCATTGCCCGACATTTATTTGAAAGTGCCCACAGGTGGAGGAAAAACTTTGGTAGCTTGCCACGCAATTGATAATATCCAAAAATCGTATCTCAACAAACAAACAGGATTGATTTTATGGATTGTTCCTTCCACACAAATTTACAGACAAACTATTTCGGCATTAAAAGACAGAGAACATCCTTACCGTCAGGTATTGGATATTTCAAGCGGTGGCAGAACGCTAATCAAGGAAAAAACAGAAATGTTTAATCGCCTTGATGTGGAAGAAAACTTGGTTGTGCTGATGTTAATGCTTCCATCTGCCAATCGTCAAAACAAAGAAACGCTAAAGGTTTTCAGAGACCAAGGCGGATTTACCGATTTTTTTCCTAGAGAAGATGATTTTGAAGGACATAAAAAACTAAAAGAACTCATTCCGAATTTGGATTGCTTCACAACCGAAATGGAAGTTTTCGGAACGCAAATAAAAACTTCTCTTGGAAACACATTAAAAGTATTGCGTCCACTTGTGGTAATTGATGAAGGACACAGAGCTTATGGAGAATTGGCAAGAAATACCGTTAGAAATTTCAATCCTTCATTTATTCTTGAATTATCAGCAACACCCCCACCCAACAGCAACGAGTTGGTAAAAATTACAGGTCGGGAACTGCACGAAGAAGAAATGATAAAATTGGACATTCACCTTACCAACAAAACCAGTTTAGATTGGCAAGACACTTTATTGGCAAGTTTTGAGAAGCTAAACGATTTAGAGAAAAAAGCCAAAGAATATGAAGGAAACACAGGCGAATATATTCGTCCCATTTGCTTGATTCAGGTTGAAAGAACAGGAAAAGACCAAAAAGATAAAAAGTTTATTCACGCAGAAGATGCCAAAGAATATTTAATCAAAAAATGCAATGTTCCAGAAAGTCATATTGCGATAAAGTCAAGTGAAAAAGACGATATTGAAGGGATTGACTTATTCGCAAATGATTGTGAAATACGTTATATCATAACCAAACAGGCATTGCAAGAGGGTTGGGATTGTTCGTTTGCTTATGTGCTTACGGTGCTTACCAATCCATCATCAGCAACAGGAATTACACAATTAGTCGGCAGGATTTTAAGACAGCCCTTTGCACGAAAAACCAAAATCAAAGATTTGGACGAGTGTTATGTTTATACTTTCAGACAAAATGCCAAATCCTTAGTAAGCGATATTAAAAAAGGGTTGGAAGATGAAGGTTTGGGCGATATAGCAGGAAGAATTGTAAGTGATGGTGCAGGAACAGACACAGGCGGTTTAAAAGACCGTGTAATGCAATATCGTTCGGGCTTTAAAAAGTTTGAAGGTAAAGTCTATCTGCCAAAATTTGTAATTCAGGAAAAAGAAAGTTGGCGGGATATGAATTTTGAAATTGATATTCTCAGCGAAATTGATTGGGAAAGTATCAATATTGATGAAATCAAAAATCTTTCACTCCAAAACAAGCGAAACAAAGAACAGGAAATTGCTTTAGGCTTGAGTGATGAAGAAAAGGAGTTGCTAAAAGAAACAGGCAGAGAAGAAAAAACAGGCACTTTAGAAATTGACGAAGTATTTCTGACAAGACAGATAACGGAAATCATTCCAAATCCTTGGCATTGTTTCCAAATTGGAGAAAAAGCGATTAAGCTACTTTTGGAAAAATACGAACGTGAAATAGTTGCAGCCAATTTTGTTTTCATCATTGAAGAACTCAAAAAGATTTTAGAGAAAGAGCGAAACCGTTTATCTGAACAGGTTTTCAGAAAAATGGTTGCCGACAAAAAACTATGCTTTTTCCTGATAACAGACAAAGGCGGTTTTGAATTACCATCAAGAATAAAAGTAAAGAGCAACAAACAGTTGGTGCGTAACGACAATACACCAATTCAAAAATCATTGTTCGACTATGTTCCCGAAGAAAACATAAACGACCTTGAAAAATCAGTTGCCATTTACCTTGACGAACAAGAAAAATTATTGTGGTGGTATCGCAATATGAGCCGACAGGACTATCACATACAAGGTTGGAAACGAAATAAAATCTATCCTGACTTCCTTGCAGCAGACAGACAAGAAGAAAAAGACGATTACGGAACGGTGTATGTTTTGGAAACAAAAGGAATCCACCTCAAAAATGAGGACACCAAATACAAACAAGACGTATTTGCACTTTGCAACGAATTAGGAGCAAAGAAAGCTTGGAAAGAACTCTTTGACGAATTTCCAGACCACGACTTTGAATTTCAAGTAGTGTTTGAAGACGAATGGCAAAATAAGATTAACGAACTAATGTGTAGCCCCCCCATTATTAGGACAGGTCATAAATAGACAGAACGAGATTAATAGTAGGCAAAGTTTATTTTTTTAGGAAGCTTATTAATACCATTATGGCCGTTGTATGTAGTAAACGCGCATAGGCATTTTTGGGGATGTTTATAGATTGCTGGGGCAGCACAAAAAATGTGTCTACTTCTTGTCCCAAAGCTTGGTAGAATGCAGCAACGGCACCCCCGATCCCACTATCGCACCTACGGCATATCCTGTAAGTATATCTGTCCAAAAATGCTTGCCAGCCTTATAGCGCATTGCTCCCATAGTAAGTGGAAAACTAACCGCAGCAGTCCACACAAGCGGTAGAAATTTATTTTTAGGATTATACATCGTAAATACTGTCGCCATAAAAAATGATTGACTAGAAGCCATAGAGGTATGCCCACTAAAAAACGAGTTAAAATTGTCTTTAGCTCTTTTTTGGTAAATAGGAATTTCGGGATTATAGACTATAGGTCGAGGTCGAGAAACTGCTGTTTTGACCAGATTGGTCAATGCGCTATTGAGTAAAAAAACCTCCACATCCATCAAGGCTACTTTGCCAAAGTCTTTGCGAATCTTAGGGTCGGCCATAAGCGGCAAAGGCAATAAAGCAGAAGTAACCAGCATACCATCACTCACATAGCGCGCTATTTTACTATTTTGGTGTGTAGCACTTCGGTCAAATTTATTGACTTGTTCGGGTGTCAAACTTTCAATAAAAACAACCGATTTCATTTTTCGTTTGGCATTGAGCTGCCGCTCTGCACCAAACATACTCAGCGCAGCTATCCCTATCGGAAAAGAAATTTCTCCTTTTAGTACAAAAGGCGATTGGGCGATAGTGAGTTTGGGCAATAGCAGCAACACTATCATGGCGAGCGTTAAATATCTTTTCATAAGCTTGCGTGTGTTTATCTTTCAAATAGACAAAAAATAATCCTAAATTCAATATTGTTATAGAAAACCTATTTTTAGGCCATGAAGAAAATCAATCTAAGCGATTTGCATAAAGTAGTCTATTCTACAAATCCCGACTATAAACCAGACGAGGAGGAATCAGACATACCCGACCTCTCCCCTAGCCAACAAACACTCTACATTCGTGTCGATAGATTGAAAGGCAATAAAACAGCCACTGTGATTGAAAATTTCAAAGGTACTGCTGACGCGCTCAATGACCTGGCGAAAACCCTCAAATCGAAATGTGGTACAGGAGGAAATGCGAAAGAAGGTGAAATCATCATACAAGGCGAAAAGCGCACACAAGTGACCCAACTCCTTCAGCAAATGGGATTTAAAACCAAACTAAAAGGAGGCTAATACATTGACACCCGAATCGATTTTACAAAAACATTGGGGTCATACTGCCTTTCGCCCTCTCCAACGAGAGATTATAGCCGCTGTATTGAACCATCAAGACACGTTGGCGCTATTGCCTACTGGTGGTGGTAAGTCGATTTGCTTTCAACTGCCAGCCTTATTAATGGAAGGGCTGTGTATCGTAGTGAGTCCGCTCATTGCACTCATGAAAGACCAAGTGGAGCGTCTCAACGATATGGATATGAAGGCGCACTTTTTGCATGGCAATATGAACAAAGACCAGCAAGCGGCCCTACTCGATGCTTGCGAATTTAGCGGTGTCAAGTTTCTCTATATTTCGCCTGAGCGACTCGCTTCGGAGGCTTTTTTAGAAAGAATTAAAAATATCAAAATAGCCCTTCTTGCAGTAGATGAAGCTCACTGTATATCGCAGTGGGGCTACGATTTTAGGCCATCCTATCTCAAAATCAATAAACTCAGAGAGCAGTTTCCTACAGTACCTATGATAGCGCTCACTGCATCGGCTACACCATCCGTAATGGATGATATCGTAGCACGATTAACGATGAAAAATCCAGCAATTTTCAGAGGTTCATTTTTACGTCCCAATCTCAGTTTTGTAGTTCGCCCATCAGATGATAAAAAGCATGAAATAGTTCACATTTTATCGAAGATAAAAGGCTCTGGCATAGTCTATGTGCGCACCCGAAAACACACTGTAGAAATAAGCCAATGGCTCAGTAGGTCTGGAATTCAATCCGATTTTTATCATGCAGGCTTGAGTTTTGATCTACGCAATCAAAAACAGCTCGAGTGGACAAAAGGCAACACCCGTATCATGGTTTGTACCAATGCCTTTGGGATGGGAATAGATAAGGCCGATGTACGTGTCGTGATTCACTATCAAGCACCCGATAGCCTAGAAGGATACTATCAAGAGGCGGGGCGAGCTGGGCGCGATGGACAAAAATCCTATGCAGTTTTGCTCAAAAATGCGGAGGACGAAACCCTGCTCGATAGCGAAAAGCTAATCCATATCCCGAATGCAGATGAAATAAAAACTATCTATTTTAACCTTATGTCAAGTTTCGGACTTGGCTATGGCTATGGCGAAAATCAGCAATTTGAATTTGATTTAGCGGGTTTTTGCAAACAGTTTGGACTTATACCACTCAAAGTACTCTATGCGCTCAATGTACTCGAATATCACGAATACCTGCGGCATACCGATACGCTAGGTGAACTACCCAAAGTACAAATCGCTACTGGCAGCCAAGGGCTATACCAATTTATGTCGCATAGCCAAAATTTTGAACCGCTGCTAAAAATGCTTTTGCGAACTAGCCCAGGTATTTTTGAAATGCCAAATATTATTCATGAAGATACGATAGCAAAAAAGCTGAATATCAGCATCGTTAAACTGCAAGAGCAACTTCGCTTTTTGCATACAAATCAAATTATCTATTACACTGCTAGCCATCAAAATCCAATGATTTTTTTACTCAAAGCGTGCTTACCCCCTGATCAATTTTATCTTGATAAATCGTTTCTGCAAAAACGAGCCGAAAACATAAAAAAACGATTGTCTGCCGCACGCTTTTACCTTGACCAAAACTCAATTTGTAGAGCGATGGTGATAGCCGAATATTTTGGCGAAAAGAATGCGGTACCTTGCCGAGTTTGTGATGTATGTTTGACAAAAAATAAAAATGCGACCTTTGTACCAGATGAGTATATAGACCAGCTCAATTTGATTTTAGATAGCCCTATGACTATTCATCAAATCAGCGAATCGCTTCAACTCAATATCAAAAAAACAAGTACGCTCGTGCAGTGGGCATTAGCCACAGACTTACTAACCCAAACAGATAATGATACCTATCGCAAAACATAAAAAAATCTTTTTTACGGTAACCAACGATCTGACTACCGATCAGCGGATGATTCGTATATGCAGTTCTTTAGCAGCAGCTGGGTTTGAGGTCACTTTAGTGGGTAGAGTATTGCACAATTCAGCACCATTAAAAGCAGCAACATTCAAACAAAAAAGATTATGCTGCTTTTTCAATACAGGCAAGCTTTTTTATGCAGAATATAACCTTCGTCTATTCTTCTTTTTATTGTTTCAGAAAATGGATGGACTATGCGCTATAGATCTCGATACCATATTGCCGGGGGTATTTATTTCGAGGCTCAAAAATTGCCCACTCATCTATGATGCACACGAGTATTTTCCTTATGTGCCAGAAGTGATAGAGCGACCAAAAGTTCAAAAAATGTGGCTCGCCATAGAACGGTTTTCGATACCAAAAACACAACTCCGATACACTGTATCAAAGTCTATTGCCGAAGCTTTTGAAAAGGAATATAAATTACCGTTTGAAGTCATAAGGAATGTACCGTTTTCGAGGCCATTTGAGGAACAAGAAAAAAAGGAAAAAATAATCGTGTATCAGGGCGCACTCAACAAAGATAGAGGACTGGAACAATTTTTAGCTGCTGCGGTAGGAATGCCCTGGATTGTTTACCTATATGGCGATGGCGATATAAAAGAAAACTTAGTCAAGTTAGTCAAGGAGTATGGACTTGAAAAAAATGTATTTTTCAAAGGAAAACTAGACCCTTCTACGCTTTGGACAGCAACACAAAAAGCCTATATCGGTATAAACTTGGCGGTAGATACGAGCTTGAGTTACAAATTATCGTTAAGCAACAAATTCTTTGATTATATACAAGCTGGCATTCCCCAGGTGATGATTAACCTACCTGAATTTGAGCGTATTAACAATGAAGCAGCAATCGGTTTATTGATAAATTCATTAGAAATTGAGGATATAAGATCAGCCATCAACCGTTTACTTGATGATGAAAAACTATATATTCGCTTTGTTCAAAACTGTATTTCACTTCGAGCTATCCACCATTGGGAAAGCGAATCCGAAAAACTCATAAAAATGTATCATGACTTATTCAAATAAAGTGCTCCATATTGTCTCATTCAACGTACCTTATCCAGCCGATTATGGCGGAGTGATAGATGTCTTTTATAAAATTAAAGCACTCCATCAATTGGGAGTAAAGGTGCATCTACATTGCTTTACGTATGGAAGAGAGAAAAGCGAAGAACTAGAAAAGGTATGCGCATCGGTAAACTATTATGAACGAGAAAAATTTTACAAAGCAATATACTCATCTGTCCCATACATTGTAGGGTCTCGAAAATCGGGTGAATTGCTGAGCCAACTTACCGCAGACGATGCCCCTATTTTATTTGAAGGCTTACATACCTGCTTATACCTTTCGCACCCTTCGCTCAAAAATAAAATGAAGGCGGTGAGAATGCACAATGTGGAGTGGGATTATTACAAAAGATTGGGCAATGCAGAACGAAATTATCTGATGAAATTTTACTACAATGTAGAATCACTCCGTCTCAAAAAATTTGAAGAACAGTTGAGTCATGCAGATTTGATTTTCCCAATTAGTCAGGCGGACTATGATTACTTAGCTGACACATACAAAAACATTTTTTATATCCCTGCTTTTCATCCAAACGAAGAGCTTACAGCTGAGGTCGGAACAGGTAGTTATATTCTCTATCATGGCAATCTGAGTGTGCCCGAAAATATACAAGCCGCTATGTATATTTTAAAGAAAATAGCCCCTCATGTATCGAAGCCATTTATCATAGCGGGCAAAGACCCTAGCAAAATGATATTAGACGAAGCCAAAAAGCATAAAAATGTATCGCTAGTAATGAATCCAAGCGATGACAGTCTGTATGAGTTGATACGCAATGCCCATATCAATTTCCTAGTTACTTTTCAGCATACTGGTATCAAACTCAAATTGCTCAATGCACTGCACAGAGGGCGTTTTTGTGTAGTAAATACACAAATGATAGCGCAGACAGGGCTTGAAAAACTGTGTATCGTAGCAGATGAATCTAATGTACAAATCCAACAACTCGAATTGCTTTTAGATAAAGCATTTACGACTGATATGTTGACCGAGCGAAAAACACTTTTGGATAGTACATTCTCAAATCATGAAAATGTGATAAAAATGGCAAAAACTATATGGAGATAAAAAGCCCAAGGATAGTAGGGATAATACCTGCACGCTACGCCTCCACTAGGTTTCCAGCCAAACCTCTCGCAGTTATTGCGGGTAAAACAATGATACAACGAGTGTATGAAAGAAGTCTAAAAGCGACAAAACTATACGATGTATTTGTAGCCACCGATCACCAAGCCATCGCTGATGAAGTGCTATCTTTTGGGGGAAAAGTAGTGATGACAAATCCTCATCATGCCAATGGTACTTCGCGCTGTGCCGAAGCTATAGCTAGCTTAAGTATTCAGCCAGATGCCATTATCAATATACAAGGTGATGAACCTTTAGTAGCACCAGAGCAAATAGACCTAATAGCTGATATGCTTTCATCTAATGCGTTTGCAATAGCTACTTTGTGTAGAAAAATAAACGTGCTAGATGAACTGGTCAATGATACGGTAATCAAAGTAGTAAAAGCGGAACAGAAAGCCATCTACTTTAGCCGAAACTGTATTCCGCATTTACGAGCTATCTCATTCGATGATTATTTGCAGCATACTGATTTTTATAAACACATAGGTCTATATGGGTTTAAAACAGCGGTACTCAATAAATTAGTTTTATTACCCGAAAGCCCGCTAGAAAAGGCAGAGCAACTCGAGCAACTACGTTGGCTCGAAAATGGGTATGAAATAGGGATAAACGAAACAATACACCCAAGCTGGTCTGTAGATGTACCTGCCGACATTGCCGTTATTGAAAAAATGATAGCAGCATTGGAGATAGATTAATCGTCTTGCTCTGAATCTTCTTGATTTGCGTTGCCGCTATGGTCGTCAAATTCATCAATATTAAAATCACTTCTTGGGTCAAAGTGTTTGTTTCCAAACTTAATCATATTGATTCTATCTAGCCTGAATGCCCGATATTCATTGCGAAGGTGACAAAAACCAACCAAATTCTTTTTTCCATCTCTATATACAAGCGCCATGGGCTCTACATCACGTACAGTTACCCCCTTCTCTCTTGAGTCATATTCCAAGGTAGTAAGATAACTGCCCTCAAGGGCTGTTTTGATCGTATTTATAAGACTTGGGGAGTAATGCATTTGGCGTTTTTGTCCGCCATTCCCATAGTTTTCATGTTGATTCATAGTGTACTTTTAATTGTATATAAAGTTAAAAAAAAATGCGCATTATTGAATTGCTATAATACAAAATTAAAATTGTATGCTTGAGTGGTCAAAATGATTTTCAAAAAAAACATTGTAAATAAGGATGAACATTATACATTTACCACTGTTTAAAATGAATCTAAATAAGAACTTGTGATAAAATATAGAATTTCTTTGCTATTAATTGCTTTCTGTGGACTCACAATTAGCGCTACCGCCACTCCAGCTACAAACCAAGGTGGCTATATCATCCATCTACTCACCTACCTAGCGAGCGACTATGCTGGAGCTGTGCAAAACGGCAAAATAGTCAGTCAAGAGGAGTATCAAGAGATGTTAGAATTTTCGGAAAGTATAGACAATAATGTAGGTAAACTGAACATTGACGAAAGTTTGAAAGCTGAGTTGAAATCACAATCGGCACTAATCAAACAAAAGGTAGCAAGTCACGAAAATCAAAGTGAAATAGCGCCAATTTGCGAAGCTATGAAGAAAACAATCATAGCTAAGCTGAATGTAGAAATAGCTCCATTAAAATATCCATCTGTCAGCAATGGGAAAATAGTGTATATGAGCCACTGTGCCAAGTGTCATGGCGATAAAGGCTATGGCGATGGTCTAGAGGGTAAAGGGCTCGATCCAGCACCTCGAAATTTTCATGATAACGAACGAATGGCTACACTTTCCGCTTTTAACTTGTACAATACGATTAAATATGGCATAGAAGGTACAGGTATGGAAGCGCATCCAGAATTAGAAGAAAAACAAGTATGGGATGCTGCATTTTATATTTTGACATTAAATATTCCCAACCTTAAATCGCCAACAAACATAGCTTTATCGTTGCGAGATGCAGCTACGCTAACCAATACCGAAATAGATGCGAAACTCGGCCAAAATGCACATCAATCGATAAGATGGTACGAGCCAACAAATGATGAACCTACTATCAATAAAGCATTTTCCTATCTGGAGGAAGCCAAAGCGGCACTTCTTGCTAGTGATTTTGGGGGTGCAGAAAAATTAGTTACGATGGCTTATTTAGAAGGTGTGGAACCATTTGAAAAACAACTAGACAAAGAAGACCCATCGCTAAAGCTGGCCATAGAAAGAAACATCTCTGATATAAGAACACAGCTTAAATCAAAGCATAGCGCTGAAGCTATGACCTTGTTAAAAAAACTGGATGCTCAACTCAATGAAGCGATTGGAACACATAGAAAAGCAGACTTAAAGCCTTTTATGTCTTTTGTCATGACAGCATCTATCATTCTGCGCGAAGGTCTAGAGGCTTTACTAATCATTGTTATTTTCATGAATGTACTCGGTGCAGCCAATGTACAAAGAGGAAAAAAACTAGTTCATCTTGGATGGATATCGGCATTAGTAGTCGGTATAGGTACCTGGTTTATGTTTGCTAAAATATTGACATCAAATAGATTAAACCTAGAAGTAGTAGAGGGTACTATAACCATTTTTTCCGTAGTATTAATGGTATATATCGGGCTTTGGCTTCATCGCAAGTCATCGATGGATCAATGGAAAGCATATATAAACGATAAAATCAAAAGCGGTAAAAAGTTCAATACACTTTGGGGTATTTTTAGCTTATCATTTCTAGTAGTATTCAGAGAAATATTCGAATCTATTTTATTTATATCTTCTATCAATCTACAAAGCAAAGGGCAACACCTCAATTATATCCTTGCAGGATGTATTCTTGCGTTTGCAGTAGTCGTTATCTTATATATAGCGATTACACATTTTGCAAAAAAAATCCCCTTTACCCAACTGATTAACTATTCTATTATAATGCTTTGTCTTCTCTCTGTGGTGTTAGTAGGTAAAGGTATTCATAGCTTTCAAGAGGCAAATCTGATTAGCCAAACCTTTTTTGATCTGCCAGGTGTAGATTTATTGGGCTTTTTTCCAACCTACCAAACCACCTTAGCACAGATTATCACTGCTATTGGACTCTTCTTTATGTTTAGAAAAATGCAATCATCCTAAGATGAATTTATTTTAGCGCATCTAAGATAGTATTGGCTACTTCCACTTCACTAACCTTTTGGGTTGGTGAAAATGAGGTAATCAACTTCCCATTTTTGTCTATTAGAAATTTTTGAAAGTTCCATTTTACTGGAGCATCAAGCTTGCCATTTTCACTTTTCTTTGTTAGATACTTATAAAGAGGTGCCATAGCTTTCCCTTTTACAGCTATTTTTGAAAACATAGGAAAGGTGACGTTAAACTTGGTAGAACAAAATTGCTGAATCTCTTGATCCGAACCAGGCTCCTGCCCCATAAAGTCATTGGCAGGGAAACCTAATATTTCAAATCCCTTTGACTTGTTGGCACTATAAAATTCTTCCAAATCTTTGTACTGAGGAGTTAAGCCACATTTAGATGCCGTATTCACAATTAATAAGACTTTCCCTTTATAGGTTGACAATTTTACAGACTTACCAGAGATATCTTTTACCGTAAAGTCGTGTACTGATTTTTGCGCAATCAAAAAATTTGCTAGAAAAAAGCAAAAAAAAGACAAGATTAATTTGTTGATTTTCATTATTTTATGTTTTATTTTTATAAAAATTGTGGCTTAAAATGAATATTTTTTAACTTTGGGTATTGACAAGAACTTGTTTTGATACTATATTGTTCACATAACAACAACTAAATAACAAAAAAAAATGAAAACATTAGCAACATTAGGACTTAGCATTTTAACTATTGGCGTCTTCGCACAATGCAGTCCATTAAGCGGTGAATACAAAATTGATAAAAATGGAGGTGACTATACTTCACTCACGTCTGCAGTAGAAGCACTTAAATGTGGTGGCGTTTCTGGGCCAGTGGTATTTTTATTAGCCTCAGACAAATATACTGATCGAATAGAGCTTACAAATATCAAAGGCGCATCATTTATAAATACCGTTTCATTTGAATCGTTGTCTGGTTCAAATGGTGATGTAACTATCTCTGCAAGTTCGCCTGATCAAACCTATACTGTAGGAATCAATGGCGCATCGAATGTTTCTTTCAGCAACCTAACACTTGAAAACAAGTTAGGACTTACTGGAAATGTAGTTCGGTTGGATGGCAATGCAGAAAACGTTAAGTTCAAAAATGTAGTATTAGACGGTTCTGAAAAGCAAACTACTGGAGCTAACAGCGCAGTAATCTATGCTACATCAAATGGTAGCAAAGCTGGCTTAAGCATAGAAGACTGCGAGTTAAACAACGGTAGCATAGGAGTTTATAAAGGAAACGCTAGCAAAGCAGATAGCAGAACATATATCACGGGTACTCTTTTCTTCAATCAGTACGAAAGTGGCATTTCGCTAACAAACGAATCTGCTCCTATACTTTCTAGCAATGTAGTAAGTTCTGTATCAACATACAAAGGATATAAAGCTATCAGCTTAGACAAAATCACAGATAATCTAATCGTGAGCAATAACGTAGTGAATGCGGTAAACGGAAGCTATGGCCTAGCGATGAACAACTGCGAAGGCAAAGTAGAAAACTACGGCAATATCACGAACAACTCGCTTAATGTAGGAGGACAAAGTACTATGTATGGTCTTTATATTACAGGTAGCACAGACAACCAGGTATTTAATTTTAATAGAGTAAAACTAACGCCTACTTCAAAAAATTCGGCTAACCAAGGATACTTCTTAAATACAGGTTCTGGAAAAAACATCAACCTGATGAACAATATTTTCTTTGACTTAACCACAGGAGGATATACAATCTTAGGAAATACGTATAAAGATTTCTTTAATCAACTACCATCTCAGAGCAATCCATCACTCAGCGTATCCGCTAATGGTATCATGATTGAAAAGGTAATGCCTGCTAACTAAAAAAGTTTGTTGTTAAACTTTAAGAGAGGTGCTGAAATCAGCACCTCTTCTTGTTTTGGGGTGGGTCGTGCTGGATTCGAACCAGTGACCTCTTCCATGTCAAGGAAGCACTCTAACCAACTGAGCTAACGACCCAAACATTTAACAAATATATGACAAAGCTATGCAACCGACAAGTTTTTTTTTACGTCTTAGTAGTAGGTTTGGTTTTAAGGGTTAAACTAGGTTTGAGGAGTCTTTAGCAATAAAGACTCCTTTTTTGTTTATGTACCAAATCCAATTAGATTAGCGTTTATATAACACAACAAAAAAACAATTATGAAAAACTACACTTTGCTGATGCTATTACTAGTAGCGATACTTTCAAGCTGTACAAAGAAAGAACCAACTAAACAAGATGAACCATCGCTCATTTTTAAATTCAAACTAGATAAACTTCAGCAACGTTTAGACAACTTTGGCAACCCGGCTACTATAAACAGTAATAATGCCGCTCAGTCGCCCGATTTCAAATCTATAAGTGCTCACTACATAGAGCTAGCTCCTGGCGCACTTACCCAATTAGGCGAGGGAACTGTATTGTATAAAGCTGCCGAAACTACTATAGGTGGTAGCATGGCTATAGATTTTGAAAAAGCCGTAAATGCAAAAGATGGAGAAGTGTTTTTCAAAGTACCCCTCAAAGATGTAAAAGCCGGAGACTATGAATGGCTAAGGGTTTCGCTTGCATATCAAAACTATGAAATCAAATTTTTACTAGATACAAGCATCACAGTAGCGGGCACAAACTATCCCATAAAACAAGAATTCCCTTGCAATGTAGCCAGCTTTGTAGGCTTCAATAGCTATATAAAAAGCTACCAACTCAATACACAAACTGTAACAGTAAATGGCAACAAACTTCAAGGCTATTGGGGATCAGAAGCGTATGGCACTGTTTATGGACAATCATTTAAGCAAATCACAACAGGTCAAACGCCTCCAGGCGCTACCACTGTAGTAAACCCAATTTCAGCCTCCTCTCCTATCCCTGCTGGGTCATGCGTAGTTACTGGCAAATTTGCCAATGGCAATTTGAAAATAGCAGGCAATGAAACCAAAGACATAGAAGTAGAAGTAGCTCTATCTATCAATAATAGTTTTGAATGGAACGAGGTAGTAAAAGATGGTAAGTGGGAACCTGCAAAAGGGGAGAATGTAGTAGATATGGGTATCAGAGGGATGATTCCTAGAGTGAAATAAACCTGATAACTTCTACCTAATAATTTTCAAAAAAAAGCCAAAAGCAACGCTTACTTTATAAAAGTAGCGCATTGATTGAAAGTTGGAATTACTTTTGATTACATTATCGTATTATTATAGCCTAGTATGAAAAAAATAATCCTCTTTATATTTATTGCAAGTTCACTTTCTAGTCAAGCATCATATGTCTTGATACCCATGGATTTGCAACAAAAAAACCACCTCAAAGCGTATGGGATCGCCTTTTGGTGTCTAAAAAGTTTAGGAATAGAAGCAGATTGGCTCCTCAACTATAGAGGAGGAAGTTTTGCCGTAAAATATGCGAAAGAAATTGAAACTGAATGCAGTATCAGAGGCGTTAGCTATGAAGTGATAGCAGATGGGCAATATGGCGGCATACTTCAAGAAATCGCTAATCCTGAGGTAAATATGGAACTCATAAAGCTCGAAAAAGCTCCTAGAATAGCGGTCTATTCACCCAAATCGATGCAGCCTTGGGATGACGCTGTGACACTCGTACTTACCTATGCCGAAATACCTTATGACCTAGTCTATGATGATGAAGTATTAGACGAAAAACTAGCCAAGTATGACTGGTTACACTTGCACCACGAAGACTTTACGGGTCAGTATGGCAAGTTTTATGCATCTTATAATCAAATGGAATGGTACAAAAATCAAGTAGCTTATCTGGAAGAAATCGCGAAACGAAGAGGCTACAAAAAAGTATCACAACTCAAACTAGCTGTGGCTCAGAAAATAAAAACTTTCGTAGGTGGAGGAGGGTTTATGTTTGCGATGTGCAGTGCTACCGATTCGTACGACATAGCCCTCGATGCACAGAATACCGACATTTGCAGCGAAATGTTCGACTACGACCCACAAGACCCCGCAGCACAGTCTAAACTTGATTTTTCGCTAGGTTTTGCATTTGAAAACTTTCAGTTGCGTACCAATCCCTTTGAATACGAATATTCCAATATCGATGCCAATTTTGGACGACAAGTTCAAAAAGACTTAGACTATTTCAACCTATTCGACTTCTCTGCAAAATGGGATCAAATCCCCACTATGCTCACCCAATGCCACACCAAAGTAGTAAAAGGATTTATGGGACAAACGACTGCTTTCAACAAAAATTTCATAAAAAAAGAGGTCCTTATTTTGGGTCAGAATAAAGCAGCTGGAGAAGCCCGCTATATACATGGGCAATATGGAAAAGGTATGTGGACTTTCTTTGGTGGTCACGACCCCGAAGACTATCAGCATCTAGTTGGTGATCCCAAAACAGATTTAAACCTACACCCTACTTCACCGGGCTATCGGTTGATATTAAACAACGTATTATTTCCTGCAGCTAAAAAGAAAAAACAAAAAACATGACGAAACTTAGTACCATTTTAATGATGACTTTATTTCTTAGTTTTACAAACCTAACTGCCCAAAAACTGTCGTATGACCTAAACTTGTTTGGCAAGACAATAGGCCAAACAGACGTTACCAGAACAGATATGGGAAATGGCGAAATAATCTATCATATATCTAGCAAGTCCGAGGCTAAAGTGCTATTTGTGAACAAAAAGTCAGCTACAAATGCCCTGGTTATATTCAAAAACAATCAGCTCCAATATGCAAAATACGATATCAATACCGATGAAGACGGTCCATCAGAAAATGTAACTACTCGCCAAACTGATGGATATACCTATTCCTCAAAGGGAACTAGAGTGATTTTAAAAAGAATGATACGATATGGCTCAGTATCACTTTATTTTGAAGAGCCTATTGCTATTAAAGAGTTTTATTCAGAGCGCTTGGGTAAATTTTTTACACTTACCAAAATAGGCCCTTCTGAATACAAATCTGAGGTAAATAATGTAACCTCATATTACCGATACCAAAATGGGAAACTCATCGAATTAGAAATGAGTAAATCGTTGGGGTCGGTATTTATGCGACTAAAATCGTAAATCTTACTTCGGAAATTTCATTTTGTAACTCACATCTACCATGCCTTTCGATATCTTGTCTAGCTTGCCTTTGAGCATGGCTTTTTTAAGTGGTGGAAGATAATCAATAAAGAGTTTTCCCTCTATGTGGTCATATTCGTGTTGAATGACACGGGCAGTAAGATCATCAAATTTTGCCTCTTTAAAGTTAAAATCAGCATCGTAATACTGTATCGTGATATTTGAAAGTCGCATTACATCTTCACGAATCGTAGGTATGCTCAAGCACCCCTCCTCAAATCGCCACGACTTGCCGTCTTCGTCTATTATTTTAGCATTGATAAACACCTCTTTCATTCCTTTTTGCTCCTCCCTTTCATCAAACATTTTTCGACTATCAATTATAAAAAGACGAATGCCCTTGCCTATCTGTGGAGCCGCCAAACCTACCCCTTTCGACTTTTCCATAGTGGCAAACATATCATTGATCAACTTCGCCAAATCTGGATAATCTTTTGGAATCTCTATACACTTTTTTCTCAATACTGGGTCGCCATATGCTATTATAGGAAATATCATTTTTTTGTTTTAAGAATGCAAATATAATAATCAAATCTTTACTCAATTTGATTTTGACTAACCCATGTACGATTGAAGTAAAACTACAGCGCTCACACGGTCTATCGTGGATTTATCTCTACGGGCTTTTTTGTTTACACCAGACTGGAGTATAATGCTACTCGCCATCTTGGAGGTAAATCGTTCATCGAGCGTATCTACTTCTATCGAAGGATACTTTTGTTTAAATTGTGTTATAAAAAGTAAAATCTTAGGCATGACTGCATTTTCGGCATATCCATGATTGTAAGGCATGCCCACTACAAGCTTCTCGACCGTTTCTCTTTTGAAATAGGCCTCCAAATAACTAAACAATCCAGCTGTATCTACAGTATCTAACGCAGTAGCAATAATCTGCAAAGGATCTGTAACGGCTATGCCCACACGCTTAGCTCCATAATCTATGGCCATGATTCTACTCATTACAGCTTAGGTAAAATTACCGCCTTGATCGTTAATACAGTATTGGGTTTAGCGGTATTGGAGGTTACAGTTACAGTCTTCAACTGTTCCCCCTGTTTGCCCTTGCTATCAAATTCTACTTTTATTTTGCCCGATTTACCTGGTTTAATAGGCTCGCGTGGCCATTCTGGCACTGTACAACCACAACTTCCTACAGCATTGCTGATAAACAAATCTTGAGTACCCGTATTGGTAAAATTAAACTCAGTATGTGATAACTCACCATCTTTCATCTTCCCAAAGTCGTGAGCCTCCTTATCAAACTTGATAGTGGTAGTTGGACCTGAGGCATCATTAGGTACATTATAGTAAGGGTCATTGACTACATTATCAAATGGGGAAGGCTCTTTTACCGCTTCAATGGTCACATTTTCTTTCACTTCGGCTTTGTGAAGCGGATAAAAATGCAATCCAATATTCACCATCAATAACATGATTACTATTGTCAAAAGGATATTTGTGAGGTTTTTCATAGCCAGCAAATCTAGTCATTTTTTACTACGGAGTAGCGTGCAAAATCTCCCAAGTGTGATCGGCCAACAGTTTTACAGAAGCGTTAAACTTATGTGGACATCCACTTCGACCCCATTCGCTTGGCCCTATCATTGACAACACCGCAAGTTCATCTACTGTATGGTATAAATGATAAATGTGTCCTATCAATGGTTTGAATCGACATTCGGCCTTATAGATAGTTTCTGAAATAGCCATACGATCATGTATAGCTTGCGCTTGAGTGATGAGTAATTCAATTTGAGTTTTGATTTGATTGAGCTGCATACCTGACTGCTCCACCATAGCTTGCATGGCCAGTCCCTTGGTTCTACCCAGGTCGAGTGGTTTTATCAATGCGGCACCTACTGTGTGAGCATATGGCAACAAACCAGGGGTATCTGCTGTTTTACGTACATCTATTGGATTTATAAATTCTTCACTCATATCACTAATATAAGACCATTTAAGTACTAACGCTGCAACTTGACAATAGTTTAGAAATCTAACTGTATCAATTTAAATTTTAAAAAAAGGTGTCGAATGGCGATAACACTTATTTGCTATAAAACTACATATAAACACCCTTAACTAACATCCATTACCAACCAAATTCATAATCATCAATTTTCTCTGAAGCTGTTGAAAAAAACTTTCCAGATTTATCACGAATCAATAGTGAAAGATATTCGCCATAAGTCAATGCAAAACTTATTTGTTTAGTATTCAATAAACTTGGCACTTTGATTTCAGATGCAATAGTTTTGGTTAATACTGCCGTAAAATTATACGTATTTTTATCCTCTATATCTTGCAGTACCGAGATGATTTTATAGGCCGATTTGTACGCTCCTATATTATTTTTGTTACCCACATTTTGGAGTATGGTCATCAATACTACTTTGTCTGAATCGCTTATTTTCTCAAAATCTATTACCGCGGCTCTACAAAGTGTAAATGTAAAATCGAGAGTAGTATCTGTATTATATATTTTATATTTTGTCTTAAAATCTGTTGATCCATAACAACCTAGCGATTGAGCTGATATAGGGCTAAATCGTATTGCCATAATACAGAACAGTAAAGAAACTGTCGTGATTTTCATAATCAAGTTTTTTTAAACGAATAAACAATGAACATATCATCAATTAGCAAAGGTATTGAATATAACTAAAACCTATATCTTTCCTTAAAATGGATAGCAAACACAACTTCATTCTCAATAAAGCGAACATTATCTTAATCAAAATTGACTCGCTCAAGCTCTATCACTAGTGGGCGTTTCTGCACTATAGTATGAATAGAACCAATATACTCTCCTAAAATCCCAATAAAAAACAGTTGCACCGAGGCAAAAAAGAAAATACCGATCACAGTAGGAGCATTGCCAGAAGGAAATTCATACCAAAAGATGAGTTTCATTGCTAAATAAATAAAGGCGACCAATAGACTCAGCCCTGACATAACAAAACCTAGCATGGTAGCCAATCGTAATGGAAATTTGGAATAACTCGTAATGCCCAACATAGCTACATCATATAACCCATAAAAATTGCTAGAGGTGATGCCGCGCTTGCGAACAGGCTGCGTAAAAGTGATGAGTGCTTTTTTAAAGCCAACTTCGCTTATCAATCCTCTGAAATAAGGATAAGGGTCGTCAAACTGACGTAAAATCTCAATAATACGCTTATCGTAAAGGCCAAAACCTGTAAAATTCTTGTAGAGTTTATTGTTTGATATTCGGTCAATAAGATTGTAGTATGCCTTTCGAACTCTAAACATCATAAAAGATTCCTCACTTTCAGATTTGATACCGATGGCAATTTTGTACCCTTCTTCCCATTTGGCTATAAATTCATGTAGCACTTCTGGAGGGTCTTGAAAATCGGCAGCCATATACACTACCGCATCGCCTGTGGCTTGAAGCAATCCATGATAAGGCGATCGAATCCATCCGAAATTTCGAGAATTAACAATCAGTTTTATGCGTTTGTCAGTAGCACATTCCGCTTTTATAATCGCTACTGTATTATCCGTAGAGTCATTATCAATAATCAATATTTCATGGTCGTACTTCACAGTATATTTCGCCATTACTTCACGTAGTTTTTCTATCATGAGCCCTATGTTATCTGCCTCATTAAAGCATGGTACTACGATGGTAATTGTTTTTTTACTCATATTTATTTCAAGTTTACACCTGCTTTTTCTTTCAGAAAATCTTGACTACCTGCATAGGGTATAAAAATGTCGGGCACAGCCTTGCGCACTACTTTAGGAAACTCGGCTATTTCTCCATTTTCTCTCAAATCGTTTATCGCTTCAAGAATGGCAGAGCCAAATCCACCACTTTTTTGATGCTCTTCGAGGGTGATGATATTTTCATAGTCGTTACAAATAGATTTTAAGCCCTCTTTATCGAGTGGCTTAATCATAGGCACGGTATATAAGCTATACCCATTTGCCGTGTCTTCTATAAACTTTTTTGCCTGAAATGATGTTCCTCCAGTGCACAATACCGCAGTTTTTTCTCCTTTTAGTAGGCATAAAATTTGAGTAATATTGATACAATCATTGGTGTGAACTGACGGTTCTCCAGCTTTCCCTAGGCGAAGATAGCCAGGGTTATTGCTATTACAAAAATAGGCTGTAAGCGCTTTCGCTTCTACAGGATCTGCGGGTGCAGTCACAATCATATTAGGTATAGCTCGTAGCATCGCTATATCTTCGGTAGTATGATGCGAAGTGCCCAATGGACCATACGCATAGCCACCGCCTACCGCTACAATTTTTACACTTAAATTATGATAGCAAACATCGTATCGAATCTGCTCTATACAGCGCAGTGTGGGAAAATTGCCGATGGAATAAGTAAATACATTATAGCCTTCCATAGCCAATCCAGCCGCAATACCTGTCATATTTTGCTCTGCAATACCTACATTCAAAAATCTATCAGGATAGGCTGTAGCAAAGGGTTCTACCACTGAGTATCCTAAATCGCCTACAAGCAAAAATAACTTATCGTTCGTTTTGGCCTCTTCTATCAACTGTTGGATAAATGCTGTTCTCATTTCGTGTTATTTAACTGTGAAATAGCATTCGCTAACTCTTCTGCATTTGGTGATTTGTAGTGCCAAGCAAGTTTATCTTCCATAAAATCAACACCTTTCCCTTTCACCGTATGTGCCACAATAGCTCTAGGCTTAATCGAATCTGAGGGAGTTACAAATGCATGTTTAATTTGCTCAAAATCATGTCCATCTATCTCTACGGTATCCCACCCAAAATCGGCAAGTTTCTGTGCCAATGGCGCGCCTAAATCTAAGTCCAACACCTCTTTGGTAGTGCCAAAACTCTGGATTTTGTTGTAATCAATGATTAGCGTAAGGTTTGAAAGTAGGTGGTGTGGAGCAAACAAAATCGCCTCCCAATTAGAGCCTTCATTGAGTTCGCCATCGCTCAAAATAGCATATACTCGCCAATCCTTTTTCTTTCTCACACCCGCCAAAGCTACTCCTGTAGCCACACTCAATGCATGACCAAGACTACCCGTAGATAATTCTACTCCAGGAATTTTATGATTGACATGTGAGGTGAAAAGACTTTCATTTTGGGTAAAAGTATCGAGCGATTTTTTGCCATAAAAACCAAACTCCTCAAGTACCGTGTAGATTGCTGTACATGCATGTCCTTTACTATAAAATAGCCTGTCTCGTTCTTCCCATGCTGGTGTTGAAGCATCGTACTTCAATACCTCTGCATACAACACGGTCAATACATCAATAATACTCAACGCTCCGCCTACATGAGAAGCTTTGTTGTCATGAGCTAGTTGCACAATGCGTGTACGAAGCCTTGCCGCTATATGTGCTAGTTTATCTTGCATATTTTTCAATGAGTGCGTTATGCTTGTCTTTATTTAAAAATACAAAGTTGGTTTCACTTGTAGATTCATCCACTTTTTCAATTTTACGCAAATTTATTTTGTCAAAAATGACAAAGCAGCTATATCCCAATTTTTCAAATAAGGCAATAATATCATTAGGATGATAATCAAATTTTGCCGCCCATTTGCGCAGCATTTCGGTAAAAACGATTGGTTTTTGCTCCATCAATGTTTCTTTTGCGCCTTGATACACAAATAGCTCTGCGCCTTCTACATCGCATTTGATAAAATCAACTTTCGCTTTGTTTTTTGCTACAAAAGAATCAAGTGGCAATACTTTACACACTACTTTTTCGGTATCTCCACCATTTGTCAAATCTTGTGCAGAACTGCTAACTGAGGTGGAAGCCGAAACAAAAAACTCTAATGTTTTTTCTTCGCTCGAAAAACCAAAATTGTTGATTGTAATATTGTTAGTTTCATTTATCGAAACATTTTTTTCTAGCAAAGTATAGGTGCTCGGAATAGGCTCAAAAGAATTAATTTTCGCATTGGGGAAAGCCTTCGCAAAATTGATAGAATAAAAGCCAATGTTTGCGCCAATATCAAACACATTGTCGCTATCATTTATCAATTCGTACATCATAGCTGCATCGTCTGCTTCGTAGGTATCGAAATTCATAATCTCGAATGGTGCAGAGCGCTTGTCGTTTTTATGACAAAAGAATTTGATATCTTTTTCACGTGTAGTAAAAAGCACACCCTCCTCCCCTATTTCAATCGACTTGATATCAGTATCTTTCAACAATTTGGTGTATTCAAAAAGTTGTTGATTTTGTTCAAACATGGTATTGATAAACGTTTGCTTATCAATTTCTCCATTTTTAAATTGTTGTTTAATTTTATTTATCATTCGTTCTATTGGTAGCTTAAAATGGTTTTGCGAAATCCTTCTTCGACCGAAGTGTCAGGCTGCCATCCCAGTTTTTTTACTTTTTCGATACTTGGTGTCAGCTTTTTAAAGGTGGAAGCAATATAGTTTTTGTCTTTGTTTTCTACAAATCTAGCTTTTAATCCTTTCTCTGGAAATAATCCTGTGAGGGTTTCAGCTAGTGCACGGATACTCAATTCCCCATCGGGGTTAGCAATGTTGTATGCTTCTCCTTTATCGCCTTTCAAAAGCACGGTCAAAAAACCTTGTGTAGCATCTTTGATATAACAAAAACTTCGGATTGCTGAGCCATCGCTGTTCATGGATATATCTTCATTACGTACTATGTTGGCAACAAAATCGGCAAACACTCTACCATCATCAAACGAAAGTCCAGGTCCATAGGTATGAAAAGGGCGAACAATTGAGGTGTTTATATCAAATTGATGCGCAAAACTGACACATAAATTTTCACCCATGCGCTTGCTTTCTGCATAGCATGAACGAACAGCTGTAGGGCTTACTTTCCCTAAATCGTCTTCAGCAATCGTATCTATACCTTCGGTAGTGCCATACACCTCGCTAGTGCTAAAGAAAAGTAATTTTTCGGACTTCTTCTCTCTTGCCAAATTCAACAAATGGTAGGTTCCTATTACATTTGGCTCTGCAGTACCTACAGGGTCTATGCTATAATACTTTGGGCTAGCCTGACTAGCTGCATGGATAATAAAATCAATTGCGCCCACTATGGACAAAGGCTGCAAAATAGAATTGTCAATCAAGCTAAAATTGACATCCTCGAGATAGCGCTCGAATGTATTTTTGGCTTTCTCAATATTACGCACTAAGCCTACGATTTTCGTGGGTTTAGTGGTAAAAAGTGAATTTCGATAAAGCAAACTTTTGGCAATATACGAAGGCAAAAGTCCATTTGCGCCAGTAATTAGTACTGTTTTGCCTTCAAGTTTTTCCCAAGGCAAGTTGGCTTTCGCTATAGCGTCAAAATCTGTTTTTAAAATCGGATTTTGCTCCACACTTACTTTTTTATGAATTTAGTGATCACGTCTATGATATAATCGTAATGACTAGCATTGAGTCCCGGCCATACACCCAGCCACAAACTTTTATTCATTATGATATCGGTATTAGTTAGATCACCCACGATACGTTTTTCAATACCCGCATAGGCAGGTTGTTTTAAAAGGTTTCCGGCAAAGAAAAGCCGAGTTCCGATTTTGTTTTCTTCAAGATATGATACTAATTTATTTCTATCTATTGAGCTATTTTCACGGATAGTAATCATATTGCCAAACCAACTCGGTTCTGAGTTTGGAGTAGCTGTATGTAAAATAAAATGGTCTTCAAATTGTTTGAGTCGCTCATTTAGTAACGCATGATTCTCTCTTCGCTTTTGCACAAAAGCGTCTGCTTTTTTAAGTTGATTTAACCCTATAGCTGCTTGCATATCGGTCACTTTTAGGTTAAATCCAATATGCGAGTACGTGTATTTGTGGTCATAGCCAAATGGCAAGTCGCCTAACTGCCATTCGAAACGCTTTTTGCAAGTATTGTCGCAACCTGGATCGCAGTAGCAATCGCGCCCCCAGTCTCTAAAACTTTGGGCTATCATAGCCAAGTGTTTGTTATTGACAAGTACTGCACCTCCCTCTCCCATGGTAATATGGTGTGCTGGATAAAAAGATACTGTAGCTAAATCGCCCCAAGAACCTGTTTTTTTACCATGAAATGTAGCCCCCAGTGAATCGCAATCATCTTCAATAACCCATAGGTTATATTTCTTGGCAATTTCCATCACTTTTTCCAAATCAAAAGGATTGCCAAGTGCGTGTGCAATCATTATCGCTTTTGTTTTAGGCGAAATCGCTTCTTCGATTTTATCTGCCAAAATATTGTAGGTACCTAACGCAACATCAATAAACACAGGCACACAACCATACTGTATCATCGGATTGACCGTAGTAGGAAAACCAGCTGCCACCGTGATAACTTCATCGCCTGGCTTGATTTGTCGCTCGCCAAGTTTTGGAGAAGTCAATGTATAAAAAGCGGTGAGATTAGCAGATGATCCTGAATTGACCAACAAAGAGGTGAGTGACCCAAAGTACTTGGCAAATGCACGTTCAAACTTAGGCCCAAACCTACCAGTGGTAAGCCATCCATCTAGTGTGGCATCTACTCCATAAAGCAAATCATCGGCATCGAGCACTTTGCCTGTTACGGGTATGTAGTTTGTTCCCGCCACTATTTCTTGGCGTACATTTTTCTCTGCTACTAATCGGAGTGCTTGCGCTAATTCTCCATCAAAATTTTTAAAATCCATTTATCGAGATTGATATTCTTTAATTTGTTTTTCTATAAAAGAAACTACGTCTTCTTGTTTGTAAAAATCGAGTGTCCATTGGATTGCTTCTTTCGAGTTCAATTTAGGCTTCCAACCTAGTTGGCTCAAACTTTTATTGATGTCTAATTTTAATAATCCAGCTTCGTGTGGTGCATTTTTCTGTTTGGATACAATGTAGCTACCTTGGCCCCATACTTCGATGGCAGTTTCTACGAGTTCGCCCACAGTAAAAGTATCTTGCGGAAATGGGCCAAAATTCCAGCTTTGTGCAAATGCTTGAGGTTCTGTACTCAGTTTTTCGCCTAATAGCAAATAGCCAGCTAATGGCTCCAACACATGCTCCCAAGGACGAACAGCCCCTGGATTTCGCACTTCGATAGGTTTATTGTTTTTAAGTGCATTTACAATATCGGGAATGATCCGATCTTTTGCCCAATCGCCCCCTCCTATCACATTTCCAGCGCGTGCTGAGGCAATGGCTTTTTGATGAGAAGCATAATTTGAAAGATTGAAAAAGCTATTTCGATACGAACTTATCACTATTTCAGCTGCTGCTTTACTAGCACTATACGGGTCGTATCCCCCCAATCGGTCAGTTTCACGATAGGGGTATTGCCATTCTCTATTTTCGTACACCTTATCTGTGGTGATCACCACTACTGCGCATGGCTTATTGACTTTTTTTACTGATTCAAGCAAATGTGCTGTTCCCATCACATTCACTTCGAATGTTTCGATAGGTTGCTGAAACGAAAGCCTAACAAGCGGTTGAGCTGCGAGGTGGAAAATAAAATCGGGTTGAAAATCGGCAACTTCTTGTTCGAGTCGTGCAACATCTCTGATATCGGCAATCACAGATTTGCATAGCGATTCGATATTAATTTTGCAAAATAAATCATAGTCGTTTTCGGGAGCTAGGGCATAGCCTTTCACCTCTGCTCCAAGCATAGTGAGCCACTTGACCATCCATGACCCCTTGAAGCCTGTATGTCCTGTTACGAAAACTTTTTTACCATGATATGTTGTCGAAAAACTCATTTGCTTAGTTCCAAACTTTCCATTTAGCATCACCCTCATTCCAATGTTGATCGAGTTCAATTTTGTCGCGTAGGGCATCCATACATTTCCAAAACCCTTGGTGATGATAACTCATCAATTCTCCATCATTTGCGATTTCGATGAGCGGCTTTTTTTCCCATTGAATATCATCCATATTACCCTCTAAATAGCTAAATATACCAGGCTCAAGCACAAAAAAACCACCATTTATCCAAACGCCATCTCCTTGTGGTTTCTCTACAAAATTATGCACTTGACCATTTTCATCAAACTCTAGATTGCCAAATCGACCAGGGATTTGAATAGAGGTGAGTGTGGCGAGTTTGCCATGCGATTGATGGAAAGCAATCAACTTGGGGATATCAATATCTGCTACGCCATCGCCATAAGTGAGCATAAAGGGTTCATTGTTTAGGTATTTTTGGACTCGTTTGAGTCGGCCAGCAGTATTTGTTTCGTAGCCTGTATCTACTAAAGTTACCTTAAACTTTTCTTTGCTAGCAAGATGAACTTCGGTCTGGTTATTTTCTAAATCAATAGTAATATCAGCGTTGTGAAAATAATAATTGAGAAAAAACTCTTTAATATAGGCCTGCTTGTACCCTAAACAAATCACGAAATCATTGTAACCATAGTGAGAATAAATTTTCATTATGTGCCACAAAATAGGCTTCCCGCCAATCTCCACCATGGGTTTTGGTCGTGCTTCCGTTTCTTCCATCAATCGAGTGCCCAATCCACCCGCAAAAATCACTACTTTCAACTAGCTTGTTTTTAAAGTTTAGCAAATATAAAAACCATTGGCTTATTACCGCATCTAAAGTACTTGTTTTTTAAACACTCACATGCTATATATTTACCACTTTGCGTTGAGGAGTTCAGTATGTTTCAGAAAAATTGCATATTTGAAACGGAGAGTATGTGGATAAAATAGCAGCAATTCCAACTCACTTTCATTTAAAATACATTAACACTATGACTAGAAAACAAGTACCATCACCTTCTGCAAACTCACCAAGGGAGGCAAAACTTATAATTGATTTTAAGGAGCTTATAAGCGATTCAGTTTTCAAGAAACTTTTTTGGATATTGATTGGATTGATATTTGTTGTTCGTCCCTTTATCAGTACGCAATTTGGGCCTAGTAGCGATGAAATTTACCATAAAGGTATTGGCGATCTGGCATGGGAGTACTATGCTACATTTGGTAAGAATGATACCGTGTTTAGCTACAAACCAAATGATAGAGATGATGCATCGCTGATGATGATAAACTATAGCCCAGCATTAGAGGGTATCGCTGCTGGGATTTATAAAAACACCAATGCAGATCCATTTGTAGTGCGTCATATAGTGTTAACGCTTTTTACTTTCATGCTTTTTTTATTTGTAGGTCTTGCAGCAAAAAAAATAGCTAATTGGCGAGCAGCATTTTTTGCTACCCTCTTTATGTTTTTAAGTCCAAGGATTTTTGCAGAATCATTTAACAATGCCAAAGACCCGACCTTTGCAGCAGCTTACATGCTAGCCGTATATGGTATGATTTGCTTTTTGGATGAGTTAAAAAAACCGAGTTGGAGATCCACCTTGCTTCTTGCATTTGGGTTAGGGTTTTCGTTAATGATACGCTCAGGAGGTATCATGGTTTATCCTTATATTCTTCTTTTTGTTTTCCTCACTATTATTACCAATGAAGAATATCGCAGTCATTTTCAAAAACTTGATTTTGTCTATTTCAAGGACACTATTATCAAACTTACGTTTGCGCTAATAGTGGGATGGGGTATCGCTTTGGCATTGTGGCCTGCTGCATTGCGCGACCCAATCATGTTTCCTATCAATGCGCTCTCTATTCAAGCCCAATTCCCGATTATTATTCGAGTACTTTTTGGTGGTGAATATGTGCCATCCAATGAAGTGCCTTGGAATTATAATCCGCTCTATATCTGGATTACATCGCCTGTCATCGTACTGATAGGAATACTTGGAGGTGTTTTTCTTTTACCAAAAATGATAAAAGAATTTGATAAAAAACATTTGTTTATCGTACTATTCATCACTCTTTTTCCATTATTCTTTATCATTTACAAAAAATCGGCACTCTACAACGGATGGCGACACAGCTACTTTACCTACACTGGAGTAGTACTATTTTCCGTACTAGCGTTTGAGACTTTTTTACGCTTTTTCAAAACAAAAGCCGTGCATATTGCAACTTATGTGATATTAGCCGTAGGATTGCTTTTGCCTACTGCCTTTATTGCTCAAAATTTGCCAGTAAGCATGAACTACTTTAACGAATTTTCGGGAGGATTTGACAAAGCATATGGCAATTATCAAATTGATTATTATGCTTCGAGTGCTAGACCAGCGGCAGATTGGTTTGCGAAAAATGTGCCTTACAAAGAAGGCCTAAAGATAGTGTCCAATAATCCATGGGAATTGAACATGGCATGGAATAGGACGAAGTCAAAACATCAGTCGCTTTATATTCGCTATCGCGAACGCAATGAGCAAGACTGGGACTACGCTATATTTTTACCCCAATTTGTAGATCCTGCCATGATGAAAAATAACCATTTTTCTCCAAAGGGAACTATACATGAAATCAAGATTGGGAATTCGACTTTAGCATGTATAGTGAAGCGCGAAAACAAAGCAGATTATTATGGTATTGAGGCATTAAAAAAGAATGACTTGCCAAATGCCATCAAATACCTTGAAGAAGCGGTACGGTACGATAACTATAACGAGATAGCATGGGCTTATTTAGGGGTAGCATATGCGACTGCTGGTAGAGGACAAGAAGCAATGAGTGCACTCACTAATTCGCTCAACATTAGCCCTGAGTATCAGTTGCCAGCATATTATTACAACCAACTAAGCGGACGAAAATAGGCTTTAACTTTCGTCATTGTTTAAATTGTACCAATCTATGTTTCGAGTGAGGTGCATGATGACTGCAAGGATAATAAACAAGCCGATGCTACCCATTAGTAATGCATAATCTTGCAATTGTAATAAGGAGTAGAAAAAGCCATACAAAAGAGCTAAAATTCCTGAAAATATTGTCGTTAGCAGTTTGTTTCTAAAGAGAAAATACACATAGAATGTAATTAAAGCTAAGATAGCCACAGACGAAATCAAGTAAGAGAAGTCGAAACTCAAATGTTCTGATATACTGAGTAGCAATACATAAAACAACACAATAGCAAAACCTACAAGGAGATATTGAACGGTGTGAATGGGCTTTTTATTAATGATTTCAATAAAGAAAAAAGAAAGAAAGGTAATCACGATAAACATGATACCATACTTAGATGAGCGGATTGTTTTTTGATATTCATCTACAGGGAGTAGGAGTCTGACCCCAAAGTCAGCTGTATTTTTGATAAAATCGCCTGTCCCTTTTTGTGGGTAATTTCGATTGAGTTGAAGTACTTTCCAATCTGCTGTAAAACCCTGTGGAGTGGTCGTATGAGTGGGTAAGAAGTCTCCCTGAAATTTCGGGTCACCCCATTTAGACGTTAAATGCACCTTTGTCTCCTTTCCGAATGGAGCGAAGTTGATGGCACTGCTACCATTTAGCTCTAAATCTATATCGAACACCAAACGTTGATTCAATAAATCAGGTACAAGACTAGTGTGAATACCACTGTTATAAATATCTTCATCGAGTACACCAGGCTCAGTGTCGAGAATAGAATCATTTAGTTTAAACGCAAGGGTTTTGATACCTTTCATATCGGTGATCCCCATTGATACACTTGCTTCATTGAGATATAAATCAGCAGGTAAGATACCCAATTGGGAAAGGTCAGTTTTGGGGAAATTGCCCTTTATTTTAAACTTTCCTTTGTACAATACTACTACATAAATACCTCTATGTCTTTTCTCAGGAACAATATCTCCATCGATGTCAAGTTGGTCAGGAAGCAAGTGTAGGTTTGATTTACCTACCATCGTTTTACCTTCCTCTGTTTTGTACGTATATCTGTAAGGTATAGACACTACTGGCCCAGTGATAACCTGTTCATCGCCCCATTTGGCGCTTACCTCTTTAACCGCTTCATCTCTAAGATTTAGCCTTTCGTATATTAAATCACTAACCATGGAAGAAGGAATGAGGAGCAGCAAAATCAAAAATGCAATTGCAATAAGTTTTACTGTTACTGAACTTTTCATCCGATGGTTAAATCGGTCTAAGAGTGAAGACGGTGGGTTTTGCATAGTGTTAAATTTGAGTTTAAACGAAACTAAATATCAATTATTACTCCCCCATTTCCCTAAATTAGTTAAAACTTATTTAGCCTTCATTCTTTCATTCATACCATCAATAACTTCGTCAGTGATGTCCAAACTTTTGTCTTTGTATAGTATTTGACCTCCTTTTGCATAGGAAAGAATATAAGCGAACTTCTTATCCTGGTTATATTCTGTCAAGAAAGAATCCAATTTGGCATTGAGCTCTCTATTGAATTTTTCTTGCTCCCCTAAAAACGATTCCGCCAATTGATTCTTTTTATTTTCTAAATCATATTGCTTTTTCATCAATCGCTCTTGAGCAGCCTCGCCTTCAGATTGTGTAAGCGTAGAGGCTCGTTGTTGAAGATCATAAAGTTCGCGTTGGAGACCTTCTGCATCTCGTTGCAATGTGCTTTCGATTGACTTTTGTCTCTTTTCTAGTTCACTTTTTTTCTGTTTAAAGAAGTCATATTTCGATTCCAAAGAGTCAATATTTACATAAGCGATCACACCCGAATACTCAGGCAATTCGACTTTTTGTGAGGTAGCTGTAGTGGTAGCGTTTGTTTTAGGTACTGCACCTTTAAATTGAAAATAAAATAACACAGCAATGGCCAATGCTAATACTGCGTGCAGGATGTAATGTATGTTTTTCATGTTTTTTTATTTGAACCGCAAGGTTACTGAATTTTAATTCTCTTCTATAACCTCAGCTTTCGATTTCTTCGGTTTTTTTTCTTTTTTAGGTTTTGTGTCCGTTGGAGCAGCATCCTCTTCTATTGCTGGCTGCGCCTCTGTATTTGACGGTTTAGGTTCTACACGTTGAGGTGTTTCCGTTTTGGCAGGTTCTTTAGCTGGAGCCACTTCTTCCTTTTTAGGTTCCACCTTCACCGGTGTCTCTACTTTCGGAACTTCTGTCTTAGGTGATACTGGCGCTGCTTCTTCTTTGGATTTACTGCCATTTTCTGGGACTACATTTTCTGTAGGCTTAGATTTTGTTTTAGTAGAATCAATTTTTGCAGGAGCATTCGGCTTTTGCTTAAAATAAGGTACTTCTTTACCCATAGTTGGATTTACTTTTTCTTTCATTGCTTCTACAAACTGATCTTTAGCAATAGATGAACCAATGGTGTAGGCATAAAATCGTCCTTTATCATCTTTGATTTTACGTTTGTCAGAAGCTACCGCACCGATGGTACGTATAAACTCATCGTAGGAAGACAGTAAACCCAAAATACCTGGTTTGTATTCAAAATAAAACCACTCACCAGCTCCTGTTTTAAGATAAATATTAAAGTAGTCCATCCCTTGTCTTGGCCCTATCTCGATATACCCTTCTACACGTTTATGAATCTCCCTACCACCCAAGAATGACAATCCTAATTTACCATATGACCTAAAGGTGAAGTCAACAGGGTCGTAAACAAAATTCACATCGGTGAAAACTAAATAATGGTCGAGCGATTTTGGGCGTGAAAAATTACCAGTAGTTTCATACGCTTTTATCATCTTCTCATCGTCTTTCGGATTGGTTATGTTTAGCAATACTTGCCTAAATTTATCTGTCTCATAGTTGATATCGTTGAGGTCTAGATTATCGACATATATGTAGTTTTCAAGTTTTTCCTCTATCGCTTTGTTTTCAACTCGTATATCTATACCGAGTGTAGTATTAAAGGTAAATTGATTCTTTGCTTTATCTTCTTGAAATGTACCATAAGCGGTAGTTCTAATCAATCCAAAATCAACACCAAACCCCATTTGGCCTTCTCCAGTCACAACATTTTTATTTTCATCGAGGGTCATAAGCGAACCTATTTTTGATTCACCTTTGATGATTTCTTCCGTACCAAAACGATATTCTCCTTTGGTTGGATTAAAGTCTATTGCTCCTACTGGTTGGAGCATCACGGGGTCGTTAGCGTTGTTTTTACGCGAGAAGAAAGTAGTATATGGCGTAACCATATCACTGCTTTTGTCAAAATACAGTCCTAGCCCGAGCTTTGCACCATCAGAAGCTTTGATGAGTGAATCGTAATGGATTAAAAACTTATCAGGATTAATATCATCTACCATCGAAAATTCAGAAGTAGGTATATCCTTGTTTTTGAAATTGATTTTGCCAAATCCCTTAAAAAACAAATCAGGATTTCTACCAAATACGGTAGCATCACCAAAGTAATTTACAGTAGGGTATAAAAAGAAGTTTTTGCTTTGCGCTATTTCTCCTTTTGCCACTAGACTATAGTCGGTAGTTTGATTTTTCTTTAGCCCTACCACTTCTTTTTGACAAGTAATGTCGTTTAGGTCAATTTTTTGATTTGGATGCCCTTCGCAACTATATTTAAATGCTCCATTACCTTTCAATTGCGCTTTGCTCAAAATATCGAGCGTGCAATTCTCTATCTTGTGTTTTTTAGTAAGCGTATCGGCAAAAATAGTAGCATTTTTGAGGGTTCGCATTACGGCCTCACCTTCTATTACTACTACACCGCTATCGGGGATTACCTGTGCATCAGCTATATAAATATTGGGCACTTGTTCGCATCTCAAAGTTGCACTTTGCAAATCATAGACTGCTCTTTTAGACAAAAACTTGAGTCCCATTTGTGCTGTACGAGTTGATTCAAAATACTCCGCGGCTGCACCAGCAGGAACACTAAATACAAGTATTTTCTTTTCGATATCCCATTTAAATTCCTTGATATTTGTCTTATACTGATTGTACGCAAATTCAGTTGGATTGTCTGGTAGATTGGATTTGAAATCTGCAACTTTATTTTTAAAATCAATAAATGCCTTTACGTTTGGTGTATTGAAAGTCACCTTATCGCCAAATGTAGATTTAATATTGAGTGCAGCGGTATCTGCATTAAGATTGTCTGTTTTGAAATTGAAATCCTTTGAACTCACGAGGGCCTCAGTCCAGTCAAGCACCCCTCCACCTTTTAGCCCCTTTGATGTGAGTATCAAGTTTCCTTTAAAGGCGGTTTGCTGCTCATACATCGAAAAAGGCTGATCTTTCATGTAGATAATCATAGAGTCCACTTTTGGTTTCCAAAGTATTGGATTGCCCGAACTGGCTACGTCTGGCGTCTTTACTCCATCGCTCGTTTTCGCTATTACAAAGGTATCGCTGGTCGCTTTGGTAGAGTCTATAAAAAATATAAAGTCGTGCGACTTTGTTTTTGAAGTGAGATAGTCAAGCTCTCCTACTCCTGTAAGCCCACGCATATCAAGGGTGATATCACCCGTGTATTTACCTCCACCTTTATAGGTATCAAAGCCTTTAGGACTCATCGTTGTAAACCCTAGCGATAAATCTTTTTGCACTCGCAAACTTTCGTTAAACTCTGGAAAAATACCACCCGTGTACATCTTTCCTTTCCAGTTAATCGCACTAGGTGTAAAGGTATTAAGGCTATCTAATCTAAAAGGATCTAACTTGAAATAAAAAGATTTTCGATCATACACACCCCTTTGTATTGCAGGGTCATCATAGTAGGCAAAAGAATTTTCTTTACTTATCAACTGTGGATATTGCAATAGTCGCGCTCTTCCAGATTTATTTATCGGTAAGTCAATCTTCATCTGTCCTTTTATCCCCTCTATATTCGTTCTCAGTGTCATCAATTTCGGTGTTCCATTGACATCCGTTTTATCCCCATCGGGGATATTGATACGCATAGAATCGAGACCTGATAAATTCACCAAAAAAGAGTCATATTGAAATTTTTGATCTTTACCATAAAAATCCATTCTTCCTCCATAGATAAGTCCATCAAATTCAAGGTTTCTATTCTTTTGAATTTTCACGAAATTGTTGTCTGGAAAGAAATACACAGACGCTGTATCGCTAATTGGGATTGACTTTACACCTTTTAATTCTATATTATTATTCGACAAGTCGATATAGTCTTGCCCATCTTTTGGGATAGAGCGCATTTTGATAATGTCATAATCTTTTCGTTTAGCATTAGACAATACATAATGCAAGACTTTATCTCTCATCAATACTGTGCTAGATGGTTCATCGTACACTATAAATCCTTCTTCAACTAGCTGATAATAGAGCGACTTTGCCATTCCTTCTGTCAAGTTCGGATTCATCGCTTTAGCAAGCGCATTAGCATCGAGCACTCTACTACCCGTTTTTTCGTACATCATCCTGATTACCGATAGCGGTTCGTAGTTAGATATACCTTGCAATTTTCTTACTTTTTCTTTCTCAAAATAACCATTAGATTCAAACTCACTACCTACTTTACCAACACCTCCCAGCGTTTTAAGTATCATTCGGGTGGAATCTAAATTCCAGAAAATGGCATCTGCATCAAACTCATAATTGTGGTAAGTATCTATAAACTTAGATCTAGATATGGCCGACTCAGAGCGCAACAAACGCAACTCTCTAGTTTTGATTTTATAAATCATTGTCAGCTCTGGATGAAAAATAGTGTCCTTACCATTAAATAATAAAATCTGCGCCTTTTGAGAGGTCAATTCATCATCTTTTTTGATAGGGAACTCCGTAAAGTAGGCGGTCAAAATTTTTGTCACCATATCATTTTTATAAAATGTAACAGAAGCTTTTTGATCTGAAGTGCCGTATCCTATCACTCTACTTCCATAAAAGTTAAATCCGCCTGAATAATCTACATTGGGAGCTAGATTTTTGATAAAAACACCAAGGTCTTTTGAATCGAAACGAGGGTAAGTAGTGTTAGCCGAATCGCCTAATCCCAACTTATCTGTATATTTCCCAACCAATGGCGCTTTGAAAAACTCAGTATGTAAAAACTCTACACTATCAATTGAAAACGAAAAGTTATCCAAACTGATTTCATAGGGCTTTTTAATCACTGCACTAGCTATTTTTTTATCCACTCCTGCCTTTGTCCAATACAGATTTCCACCTTGGCCTACCCATTTATTTTCGAGTGGGTAAAAGTCTCCTTTTGTATTAAAAATCTCCATCGAATCACGATTGGTCATGGATGCAAGTCGAGTAGAGGGAAAACTGATTTTCAGCTTGCCATCTTTGTCATTTATCGTATAATCTTTGGTATCTACTTTCCAAGTTTTCGAATTAGTCACATTGATTGCGCCTTGACTAAAAAGTGCATCGGAAAACTCCATAAATTTCAAATATTCCTTATTGTCTCCTTTGGCTTTATTTTTGGCTACATTCATGGCTATATCTGAAAAAGAAATAAACTTAGCTGGGTCACCTTGATTGTTTGCATAAGCGGTAATAGCCGAGAGATAATGATAGAAATAAGGAAATGGCGACATGGTTCTACTCAGCATCACATTGCTCGTTTCTATTATCTTCTGCATCTGTGCATCATTAAAAGCGCCCTTTTTTACAGTCGCTTCAAATGCATCGACCGAGGTAATACACTTTTCTAATTTGTTAGCTTTCATAAAGTCATCTAAAGCCTTTAGATATTTATCCTTTTCGGTGGGAAAAGATGACGCTATCTGGGCATTAGCCATGGCAAAGGTGAAGAACGTAGCAATAAGGATTACAAAGCGCATAGTGTATTTATTTTTTTAGAAATATCATGATCCATCCATCTTTTCGATGAGTTGCAAGGTGTGTATATTCAAAAGCATGCTCTAGCACAATAGTCTCATCGCTATCGAGTAGTCCACTAAGCAATAAAACGCCCTCGGCTTTTAAACGAGTGTGCCATTTTGCAAGATTTGGCAATATGACATGACGATTGATATTAGCTAAGATAATATCATAATCAAAAGCTAATTCTGTTTTATGGTCTCCCAAAATGGGATTTATTTTAGTGCAGTGATTCAAGTGTGCGTTTTCGATACAATTTTCATAAGCCCAATCTTCATTGTCTATAGCATCTACGGATTTAGCACCTAATTGTTCTGCAAATACAGACAAAATACCTGTACCAGAACCAAAATCGAGCACCTTTTTGTCTGTAAAGTCGAGCTGACTCATCTGTTCAATCATCAAAAAAGTGGTGGGATGGTGTCCTGTACCAAATGACATCTTGGGATCTATAACGATCTCGTGTTTGTCTTTTTGGGTAGGGTGAAACGTAGCCCTGATGTGTACATTGCCTATATTTACAGGCTCAAACTGGCTCTCCCACACGCTATTCCAGTTAGTGTTTTCGAGCGTTGAGTAGCCATACTCAATTTCAATCAATCCATACTCTTTAAGAAGTGCCTTCACTTCATCTTCGGTAAACAATGACGAATCCACATAAGCCACCAAATCATTGGTTTCTTCTTCAAAACCATTGAACCCACTTTCGCCCAACACTGCCATGAGCATATTTCGTTCCAGCTTATCACTGGTTTTAAATCTGTAAGCACTATACATCAAATGGAATTTATAATCGTAAAAAAATCTTGCGGTTTGAGCGATGCTCCACCCACTAAGCCCCCATCTATATTGGGTTGAGAAAAAAGTTCATTAGCGTTGGCAGCATTGACACTACCTCCATACAAAATAGTCGTACCCTCGGCTGTAGCTGCTGAATATCGATGCGCTATTTCTTTTCTGATAAAAGCATGGATCTGCTCAGCCTGGGCAGGGGTCGCTGTCATGCCTGTACCTATTGCCCATATAGGTTCATAGGCTATAGTGATTTTAGAAAATTGTGCTTCATTGAGATGAAATAAATTGTCTTTAAGCTGATAAAAAATGTATTGCTCATGCTGCTCGCTTAATCTCGCCTCTTTAGACTCGCCACAGCAAAAAACAGGACGCAACTTAGCTTCAAGTGCGGTATCTATTTTTGATTTAATAATATCATCGCTTTCGCCATAATATTGTCTGCGCTCGCTATGTCCTATGATTACTTGTGATATGCCCATACTAGCTAGCATAAAAGCGGATACCTCACCCGTAAAAGCACCCCAGGCTTGAGCAGCACAATTCTGCGCCACTAATGTGATCGCAGAGCCTTTAGTGAGTTGCTGCAATGAATGAAGATGTATAAATGAAGGAGCAATCCATATTTCGGCAACAATATTTTTGCCACTGATAGTGGCGAGTAAAGTACGTACAAGTTCCTCACCCTCAGCGAGGGTTAAATTCATTTTCCAGTTGCCTGCTACTATTTTTTTTCGGTCAATTGTCATGGTATATCTTAACTTTTTCTATACTTTTTATCTCTTTCAAACACTTCTTTTAAAATAGCGATGTCTATTTCTGTCAGTTTTATTCCTCTACGCTCCATCATTTTCTCGGCTACTTCGAGCCCTTTTTCAAACAGAAAAGTACGCAACCATTGCGCCCCACCCCACGAAAAAGATGGAATAAACTTTGGCGGAAAATCACCACCAAACACATTGGCGGATACGCCTACCACAGTACCGGTGTTGAACATCGTATTGATACCAGATTTAGCATGGTCGCCCATAATTAGCCCATGAAACTGCATGCCACTATCTTCACTTTTGCCTGTTCGATAATTCCACACATCGACCGAACCATAGTTGTTTTTGAGGTTGGAATTGTTGGTGTCTGCGCCTAGATTGCACCACTCACCTATCACCGAATTGCCGATAAAACCATCGTGTCCTTTGTTGCTAAAAGCAAAAAATACGGCATTATTTACCTCTCCGCCTACCTTGCAATGTGGCCCCACTGTGGTAGCTCCATAGATTTTGGTACTCATTTTCAATCCTGCATGTTCACACAAGGCAAAAGGCCCTCGGATAGCACAATTTTCCATAACTTCAGCCTTTTTGCCAATATAGATACAACCCGTATTTGTATTTAAAATAGCGGCCTCCACTACAGCACCTTCCTCGATAAATAGCCTATCGGCACTACCGATGAGTGTGTTGGTCTGAGCGAGTTTTTGAGATACTTTACCTTGGGTTAGTATATCAAAATCGGCCTCAATGGCTTTGTGGTTGAGCGAGAAAACATCTTTGGGTCTGGCGATGAAATCTATAGGCCCATCGTAAGATATGCGCTGCATTTGAGAAGCGAGCAGCTCAAGATTTTCAAAATTAAGTTGCGCTTTAGAAGTTCTAAAGGCTAACAATAACCGGTCTTTGTATATGGCAGTATCTATAGATAATGCTTGAATAATTTGTTTTAAACTCTCATTTGGCAATAAACTAGAGGAGATAAAAATCCCTTCGGCAGTGATGGCTTCATACTGATATTTAGGTTGAAGATATGACTCCGTGAGTACTTGACACTCCACATCGAAAATGCGCTGCCATTTTTCAAAAATGGTGATGATTCCTACACGGAAATCAGCCATCGAACGGGTAAATGACAAAGGCAACAAGTCGGCTCTTAGACTAGCCGTATCAAATAGGGTTATGTTCACACGATTATTTTGGACTAAATTTAAAAAAAATGGATAAAGAACGGATTATCTAGTAATTAAACTTTCCCAACACAGTTGAAAACTCATTTTATTTATTCCACTCAATTTCTTCGATCCCCTCGTCCGGTTCGTTAAGTATAAAATCTTCTTGGTAGCAGCCAAATAAAATATACGGCTCGCCATTGCTGGCAGTAACCATACGGATAGGCTTCACATTATAAAGGTAAGTATATATCCCATCATCAGCCACTTTGGCGTATTCCTTACCTTCTATTTTTATTAATTTATCTGCATAGTTTTCTTTAAAATAGTTTTTTGCGTCTTTATTCTCGATAGTTTCAAGTTCTATTACTCTATTTTGAGTTTCAAAAAAATTTTCAAATGATACGGTATGCTTAAGTTTAGTTTTAGTATGATATCGAGGTGTTTTGAGATGGAGTAAGTAGTCTGCATGTGGGTTTAGTTTATTTTCTTCTTGAAAAAAATAGACGGCTATTTCTACACTCTCCCAAGGTTTGACTTCTCTATTCAAATTGGTAATACACGCCAGGAGCGGTAGTGCATTGGCATCGAGCAATTGCGCCAGCATTTGATTTGTAACAGATGGCAAAAAACCGATTTTTTCTTGTTGCCAATAGAGTGCGATAGCTGATTTGTCGTGAGGGTTTTCGCGCTCTCGTCTTAGCTCTATCCAGTCGCCAATTTCCATTTCAGAAAGTATGGCCATACCATTATAGTAGCGAAACCCCGCTACAAATGTCTGCAAAAGATAAACTTTACGCTTTTGCTCTACAGCA